>JAFRJB010000003.1 GCA_017432485.1 Clostridia bacterium
CGCAATGCGACAGCATTACTTCGCTGTTTTGCCTTGCCTTTGTAAAAATCAGGCAGACCAAAACTGCGCAGCACCTCTCGCTTAGGAATGTTCGAGATAATTTCTATGATTTTGATGCAGTTTGGCTTCCGCCAAACAAAGGAAAAGCAGAGGAATTAGCCGAATAGGGCAAGCGAGAGGCTATTAAGGGTCGATTGCTTTTACCCTATGGAGCTGGCGCGCGATTGGCGCGACTGAGGGGTAGAAAAGTTGGTCGAAATCAATAAAAACTTTTTACTCCAACAACTCCGCAAATTCTTAATTTACAAACTATTTAAAAAAATTTTATTTCCTATTCACTCCTATTTGAGAAAATAGTCCCATTCCGCAATGGGAGAAAGACTTATGGCAAAAAAACTTATGAAAATTGCAGCTTCTGTTTTACTCATCGGCGCAGGGATTCTGCTGCTGTATTTATTTCGCTTGCAGGTGCCGCGGCACATTGTGAATTTTGCGACCGTTTTAGGCTTGGTAGCAGGCATAGCGCTGATTGCCGCGGGGCTGTTTTTCCCCTTTATTCTCAAGGGAATCGTGGCACTGTGGCAGTTAAAAATCGGCAAGGTGATACTCATTGGCGCGCTGGTTTTCGCCGTGGCGGGCGCAGGCGCTTTCGGCGGCATTTTAGGCTCGATTTTTGCAGCACAAAGCCGCACCGCGACCGACCAAAGCACCCTGCTGGTGCTCGGCTGCCAAATTCGCGGCAGCACCCCCAGCCGCATGCTCAGTGACAGAATTAACGCGGCGTATGACTACCTGAGCGAGCACCCCGATGCAGTCGCTGTTTTGTGCGGCGGGCAGGGGGCAGATGAGGACCTGAGCGAAGGGCAGTGCATCTATAACATCTTAACCGAAAAGGGGATAGACCCCGCAAGGCTTTACATCGAAAGCACTTCCACCACCACCGATGAAAATATCAAGCATGCGCTTGCGATTATTGAAAAAAACAACCTCTCTAAAGAGGTTGCCGTAGCGACCAACGACTTCCACCAAAAGCGCGCGAGAATGATATGCGCGCGCTACGGTTTAGATGCCTACGCGGTCAACGCCAAAACCCAAGCCTACCTTGCCCCGGTGTATTACACCAGAGAAGTGTTTGGGGTGATAAAAGAGAGCGTTTAGCAATGGTCCCAGACCATTGCAGTGATATTCGTGCAAAGCACGAGTGATATATTTTGCTGAGCAAAATGTGATATTCCCTGCGGGAGTGATATATTTGCTTTGCAAATGTGAAGGGCGACACATTCGCACTTGATTAGAAAAAAACCACCGTTGTGCCTGTTCGGCTGAAGGTGGTTTTTATTTATTGTGACCGAAGCATCACCGCTTTTGCTCTCTTGCAAACAAAATCGATGTAGTGAAAAGGTGTGCCTTTTCATCATACTGCCAGTCGTAAATGCCGCCGTACTTTTCGGCGATTTTGCGAATGCTTTTGGTACCGAAACCGTGGGTTTCTTTGTCGGCTTTGCGAGAGATTAAATTGCCGGCATTTTCTTGCGGCGCGCTGTCGCAGCTGTTGTGCAGCAAAAGCGCATCCATATAGTCGCTTTGCTGCTTAAGCACCAAAGTAATCTTTTTTTTCGCGCTCTGCGCGGCGGCTTCCACCGCGTTGTCTAACAGGTTATTGAGCAGTGCGGTCAAATCCACACTGTCAATCTGATGAAGATTGGCGGTTTTGACATCAAAAGAAAACTCAATATTTTTGATTTCACACAAAGAAACATACTTACTCAAAACCAAATCCAAGGTTTTATTTTTACTCACACCAATGGTGCTGAATTTTTCAATCGCCGGGTATATTTTATCAATATAGTCATCCGCTTCTTCCAAAGAGCCCATATTGCGGATGGTAGCTAAATGGTTTTTAAAATCATGCGCTAAAATTTGCATATCGTCATTTTTCTTTTCGATGATGGAAAAATACTGCTCATCTAACTCCCGCTTTTGTTTTTCGAGGGTCAGTTCACTGATTTTATCCGCCTGCCGAACCAGATAGCTGCGATTATACAGCAGAAGAAATGTCAGTAACAGCAAAAGCCCCGCGATAATGCCCCAAACAATGTTCATTTCCCGATTATATTGCGTCTTGCGGGAAATATACTCGACCATTGTTAATATCGCAACATTGGAAAGGGGAACCGTTAAGGTTAAAATCATGCCTTTTTTGCTGACGGAGTTGCTCTTATTGCGATTAAAAATCCAGATTAAGAGCATCATACAAACAAATTGAAGGGTCTTGCTGATTAACACCACAAACAGGTAGCCGTGAAAATCATCGTGAAAATCCGTGTCATATAAGTTATAAAGGATATTGACAAGCGGTATAGACACATACTCGGTTGCCGCCAATAAAGCAAGATAGAGGATACCTTGAAACAGGGAGCTCAAAATGCTCTCGCCATACACAAAACGCACAATGAGGAAAATTGTCAACACAATGACCGGTCCGTTGATATACACCTTACCCAAAAGGAATACGAAAAACAGAACCGTAAACCCTAACAAAATCCATAAAAGCCGCGTGCTCTTCTTATATTTACTGTTAAAAATGCTGTTGCAGTAGTAATAGAAAAAGAGCGCTTGCAACAGGTAAAGCACGATATTAATAACAGTAGTTCCCATTTTTACCTCCTAACAATCCCCGCCGCGCGCTTCAAACAATACCTGCTTTCTGACTTCTGCCTGCCTTTTGGGCGAAACGGGAATAGAAACGGTTTTCATGTTCTCTCGCACCGCAATAGCCGTGCGCTCAAAGCGCACAATATAGTTTTTGTTGAGCACAAAAGAAGCGTGGGGCACAATAAAGTCCGGCGAAGCAAGCATTTCTTTAATCTCTTTGAGCGGCAGCTTGGTTTCGATGGTGTTATCGACCGTGCACACAAAGGTTTTTTTGAATTTTGACTCGGCATAGATGATGTCCGCCTTTTTGATGCGATAGGTTCTGTTGTTTTTACCTTTGATTTCCACTGTGCCTTGCCCAAACTCTTGCAGCGCTTTATCGAGCGCCGAAAACAGGCGCTCTTTTTCTACCGGCTTGTCCAGGTAGCGCAAAACATTTAAATCCATCGCATCATCTAAATAGCGGTGGTAGGCGGTGACAACAATAAACAGCGCCGCCCGGTTTTGCTCGCTAATGGCGCGGATAAGCTCCAACCCGCTGAGTGCACCGAGCTCTATATCCACAAAGAAAATAGCATTCTCTTTTGCGGCGTCGCCGGCAAGCAGCGCTTCCGCGCTCTCAAACACACTCACCTGCACGTCGCAAGCCTTTGCGGCAAAGTACTCATCTATGAGCGCGCGCAGCTGCTGCGCTTGCGCGGCAATATCTTCACAAATACAAATTTTCATTTTTTTACCCTTTCGCTTTGGTTCTATTATATCATTGTAGCGCAAATTTATGCAACAGAAAAGCCTTTGCGACAACTATCGAAAAATCGGGAATAAAAAAAGAAAGCGCGCTGTGCGCGCCACCATTCATTCCGAATTTCGCACTCCGCATTCCGCATTTGAGTGCCCACCCTCAAAGCATTTACTATGTATAACATTTGTTGCACACCCGCATAGCGGGTGGTTGTTTGTTGAGCGCGGCGGAACAGTCTAAAGACATTAACTAAAAAGAGCTGCCGTATCAGGCAGCTCTCAGCGTGTAGAAAAACTCGTTTTTCTACACGCTGGCAGATGTTGAAAGAGTGAGCTAAAATTTGTCAATCTCTGCGCTGAGGCGTATATAGATACTCCAAGCAGAGATTGGCAAAAACACAAAATCGCCGTAACTACGGCGATTTTCTATACACTGTTTCCAACTATTTGATATTTGTGTATTGTTAAAGATGTTTTTGAATACACTTTAGAATCGATAACTAAAATTATTAATCGTGTGGTTTTAGCCACTTTTTCGACAGTCTGAGAGCTGCCGTATCAGGCAGCTCTTCATTTTTTAACAGCCAAAGTAGCGGCTTGCCTGCACACTGTAAAGATACAGCGCTCTTGCAAGGTTCGCATAATCCGTGTTATTTGTGCTTGCAGCGATGGCTTTTGCAATATTGGTTGCCGCCAACGTAACATCGCCTGCCGTGGTGTTAACTGTCACAAGGTTATCCATATTGCCGGAAGCAATACCCTTGATATTGATACAGTTCCTGTTACCCTTCTCGGTCACTTCAGCACGCACGCTGTCACTGCCCTTGGCAGAAGCAATCGACACGCCCGGCACCTTGAGGGTGCCGCTATAGAAAATATTGACTTCCAAAGCGGAAACCACCGTAAAGGAGAAACCGGTTGCGGGAATGCCCACGCTTGTTTCCGGCACTTCCATATCATCTGCCGCCATGGTGGTCACAGCGAGGTTATTATATGCCGGTGCTTGCGGAGCATCATAAGCAAAGTAGACCTGAGAAGCGATACAGTAATCTTCCAGCGCGGCGCAAAGAGCGGCGAGAGAAGCGTAAGCGTCATTCTTCTCGGCAAGGGTCTTCACCTGCTCACACTTCGCCTTCACATTGGTGGTCGCGGTAAATACCGGCTCTGCCACTTCGGCGCTCGCATACAGCCCAATCGTAATGTCATCGGCAAACTGTGCCGGTGCCATTCTGAAAGAAAACTTGTAGGTGCCGCTGTAGGTATCCCCGCTTTTCATGTACTTGGCGGCTTCGCCAAGCGCGATGATATCCGTCGTGATATTCTTCTCTTTTCCGATATCCGCATTGTGGTTGTAAGTCAGCTTCACGACGGCTTTGCCTGCCTCCAAACCGTAGGAGTCCGCATCGAGGTAAACATTGAGACTTACACCGTCATTAAGCGTGAGGGACGCGCCGTTGCGATGCACGGTAGCCATCTCTTTCGTGTTGCTGTATTCTTCGCCGTTAAAGATTGCCGTTGCCCGATAGGTTTTGCCGTCCGCCAACGGTGTGACAACGGCATCGACTGCTTCGCACCGCTGACAAAGCGAACAGGTAAACACGGCAGTGGCGCTGCTGCAATCGGCAGCCCAATTCCAAACCGGTTCGCCGTAGTCATGCTCACCTTGCGTATAAACCGCCGTGTAGGTAACATCCGCGCTTACCGCGGGTAAGGCATCGGGTGCATAGACCTTTTCGCCATCACTCCAGCCGCTAAAGCAATAGTGCGTTTGCCCTTCAATGTATGTGGCAGGCAGGGTGCTGTCAAAAGAAGGGGTGGAAGTGACAAGCACATTTTCATCCGTTTCGGCAAGCGTATCGCCTATCATCCAGCGCACGGTATAGCGAGGGGCTTTGCGCAGTGTCTTGCCGTCGAGAGCGCTCACTTGCGCACTTGAGAGGCTGCCGCTGTAAAGCGCCTTGCCGTCATACAGGGTTTGCCCCTGCACCACCGCTACGGTACCGTTATTCAAGGTGCCGATTTTAATGCGGTCATCATCATTTGCACAACCGAGTGTAATGCTCCCGGCATCTTGCGGCACAAACAGATTTCCGATTTCTATATTGCCCGCATAAAAGCCTGCGCTCATTGTAAGCATAAACGGCAGGTTAACATTGCCGCCGTAAATATCAATCCCCGTCAAACTGCTGTTGTGTTGGATTTGCATGCTGCCGGTTTTTCCGCTTTGCGCAAATACGCGCAGAGTGCAAAGTTTGTTGGCATCGGCATAGTCGAAGTGATGCACACGCAAATGCGCACCATCGGCAAGAATCAGTTTAACCCCCTCGGAAATCTTCAATTTGTCTTGATAGTTGATTTCCGAACGCGCCACATACCAGCCGCTTTCGAGCACGGTTTCGCTGCCGGTAAGTATTGCCGCCGTTGCGATGCTTTGCGTGCCGTTTTCATTGATGTAGGGCACGCGGATTTTTCCGCTCGCAGCATACGTTGCGGTATAAACGGCATCCTCCGTAACGGGTGCAACGGCAGGGGACCAGCCTGCAAACACATATTCGGCTTCGCCGTCAAAATACGAGGCAGGGGTTGCGCCGTTATATTCCGGTGTTGTGCCGTAAGGCACATTTTCATCCGTTTCGAGGGTTTGCGCGCCGGCAACCCAGCGCACCGTATGCGTGGTTATCTTAAAGCTTGCCGTGATGCTCACATCGCTTTCCGGCATTTTAAATTTATTGTTTTCAACCTCAATGTGACCGCCTTCGCTATCGCTCACCTCCAGGGCATCAAGCACATAGCCTTCATCGGGTGTGGTGGTAATGCAAACCGGTTCGCCTGCCTTTGCGTGCGCTTTATCGGCGCTGATTGTGCCGTGTTCGGTTTGAGCCGCGGTGATATTCCACATGATGTTAACGGTGCGTGTGTCGGTGTAAGTATCACCGTTAAATGTGCATACCGCATGAGCGGTTCTGCTATTGCCTTCATCTTCCCATGTTACCTTTGCGCTGATGGTTTGCTCTTCTTCGCAGTCTTTGCAACGAAATACCGCCTGGGCATTGGTGTATTCATCCAACCAAACCCACTCCGGCTCCGCATAATTATGCTCCACATACGGCATAAGCGTTTTGCCCTGAAGCGCGCTGACCTGCTCGGCGCTCAAGGTGCCTTTGTATACATTGCCGTTTTCATCGCAAAATGCCTGATTTGCAACCACGCTCGTGTTTTCGCTCTCTAAAGAATCAAAGTGAATGCGGTCACTCTTTTGCTGCCAGGCGAGTTGCAAACTTTTGTTGAGCGGCATATTGCCGATAGTCGCATTGCCGCCGAGGATAGCGGCTCTGTCACAAACCAAAACAGCCGCTTTAAAGGTACCGCCGCTTATCACGCAATTTTTAGTGGATTCAAAAAAGCCCGTTTCACTGTCAACCACACCGCCGTATTGTGCAAAGTCCGTTAAAACCGTGTGGCGCTTACCGAGAAGTAAAGTGCCTGTTTGTTGTGTTTGCCCATACACAGATAAGTTAGACGATGTATCCTGTGCAGTTATCAAACAATCAATGTGATCCAAATCATAATAATCAAACCCTTGGTAGAAAGAGAAAGTAGCACCATCCGCAAGAATGAGTTCCACATCGCCGGAAATGGTCATTGCATTGCGCGATTGAATATTGCTCTCCACCACATACCGACCGGCTGTCAGTTCCAAATTTGTATGCGTTAAGCGGCGCGCAGTGACCGTTTTCTCTGCGCCGTCACGGTCTATATATGTGGCCTGTGTAACAGGGAGATACACGGCTTCGAAGGTTCTTTCGCGATTAGACACGCCAATGTCTTCACCGGCACCGGCATAGTAGGCGCCGCTCTCACTCCAACAAACAAATTCCATCCCCTCCGGCGCGTGGGTACTTACAGGCGCTTTGATAGTACCGCTCACGGGACCGGATTGTTTAAAAGTAACCTGATTTCCGTTTGCATCCTGCTCAACAAAGGTGATTTCACGCATCACAGCAGAACACCCGCAAACGGTGCAAACATTATTTTCATCCCAATCATGATAACCGGCACCGGAGTAAATACGCAATTCACATTCGGTACACTGCGGTACATGTAAAGTGTCGCTATCATACACCCACTTGCGATTATTATGCTCACAGGGGAAAAGGTACATATATTTTGCAACCTTTGCCGCAGTGTAGCGGTCATCGCCGTGATAGCGCGCAGTATGGCTTTTATCGGAGCCGGCATCACAAAGCAGGGTTGGGTCGAATGACCTTGTTATACTGTAAGTATAAAATATACCATTGCCGCCTTGACCGATTGCTACCGCCTTACCGTCACTGCCGGCAAAGGCCTCTACGGTAGTGTTTGAACCGTTGATTTCAATATTGGTTTCGTTGCCGTCTTCACCGTTGCCGATACCTGCGCCATATCCTTTACCTTCGGCATAAATATTGGAGTTTAAAATGGTAATCTTACCGCCATCGCCGCCTTCGCCGCCGCCGATGGCTGCCGCATCTTCACCGGCATAGGCTTTCACGGTAGAACCGGTAATGCTAATATTACCGCCGTCACCGTTATCGCCACCGCCGATGCCTGCCGCATAGGGGCCGCCGTGTACCGTTACATTCGAGTTGTTTTGAATGACTATCGTGCCGCCGTCACCGTCCTCACCGCCGCCGATACCCGCGCCGTCACAATTTCTGTGTTCGCGAATGCTCATTTCATCGTGCGGTTCTTCAAGGTAATAGTAAAGTGCTCTATCGGCAATCACCGTGGAGTGGTCAATCGTGATATTGCCGCCGCTCACATCATCGCCGCCACCGATGGAGGCAGCATATTCGCCGCCGTTTGCCGTGACTTTGGAATCGGTAATCGTGATGTCCGGTGCGCTGTCGACCTCATTGCCGGTGCCGATGGCTGCTGCATCATCACCGGAGGCAGCGTCAATCGTAGAATTTTTAATATCAATGGTAACCTTGTTATCGGCTTCATCGCCGGTACCGATAGCGGCACCGTAATCACCGCTTTCCGCCGTTACCGTGCTGTTTTCAATGGTAATGGTATCGATATCGCCCTCTTCACCGCTGCCGATGGCAGCCGAATAATTGCCGGATTTGGCTGTCACATTACTGTTTTGAATGGTAATGGAAGAAACACTGCCGCCGCACGAACCGCCGCCGATGCCGCAACCGGATTGGTCAGCGCCAAAGCCATCCACAATCAAAGCTAAAAGCCCCAAAAACACACCGACAACCGATTCCCCATGGTCAGAGGGATTCGGATTCGTTTTGTTTAAACATTTTAAAATATCATCTGAGGCATCCGCCATGCTGTTATAATTAGAGGAACAGGCGAATACATTAGCATTTTCAATGTGAATGGTGCCGCCGTTGCCGCCATCCGCGCCACCGCCAATGCCGGCGCCGCCTTCGGTGGACGAGGCAACAATCGTACCGCCGGAAATATTGATTTGCGAGGCACTGGCTTCCTTGCCGGCGCCGATACCGGCACCGTTGCGAGAGGTTGCCACTACAACGCCACCGGAAATATCAATCGTTCCACCCTGGTTTTGTTCTAAACCGCTGCCAATACCGGCACCGGTATAGCCTTCTGCATACGCGACTGTATTAATATCGCCACCATAAATATGTATCGGTCCGTTTTTGCCTCTTTGACCGCCGCCGATACCGGCACCGGTGCTGCACTGTGCCTTAATCGTGCCGCCGTAAATACCGATACCGTCCTTGCCGCTGTTACCTTCTATCCCGCTACCGATGCTCGCGCCGCCCCAACTTTTGGCATCAATGTCGCCGCCGTATATTTGGATGGCTTCCAGCTCAAAGCGGCTTGCAGGTCCATGATAACCGCCGCCGATTGCCGCACCCGAGCCGGCTTGTTGCTGGCAAGTCACATGACCGCCGTAAATGCGCGTCATGCCGCCGCCTCTTCCTTCGGCACCGCCGATACAGGCGCCGGTACCGCTTAAATAAGTTAAATCAATGGTGCCGCCGTAAACCGTGATATTGCCGCAATTTTCCCCTTTCACACCGCCAATGAGCGCGCACTCATGGTCATAGGTGCCATCGGAAAAATGAATGTTGGCATATATTTTGCCGGTATCGTTTGCCTGCCCGTAAATATACAAATTACCGTCGGCTTTGATGTTAATACCTTTTTGCAAGTTCATCGTCAC
Organism: Clostridia bacterium; assembly: GCA_017432485.1. Lineage (GTDB taxonomy): Bacteria > Bacillota > Clostridia > Oscillospirales > Acutalibacteraceae > RUG714. The sequence goes on from JAFRJB010000003.1 coordinate 9,584, forward strand.
ACCATCGCACAAAATCAGGTGTACCTCACCGCTCGCCACTATCATACGAGAGCCGACCGTGCAATTTTTTGAAACCACATACCAGCCCGGCGCAAGCGATGTGCCTGTCACATCGCTCCAATCCGTATAATCGGTACAGGTTTTTTCGGTTTCAAGAATGCGTTCCTGCTCCGTTTGCGCCTCCGGATTCCACGCGCGCTCAATATAACTGACGGCAGTCGCTGCCGCAGCGGAAAAAGGAATAGCGGTAAACGCACCCAGTGCGATAATAACCGCTAAAAGAATACTCAAAGGTTTTTGAAATCGATGCATACATACCTCCTGCGCCGTAACCGACAGCATAAATGGCTTTTTCATAAAACTTTTATCAAAATAATTTTATATCATTTTTTCTTTTATTGCAATAATATTTAATTAATTTAAGTGGCTTGCGATGAGGCTACGCCGTAAAAATTGCTCTCCCACGCCGGGATATACGGGTGGTGGCAGAAGTAGAAGCGGTAGGCGGGGCAGAGCTCGTGAATTTGCAGCGGGAGCGCGAACAAATCTTCACTGCGGTGGTAAGCGCAGATGTAGAGTTTGGGCAAATAGGCTTGTAAGGTCTGCTTCGCGCCGGCGATTGCCTTCGCTTCGCTGCCTTCTATATCCATTTTTAAGAGGGTAATCGGCTCTTTTAGGAGCGCATCGACACTCGTGAGTTTGACCTCCACACCCTTAACACCCACCGTGGAATTGCGGCTCGCTTCGGCGCCGAAGCGGGCGGTTGCCTCCTTATCCCACGCGCCGAGGTTAAAAGTTTGCACATCGCGCAATCCCGCGCAGTTGCGCTCTAATTTTTTGTAGTTTTTAGGGTCGGGCTCCAGCGCGATAATGCTTTGGTAGCCCGGGTCTGCCGCAATAAATTCGCGCACGGTATCACCGTCATACGCGCCTAAATCAACAATGCGCTCGCCCTGTAGTTGCAGTAACTCACGATACACCTTCTCTTTTTCAAAAAAGGGTTTTAACAGTTCAATATCGCCGCCGATTTTAAAGTTGATGATGCGCTCGTAACAGTCTTTTGACGCTTTATCGATAAGTAAATCATAGACCTTTTCAAAATCTTCGCGGTGCAGCTCGTAAAAGGCTTTACTAAAGCGCGTAATACCTGCCACCGGCACATCGGGCGCAAGCACGGTGTGCGCCTTTGCCAACTCGAATATGCGCGCGAGCATCTCCGGGCGGCTTGTGGCAAACGCCACCACAATCACAAAGTCCTCAAGCTGCGCTTTAATTTCGCTGTATTTTTTGACCGGCATACCGCGAAACGACTGCCCGCGCACAAAATCATCGCTCGCAAAGATACCGGCACAGGCAATGCCCTTTTCGGCAAAGATGTCTAAAATCTTGTCGGCGCCGTTGCCCATGCCGTAAAGCACAATCGGCTTGGCGGCGGTTTTTAATTTGTCCCACACATTCATTTCATAAATATTCATACTCCCATTATAGCCGAAAGTTGCAAAAATGCAAAATGTTTACTATAATAAATGAAAGCATCACTTTTTGAAAAGAGGTACGGCATGCAAGCAGATTACCTGTTGATCTTAGGCGGCCCGCTGGAGGGCGATAAGCCGAGCGAACTGCTCTACGAGCGCATTAAAACCGCCGCGGAATACTTAAACGAGCACCCCGACATGAAGGCGGTCTGCTCGGGCGGCATAAAAGGCAAACACCAAAAGCTTTCCGAAGCGCAGATCATGAAAAACGCCCTGCTGGAGTTGGGCATTGCAGAAGAGCGCATTCTCCTTGAGGAAAAAGCCAAAACCACCTTGCAGAACTTTCGCTACACCAAGGAATTGGTCGGCGCGGATGCCAAGGTGATTTATGTCACCAGCGCCTTTCACATCTGGCGCAGTACCTATATTATGGAAAAAGCGGGGGTCAATTACATCCCGCTGCCGGCACCTGACGGTGACCACTCGCTGGGCTTTCGCATCCGCGAGCTGTTTTTAAAAGGTTTAGTCAAAATCGGGATTATCATTTAACAAAAGCAAAGCGGCGCTAAGCGCCGCTTTGCTTTATTTTTATAGTGTGTAATTTAAACGTTTGTACACCGAAAACAGTACTGTTGATTGCGCAAATGATCACGCTCTCTTGTGCTTTTTTCAGCACCTTCCACTGCTTCCTGTTTGACAACTATTCCTCCTGCCTGGTGCCGCATTTTCCGCAAAACAGGTTGCCCTCTATAAGCGGCTCTCCGCATTTCTTGCAACATGCTGCCTGCTTTTGCGGCTCTGCTTCTTTTTCATTCGGCTCTGTCGGCACAGCTTCTCCGCAATGAATGCAGAACATATCGCCTTCTTCAATGCGCTTTCCGCAATGCGGGCATGGTTTCCCTTCCCCCGACACCGGTTCCGGCTGTTCATATTGCGTTGCATTGCCAAACTGCATACCGCACACCTCGCAAACAAGTGCAAGTTCCGAAACCTCTGCTCCGCAGGCAGGGCAAGTTTTAAGTTTTTTTAATCTCTGTATTTGTGCTTTATATTCATCTATCCTCTGATATGCTTGCCGAATTTCCTGTATAAAAGGCTGAAATACTTCCTCCGCCTTGTCTTCGGCAGCATACATTTCATAATACTTTTTGCCAATTTCGGCAAAAATATCATTAATGTTCCTTTCTTCTGCCGAAACGGAAGAATTGAGCTTGACAACGTCTGCCATGTCTTTTGTTTTGCTCACGGCTATGTGGCCGCCCTGAGAAATCTTTTTTCCTATTTCATTAAAAATTGCCATTTTTTCCTCCCCCCAAACGCTATTTCTTTCCGCATTTGTAACACTCGCCATTTTTACAGTAAGTACATGGCATATCTCCAAGCAATCCGTTGCCCTTTGGCATCATATGGTCACCACCGCATTGCTTACATCCACCTGTTCCATGACATACACTGCAAGTGCTACCGCCACCGGAAGAGGAACTTCCACCGGTGCCGTAATTATAACTACCCCCGGCACTACTGTAAGGCGTAACACCCGGATAAGAGGATGTACCTTCGGATTTTTTTGTAATTGATTTAATAATGCCTCCTGCGACCAAAAGAACAACTAAAACAGCTGCCGCAGCCGCAACAATCCGAATTGTTGATTTCTTGCCTGCTTGTTTTCTTCGAATGGCAGCAGTTCTTTGCTGCTGTGTTGCAACCATACTCAAATCTGCTCCGCAACCAGCACAAAACTGCGCATTACCAAGATTGACTTTTTGGCAAGCCGGGCATCGTTTGCTTCCAACCGGTTGTGCTTGAGGGCGTATGGGCATAGGCGTTCTATTCTCAAACGAACAGCCGCAACCGGCGCAAAACCTCGCTGTATCTGCATTATTCTTTCCACATTTTGGACAAAACATCCTTTTTGTTCTCCTTTTCCTTTATCTATTTTTTAAAACTACGAGACTACCTGTCCGTAGTTTTCTGCCTTAAGCAGCAAATTCACATCGTTGACATTGACCACACCGTTGCGGTCGGCATCGGCGCGCGCATTTGCCGCCTGTGCCGTATTAAAGCCGTAGTTTGCGCTCGCGATGACAATGGAAACATCGGCAAAGTCAATGTAGCCGTCTTCATTGACATCGGCGCGCTGTTTTTCGCTCTCATATTTCTTGACAGTGATTTCATAGCTTGCGCTGACCTGCTTGTCACCTTCGCTGTAAGTAACAGTCACGGTCTGCGTGCCGATACTCTCCATATCGTAGCCCGAGAAGGTGACTGCTGTGCTCACATCGTGGCGGCTGCCGTCGGCATACTGCGCGAGTGCCTTTAAGCCGGTGCTCTCAAAGCTGTCGCCCTGTGTAAACTCGGTCGGGTAGTCGCCGGAAAGGGTTAAGGCGGTCGGATAATTGCTGACCATCACGGTGAAGGTGTCGCTGAGCACTTCGCCCTTGACATTGGTGTAGTTGACCGTTACGGTCTGCCTGCCAAGCCTCTGCGGATTAAATGCCGCAATGCTCAGTGCGCTGCTTTCGGCAGCTTGCGTCGCGCCGTTTGCCATCACAAGATTGGCACTTAACCCGGTCAAGTCCAAATCCTCGCCGTAGTAGTAATTGGTCTTATCGGGCGCGGTGACAATCGATAAAGCACTTTCGTAGTTGCTCACCGTCACCGTAAAGCTGCCGCTTAAAGTCGTATTTTTCGCGCTCTTATACATCACGCTCACATTTTGGCTGCCAAGCCTTGTGGAGGAATAGCCGAAGACAATCAACGCCTCGGGGTTAACTTCCATTGTACTGTTGTCCGCCATCAGCGCTGTTGCGCCCAAACCGGCAGTATCCAGGCTCTCGCCGTAGTAATAGTCGGTCTTGGTCGGCGGGGTGACCGTAATGGATTTTTCGTAGTTATTGACAATGACTACAAAGGTATCTTTGAGCACTTCACCGGTTTCGGAAGTGAAGGAAACGGTGATGGTCTGCTCGCCGAGTTTGCGGGAATTGTAGCCGCTGTAGCGCAGTTTCGAGGGGTCAATCGGCGTGCTTTCGCCGGCTGCCGATGTCAGGGTAGCGCTAATACCGGAGGTGTTTAAACTCTCGCCGTAGAAATACACCACTTTGGTCGGCGGAATGACATTTAAGCCTGTCGCAAAATTGCTGACAGTGACGGTAAAGCTATCCGTAAAGGTGCCTTTAGAAGAAGTGTAACTGACTGTCACGGTCTGCTCGCCGAGTGTGTCTTTATCATAGCCCGTAAGGGTAATTTCATTTTCGGAAAGGGTTTTTTGGGAACCGTCCGCCATCGTGGCTTTGACCACCATACCTGCCGTGCTGAGCTCTTCACCCAAGTAGTATTCGGTGCGCGCCGGCGGGGTGACACTAATGCCGGTTTCGTAATTGGTCACTGTCACGGTGAAACTGCCGCTGAGCACTTCACCTTTGACATTGGTGTAGCTGACACTGATACTCTGCTGCCCCACCTGTGTGGCGGAATAGCCGGTAACTGTCAGCGCCGCGGGGGCAGCCTCTGTGCTGCTGCCGTCTGCCCAAGTGAGCGCCGCAATCATTCCGGCAGTATCCAGTTCTTCGCCGTATTCGTAAGTGGTCTTGGTCGGTGCGCTGACCGCCAGGGCGGTTTCGTAGTTAACCACCATCACGGTGAAGCTGTCGCCGAGCACTTCACCCTTCGCCGACACATACGAAACAGGGATGGTTTGCATGCCCGTTGTCAGCGGGTCGAAAGCACCGACGACTAAATCAGTAAGGGCTGCGGTCTGCTCGCTGCCGTCTGCCATTGTGAGTACGCCGCTCAACCCGGCGGATTCCAATCCCTCGCCGTAGTAGTAATCTCTCTTTTCCGGCGGCGTAATGTGCAGTGCGGTTTCAAAGTTTTCTACTGTTACGCTAAAGGTCTCCTGTAATGTGCCGCCTTTGACCGTGGTATACGCCACCGTAACCGCTTGCTCACCGAGCACCTGCGGGTTAAACCCGCTCACGCGCATCTGCTCCTGTAAAAGGACTGTTTCGCTGCCGTCTGCCCAGCGCACTGTCCCGCTCATGCCGGCGGTATTGAGTGCCTCGCCGTAGAAATAGCTTGTCTTGGTCGGCGGGGTCACGGTAAGTGTGGTTTCGTAGTTGACAACATTTACAGTGAAACTGCCGCTAATGGGGTCGCCCTTCGCACCGACAATATTCAAAGTGATTGTCTGGCTGCCCGGGCGGGTATTATCAAAAGCGGAAAGGGTATATTCTTCCGGTGTTAAGTCGCGTTCGCTACCGTCCGCCATTACGGCTTTGGCGCTCAAGCCCGTCAGGCTCAACGCTTCGCCGTAGTAATAGGTCACCTTAGTCGGCGGAGTCAAATCCACTGCTGTTTCAAAGTTTGCCACCGTGACAGAGAAGGTGTCGCTGAGTACATCGCCTTTGGCGCCGGTGTAACTGACCGCAACGGTCTGTTCGCCCAGCTGCTGCGGGTTGTAGCCGTTCACCTGCAAATCGCCGGGCTCCGCCTGGTGGCGCGAACCGTCCGCCATCGTTACAATGGCTGTCATGCCGGAAATATCCAAGTTATCGCCATAGAAATAATCGGTCTTGCTCGGTGCCGACACGGCAATCGCACTCTCGAAATTGGCAACGGTGACCGCGAAAGTATCGCGCAATACTGCGCCTGTCACCGCGCAGGGGTATGTCACACTCACGGTTTGGGTGCCGAGCGTGTGGGCATCATAGCCCGAAAGGTTGTAGCCGGAAGTGAGCGCGCGGGTGCTGCCGTCCGCCATCGTGGCAGTGACAGTCATCCCGGCAGTCTCTAAAGCATCGCCGTAGTAATACGCGGTTTTGGTCGGTGCCGTGACCGCGATGGAAACTTCGTAATTGGTGGTCGTTACGGTATAGGTCGCCGTAAAGCTGCTGCCTTTGTAGGTATAGCCGACCGTAACGGTCTGCTCGCCCGCCTGCTTCTTATTGTAGCCGGAGAAGCTTAAATCCGCAGTCGGCACCGCTTTGGTACTGCCGTCATCGAAGCGGAGTGTCACGGCAATGCCGCTTGTATCCAGCGCTTCGCCGACCAGGTAGGCGGTTTTGCTCGCAGGCGTCGTGATTTCAATGCCGGTGGCAGTGCGCTCCAATACGGTAATGCCGAAGTTGACGGTCAGCGTTTTGCCGCCGAAGGTGTAAGCCGCGGTTACGGTTTGGGCGCCTGTCTGCCCCATATTGTAGCCGGAGAGGAAGCACTTACTTGCAACATTCTCGCGGCTGCCGTCGTTATAAATTGCGCTGATGTTTAAGCCGGTGGTATCCAGCGCTTCGTCTTTATACTGGTTGGCTGTCGGCGCGGAGGTCAACTGCAGGCGCAACAGCGCTTTGTCGTTGACGCGGATATTGTAGGTGGCGGTTTTGGTGCTCTCGCCATCCGTATAGGTCACGGTCACGGTCTGCTCACCGACGGTATCCATATCGTAGCCGGAGAAAGTGACTTCACTGCTGACATCGCGCACGCCGTTTTCAAAAGTGGCTTTGACCACAATGCCTCTGGCGGTAAAGCCGGAACCGACAGTAAATTCCAAATCGGTCGGCAGGGTTTCTATGGTGATATGGTCTAAAAGATTGTGCACGGTAATGCCGTAAGAGCAGGTTTTGGTGACAGCGTTTTCGGTGTAGGAAACGCTCACGGTTTGCGCGCCCTTTGCATTCAAATCGTAGCCGGAAAATTCACAGAAATTAGTGACATCCAAACGGCCGCCGGAGTTGTAGACAGCAATGACCTTCAAGCCGTCTACATTCAGCTCTTCACCCACCAGGTAATCGGTTTTCGCGGGCGCGGTGTGTAAGATAAGATTGGTCAGCACCAGAGCTTTGACTAAAATGTCATAGGTCGCGCTGCGGGTAACACCCTCATAGGTATAGGAAACGTTCACGCTCTGCACACCGGGCGTGCTCATATCATAACCGGAAATAATCATATAGTCGGTGACATTTTGGCGGGTGCCGTCGGTAAAGACAGCCGTCAGCTGCAAACCGCTGTCGTTAAAGAAATCGCCGGTATAATACTCGGTCTGCTCCGCAGGAGACGTGATTTCCACATAGTGGAGTACCAGCGGTTCTTCGGTGACCAGCACTTCATAAGGCAGGGTAACGGTCTTATCAATAAAGGTATAGGAAATAGTCAGCTGTTGCAGGCCGATATGCGTTTTATCGTAGCCGGTGACCTCAATCTTTTCGGTCACATCCTGCTCGGTCATATCTTCATATACAGCGTAGACAACCAAACCGGTCAAGTCCAAATCCTCGCCGATAATGTATTCATCCTTTTGCAGGTGAGAGCGCAGGTAGATATGGTCTACCGGTGAATCCAGCAGCACATAGTCTAAGTGATTTGCCACACAGTAGTTGTAAACACAGTTGGCGCTGCTGTCTTCATTGTAGCGGCAGTAGAAGGTCAGCGGCACTTCGCTGTTGGCGCGGAAAGTGTTGGCGCTAATGGCGGTGCTGTTGCTCTCGACCGTCATTTTGGTGATACGCGGGCTGCGCGCCGCCGTTGCCGCATAGAACAGGTTGTTCGGCAGCGACTGCACATATTCGCCCACATGCACTTCAAAGGTGCCGGGTCCCTGCCCTGCATTATTGAGCCAAATGTTATTGGCTGTGCCGATGCTGTTGGTGATTTGAATGGCGTTCCACTCCACAAAGCGCAGGCTGTCAATTTCGCGGAAGGCATTATTGCCGATGGTCGCAACATTTTCGCCGACAATTATCTTGTAAATGCGCGGCGCATAGGTGTTACTCGAATTATAGAAGCAGTCCTGCGGAATTGCTTGACAGGTAAAGCCGAATTCCACCGTTGTGCCGGTCGACAAATCCGCGCCCATATAGGCAAAGGTATTGTTGGCTTTGAGGATGCTCAGGTTCGGCGCATTCCAGGTCAGTTTTTCGAGCTTTCTCAAGCCGTAGCACGCCTGCTTACCGATACTTGTCAGGGAAGAAGGCAGTGTCAATTCCTTGAGCGCCGTGCAGCCGAAGAACGCATTTTCGCCAATCGTTGTGATCTGCTCCGTCATTTTCACGCTCTTGAGCGTAGTGTTATCTTTAAAGCACTCGTCGCCGATTTTGGTCACGGGGTAATCGCCTAACGACTCGGGAATTAAGGCTTGCGTGTCGGTGCCGATATATTTGGTTAAAGTGACCTCACCATCGTTTACTTCATACTGCCAGTTGTCGGAGTTGAGAGAGTATTTGACCGTAAATGTCATGGGCGCGCCATAGTAGGAAACGGTAAAAGTATTGTCGCCCAAGTGCATTTGCGATGCCGGTATCATATGATCGAAGAAGAAATAGTCAATCTCCTCCCCATAGACCGACTCTATCGCAAAATCTTCGGTCGTGCCGTTTTTATAGTGCGCGCGCAAAATCATTCCGTTGAGCGAAATGTTGAAAATCTTGGTGCCGTCAAGCGCTTCTTCCATATCTTCTTCATAATAAACGGTTTTATCCGGCGGCTGAATCATGGTCAGGCTGTTAACCGGGCTGCCCGTGATATTGATTTTAAATGAGGAATAATTCCCCATGTAGCTGAAACGCACATCGTTTTCGCCTTCCCACAAGTCGCGAGACGGGTCACAGACCAACCCGCGAATGCCATAGGTGTAGGTACGTGTTTCGCTCGTGCCGTTGGAGTAATTGACTTTAAATTCAAAGCCTGCCAAAATTAAATCCACATGGTAGGTAGTACCCGAAACATGTGTGGCATCAATATCTTTAATATAGGTGTCTTTGCTCGGACCATTGACCAGACTGATGGTCTGGATATAACTACTCATATAAAGCAGCACATTAAAAGTGGCATTGGTCAAAGAAGTGACGGAATAGCCGATATAATAGGTCTGCCCCGCCTGCAAATCCAAAGTGATTTGGAAATTCTGTGCCGCACCGCCGACATCGGAATAAGCAATCTGCCGCCAATATTCATCAAACACATAGCCCTGCGGGTCGTAGTTACCGGAAGAAAGGTAAATATACTTGCCGGAAGTGGCAGGCGTGATGGAGAAGAATTTGATATTCTTCGATTTATTGGTCGTCACCGCGGTGGATTGCGAGAGGGTGATAGGGTGAATCGTACCGTCATCCGGCTCAAATTTAACTACTTTAAGCGTATAGGTGCCTTTGCCGGTTAAAGTAGTCGAGCCGAGATAGTAGGTTGTCCCCGCTGTCATTTCATATGTCACGGCAAAGTTATCACCCTGACCGCCGTCGTCTTGAATATTTTCGTTTTGCGCTTCGCCTTCCTTCAAGGCAATGTAGCCCAAGGTGTCTAATGAACCTGACGAAGAGAAGATGTAAATGCCGTCTTCTTCCGGAATAAACGTGCGCACGTCCCAAGTACCTGCCGAACCGCAGTAAACGCTCACTTCCTGATCCGGATAAATGCGCCCGTTTGCCGCCGCGGCCTGCACCGCGCCAAACGGCACGATGCTCAACAGCAGCGCAATACATAAAACTAAGGATAATGTCTTTTTCATAAGTGCCTCCCCGGGGGTATCTATTCAAAAAAGTTTATTTCGTAGTAAGCAGAGTATAGTAGACTATCTCAAGTTTATTATAATATATAAAAAAAAGAAATAAAACTCGTTTTTTTAACAAAGTTTTATTTCTTTTTTTGTCATTTTGCCATAATCGGGCGTCATTTATGATATTTCGTTCCCGCGCCAATGGAAAATGCGCGGTAAATCTGCTCCAAAAGCATCACCCGCGCCAGTTGGTGCGGAAATGTCATTTTGGAAAACGAAAGCGCGCAGTCGCCGCGCTGTTTGACACTTCCGGCCAAGCCAAACGAAGAACCGATGATAAAGACCACCGTGCTCTTGCCTGCCACACCGAGTTCTGCCATTTGGCGGGCAAGTGTTTCGCTGCTCATTTGCTTGCCCTCAATCTGCAGGCAGTAGGTGTAGGCACCTGCGGGGATTTCGGCAAGTATTTTTTGCCCCTCTTTTTGCAAGCCCTCTTCTATTTGTGCGGCGGAAGGGTTGTCGGGCAGGCGCACTTCCGCTATCTCTTTGATTTCCACTTTGCAAAAAGCATTCAAGCGCTTGAGATATTCCTCAACAGCAGCGCTCCAATAGCGCTCTTTGAGCTTGCCCACACAAATAATTTTGACACGCAGCACTAAAAAATCACCGCCTTCTTGGTGTTCTCCGGCGGCAGTGCCGCTAAGGTATAATCAAAGTTCTCTTTCATACCGGCAATCTGCAGTGCCGCCTGCGTGGCGGCAAGGGCAATGTCGGGGGTGTTGTTTTCGCGGCTGATGTGCCCCAAGTATAGGTGCGCCGTACCGCTTTCGATGAGTTTGACCGCCTGGCGGGCGCAATCATCGTTGCTCAAGTGCCCTTTGGCGCCGGAAACGCGCATTTTCAGCGGGTAAGGGTAGGGGCCGTTTAAGAGCATGCTCAGTTCGTGGTTGCTCTCGAGCACCACCAAGTTTGCGCCCTGCATGGCTTCTTTGCTCTCCTCGGTCAAAATGCCCGTATCGGTGCAAATACAAAAACTGCGCTCATCCGCAGTCAAAACACGAAAGCCGCAGGGCTCGAGTGTATCGTGAGAAGTCGGAAACGCGCTGATGCACATATCCTCTATGTACAGCTCCGGCGGCATCTCTTTGACCGGCGTTTTTTCATCGATAAAGCCTTTTTTGCGCATACCCTTGATGGTTCCCGCCGTAGCGTAGACGGGTACATTGTATTTGGAGGCAAAGACCCGCACGCCGCTTGCGTGGTCAACATGCTCGTGGGTAATGAGCAGCGCGCCGATGCCGGCAGGGTCAATCTCCCTGCCCTCGAGCGCCTGTGCGATTTGTTTGGCGGTTCTGCCCGCATCAATTAAGATGCCTCTTTTGCCGTTGCCGACATAGGTGCTGTTGCCGGATGAACCGGAAAACAGCGATAAAAATTGTGCCATATTTCCTCACAATATATTGATAGTTGTCAATATGTATTTTCTTTTTTTGTTGAAAATTTTTCGCTTATTTCTGCTGCATACCGCTTTTTACATCGGCGGCGGTCAATATGTTTTGACAGTAAAAAGAGCAGGGCGCTTTTTCGCCCTTGCTCATTCTCTTCTCTATTGCATTAAGCGTGTAATTCCAGCTCGTCTTCATCGGGATAATAGCGCTTTTGCATATCGGCACCGATGGCGCGAAATTTTTCGACCACATCTTCGTAGCCGCGCTCAATATGGTAAATGTCTTCAATCTCGGTTTCGCCCTCGGCGGCAAGCCCCGCGATAATCATCGCTGCGCCCGCGCGCAAATCAGTGGCATTCACACAAGCACCGCGAAGTTTTTCCACGCCTTGAATAACTGCCATTTTCGAGCCTTCCACGTTGATGTTTGCCCCCAGTTTTGTCAACTGGTTGACATAGCGGAAGCGGCTTTCCCACACACTTTCATTGACAATGCTCGTGCCGCTTGCCAGTGACAAAAGCGCCACAATCTGCGGCTGCATATCGGTCGGGAAACCGGGGTGCGGCATGGTCTTGACATTGCAGTGGGTCAATTCGCCGAAGCGCCTGACGCGCACCTCATCATCGCCCTCTTCAATATCAACACCGCACTCGGCAAGCTTGGCAATAATACTTTCCAAATGCTTGGGGGTGACATTTTTAATTGTCACATCGCCGCCTGCTGCCGCCACGGCAGCCATATAGGTGCCCGCCTCGATTTGGTCGGGAATAACAGAGTATTGGCAGCCGTGAAGCTCCTCAACACCCTTGATTTTAATTACATCCGTACCGGCGCCGCGCACATTGGCACCCATGCGGTTTAAGAAGTTGGCAAGGTCAACGATGTGCGGCTCTCTCGCCGCGTTTTCGATAATGGTTAAACCGTGCGCTTTCACGGCGGCAAGCATAACATTAATGGTCGCGCCTACACTGACTTCATCCATATAAATGGAAGAGCCGGTCAAACCGCCTTCGGTGGAAGCCTTAACCATGCCGTTTGCCACATCGACATCCGCGCCCAGGCTCTTAAAGCCCTTTAAATGCAAATTAATCGGTCTGACACCGAAATCGCAGCCGCCGGGCAGCGACACTTCCGCTTTGCCGAAGGTGCCGAGCATAGCACCGATCAGGTAGTAAGAAGCGCGCAGTCTTTTGGCAACATCATTCGGCACAACCTGATAGCCGATGTGTCTTGTATCTATTTGGTAAGTTGTTTTGTCAAGCATCTTGATTTGCGCACCGAGCTGCCCCATAATACCGAGCATAATGCGCACATCGCGAATGGCGGGAACATTTTCAAGCACCACCACATCTCTTGAGAGCAGGGTGGCAGGCAATAGTGCAACAACGGCGTTTTTTGCACCGCCGATGGTGACACTGCCATATAATTTATTGCCGCCTTGAATGACTAATTTATCCATGGAGCAGTCTCCTCAAACGAAATCTGTTACTATCATTCGCTAAAAAATCTCAATCATACTATATTGTTACAAAATATTATTATAAACTTTTTCACAAAATAATCAAACCATTTACGGAAACTGTAATATTTTGTAACAAATCGCAGCACGGCGCCGCAGAAAAACGGGCGCCGACTGATATAGTTTCCTTTATTTTATTGATTTAAGCTTGCCTGCTTATCTTTTTGCATACAGCATTTTTTATATTTTTTGCCGCTGCCGCAGGGGCAAGGGTCGTTGGGACCGACTTTTTTGCTCTTTTTGACGGGTTTGGCTTTTTCGCTGCCGTCAGTGCCGCCGCTGCTTGCCATAGTGGGCTTTGCTACCTGCTTTCTCTGCACCGGTGCTTCCTTGTGCACGCGCAGGGTGAGCATCATTTTAACGGTATCTTCACGGATTGCCGCCGTCATTTCATCAAACATATCGAAGCCCTCGAGGCGGAATTCCACCACCGGGTCTCTCTGCGCCATCGCGCGCAAGCCGATACCGCGCTTGAGCTCTTCCATCGCATCGATATGGTCCATCCAATGCGTGTCAACATTGCGCAGCAGCACCACGCGCTCAAGTTCACGCATTGTTTCGCTGCCGAACTCCTGTTCGCGGCTCTCATAGAGCTCATGCCCTCTTTCGGTGAGCATTTCAATAATGTCTTCGGTTGTGACGGAAGCCTTTTCACTATCAGTATATTTAAAGTCCTCGTCCTTTGTGAGCCAACCGATATATTTTTCTTTCAGACCCTGCAAATTCCAATCTGAAACCGGTGTGGACTCATTGCAGAAGAGCTTAACGGTTTCGGCAATGTTTTCATCGAGCATCGCCATAATGGAGTCTTTCAAATCCTTATCATCGAGCACCTGGTCGCGCTGTTCGTAAATAATCTCTCTTTGCTTGTTCATGACATCGTCATACTGCAAGACCTGTTTACGAATCGCAAAGTTTCTGCCCTCGACCTTGAGCTGGGCATTTTCGATGGTTTTGGAGAGCATTTTGTTTTCGATGGGCATATCGTCTTCCACATTGAGCATACCCATGATATTGTCGATACGCTGCCCGCCGAATAAGCGCAGCAAATCGTCTTCCAGCGAAAGGAAAAAGCGGCTTTCACCGGGGTCGCCCTGTCTGCCGGAACGGCCTCTCAACTGGTTATCAATACGCCTGGACTCGTGGCGCTCCGTGCCGAGAATATATAAACCGCCCGCCGCGCGCACCTGGTCGGCTTCTTCTTTGATTTCCGCTTTATAACTGTCCTCAAGTTCTCTGGCGCGGTTTCTGGCGGCGATGATTTCTTCATCATCGGTTTCAAAATAGGAGAACGCATCCGCAATCATTTCCGGCTCGAAGCCCTCTTTTGCCATCTGGCTCTTGGCAAGGAATTCGGCGTTACCGCCGAGCATAATATCGGTACCACGACCCGCCATGTTGGTGGCGATGGTGACCGCACCGTATTTACCTGCCTGCGCTACAATCGCGGCTTCTCTCTCGTGCTGCTTTGCGTTGAGCACTTCGTGCTTAATTTTTGCTTTTTTGAGGTATTTGGAAATCAGTTCACTCTTTTCGATGCTGATCGTACCCACCAATACCGGCTGCCCTTTTTCATGGCAGGCTTTAATCTGCTCAACGACCGCGTTAAACTTCGCCTGCTCGGTTCTGTAAATCACATCGGGCTGGTCCTTACGAATAACCGGCTTGTTGGTCGGGGTTTCAATCGCATCCAAGGAGTAAATTTCCTGGAATTCTTCGCTCTCGGTCAGCGCCGTACCGGTCATACCGGAAAGCTTTTCATACAGGCGGAAATAGTTTTGGAAGGTGATGGTCGCCAGGGTTTTGGACTCGTTGCGAATGGCCACGCCTTCTTTGGCTTCAATCGCCTGGTGCAGACCTTCGTTATAGCGCCTGCCGAGCATAATACGACCGGTGAATTCATCGACAATGAGCACCTCGCCGTCTTTGACCACGTAGTCAATATCGCGGGTCATCACGCCGTTGGCTTTAATCGCCTGGTCAATGTGGTGCGCCAAGGTCAAATTGTCGGAATCCATCAGGTTTTCAACGCCGAAATGTGCCTCTGCCTTTGCCACACCGCGGCGGGTAAGAGTAGCGGTTTTTGCCTTTTCATCGACAATGTAATCCGCTTCTTCATAGATATCGTCGTTATCTTCTTTTTCCGCCATTTCCTTGACCTTGATTTTATGCAAAGTCTTGGCAAAACGGTCGGCATCTTCGTAAAGAGAGCTGGAGTCTTCACCCCTGCCCGAAATAATCAGGGGGGTTCTCGCCTCATCTATCAAAATGGAGTCGACTTCGTCGACAATGCCGTAAACGTGCCCTTTTTGCTGCACCTTGTTGGCTTTGTGCACCACCATATTGTCGCGCAGGTAGTCAAAGCCCATTTCGTTGTTGGTGCCGTAGGTAATGTCGCATTCATATGCCTGCCGCCTTTCGGCATCATCTTTTTCATGAATAATTAAGCCGACGGTTAAGCCGAGCCAGGTGTAGAGCTTGCCCATCCATTCGGAGTCACGGCGCGCTAAGTAATCGTTGACCGTTACAATGTGCACACCTCTGCCGGTTAAGCCGTTGAGGTAGGCAGGAAGTGTCGCCACAAGGGTTTTACCTTCACCGGTTTTCATTTCGGCAATTCTGCCCTGGTGCAAAATGATACCGCCGATGACCTGCACTTCAAAGTGCTTCATGCCGAGCACGCGCCACGCCGCTTCGCGGCACACCGCAAAGGCATCCGGCAAAATATCATCGAGCGTTTCGCCCGCTGCCAAGCGCTCTTTTAAGGCGGGAGTCTGCGCTTTGAGCTCGCTGTCGCTCATCGCCGCATACTTGTCTTCAAGCGCCATAACCTTATTGGAAATCGGTTTAATTCTCTTAACTTCCTTCTCGGAATAGTTACCGAATATTTTTTCTAAAAATGACATTGTATTACCTCTTTAAAGATTTTTCGCAATATTTAAGACAGTATATCATAAGTGGTAAAAAATAACAACACTATTGAAAAATAATTCATAATATGTTTAAATATTTATAAATCAATTTGTTTTCACTATCCATTATAACTCTTGAATTATATGCGTGTTTTGCATTTTTCTACCCCTCAGTCGCGCCAATCGCGCGCCGGCCTCCTGACAGGAGCCCGTACCCTCTGTCACTTCGTGACATCTCCCTGCACTGCAGGGAGTCACCCTCTTCAAGGGGCGCCAAGAAGCGGTTAAGAAGAAACATCGAACAAACTCTCTGCGTTTTGCTCCCTTCGTTCGCCCGACTCCTTAAAATGCAACATTCATTTAATTGCCAAGTAAAATCAACTCTCACCATACTACTGTTTAAGGAGTTAAAATTATGTCAAAAAGAAACGACTATATTTCTTGGGATGAATACTTTATGGGCATTGCTTTGATGAGCGCCAAGCGCTCAAAAGACCCCAGCACACAGGTGGGGTGCTGTATTGTGAATGCCGACAAGCGCATTATGAGCATGGGCTACAACGGTATGCCCGCCGGCTGCGATGATGACGAATACCCCTGGGCGCGTGACGGCGGTGTGCTCGACACCAAATATGCCTATGTCTGCCACGCGGAGCTCAATGCCATTTTAAATAACCGCGCCGGCTCTTTAGAGGGGTGCACGGCGTATGTCACCCTCTTCCCCTGCAATGAGTGCGCCAAAGCGATTATTCAAAGCGGCATCAAAAAAATTATTTATCTTTCCGATAAATACGCCGATAGCGACGGCACGAAGGCTTCCAAACGCATGCTCGACTCCGCCGGTGTTGCCTATGCGCCTTACAGCGGCAAGGTCGATAAAATCGAGTTGGAATTTCACTGATATCTCATTTTCAAATCCCGCAGAAAGCAGCTGCGGGATTTTTTCTGCTTTTTTCGGTAAAAAGTGCTACATTTTGCGCAAAATGCGCTGCGAAAATGTGCAAAAAATCGAAGTTCATTATTTTACTGTTTTTGTGTTGACTAATCCCTGCTTGCGTGATATATTAAACTCGGTTAAGCAATTAAACCCTGTAATATTATCCCCCTTTGGAGGCACTTATGAAATTCAACCTTTTTATGCGCTACTGCGTGGGCGATGAAGAAAAAATCGCCACCAATTCCAATGAGGATTTTGAATTTGAAATAGAAGAAAACAACGGCAACAACCTGGTCATTCACCTGCTGCCGGATGTACCGATTACCGTGCGCGAATTTTTCCTGCGCTGCCGCTATGAGTTTTCGGAAAGCGACCGCTTTTGGGCAAACGGCTTCCAATCTTGGACCGATACGAAAGAATTCTCCAAGCGCGAAACCATGCCCGGTCTCGGCGCCATCGGCAAAAGCCCCTTCGGGCTGCGTTTCGGCATGAAATACATCGGCGACTACAGCTTTGTTAAACCCGAAAAGAAAGCGGGCGTGTTCCACGCGCATTCGCTTGCCTATGTGCGCCGCGCGAGCGACTACTACTTTACGGGTTCGCTCAATGACCGCACGGGTTACACCGTCATCACTGCCGATATGAATAAAAACGAGCTGCGCTTCTCCAAAGACCTTGAGGGTATTGTGATTGATAAAAAATATGAACTGCTCAACCTGTTCTTTAAAAGAGGCTCTTTCGACGAGGTGTTTGACAGCTACTTTGCGGCGCTGGGCGTTACCCCGCCGACACCTAAGGGCGAAAAAATCAAGGGCTATACTTCTTGGTACAACTACTATTCCGATATCAGTGAAGACATTATTCTGCGCGACTTAAACGCGCTGTGCGAGCCGGAAAATTACCACGACTATGTCAACACCTTCCAGATTGACGATGGTTTTCAAACCGCTGTGGGCGACTGGTTTTCCATCGATGAAAAGAAATTTCCGCACGGCTTAAAGCCGATTGCCGATGCCATTCACGACAAAGGCTTACAGGCAGGCTTGTGGCTGGCGCCCTTCGGCGCACAAAAGACCTCGCGCATTGCTAAAGAACACCCGGACTGGCTGGTGAAAGGCAAAAACGGCAAACCGATTATGGTCGGGCACAACTGGATGGGCTTTTACGCGCTCGATATTTACAACGAAGAAGCCAGAGCTTATATTAAAAAGGTATTTAATACGGTACTCAACGACTGGGGCTTTGATATGGTCAAGCTCGACTTTATCTACGCGGCAGCAGTAGTGCCTATGCACGGCAAAACCCGCGGCGAAATCGCCTTTGACAGTATTGATTTGCTGCGCGAGTGTGTAGGCGACAAAAAAATCATTGCCTGCGGTGCTCAGCAAATGCCCTGCTTCGGCAAAATCGACTATATGCGCGTAGGCGCCGATATGTGCCTTGGCTGGCCGCATAATTTTACGCGCCGGCATATGCACCGCGAGGACTGCTCCACACCCAACGCCATTTTTAATGCGGTTTACAGAAGAGGGCTGTGCGGCAGAGGCTTCCTGTGTGACCCCGATGTCTTTTTGCTGCGCCACACCAATATCGATTTCACACCACAGCAGCAGCAAATGCTTTCCAAGTTTATCAAGCTCTTCGGCGATGTGCTCTTTATGAGCGATAATGTGGCGGAATATGACAGCGAACAGCTGGCAACCTTCCAAAATATTTTGAAGGATGACGATACACATATTGATGCCATTGAAGAAACCGACGGTGTATTGACCATTGACTACACGGAAAACGACACGCAAAAACGCATGAAGTTTAATGTGTGGACAGGAGAGATATATTAAAAAACAGGGCAATAATTTGCCCTGTTTTTTGTGATATTCGCCTGCGGCGAGCGATATTTGGCTGCGCCAAGCGATATTGCCTGCCGGCAGTGATATATTCGCTGCGCGAATGTGAAGGGCGGGCGCTGCCCGCACCCGATTAGAAATCGATATGCGCAGTGCGCTCGATATACCGCAAGCGGTTCAATATATTTGCCTATGGCAATTCGATATGTTTGCGAAGGCAAACAAGAGAGGGCGGACCATTTGCACTTAATTATTGTTCGAAGCTTTGCTTTGCCACCACAACTCCACTCTCCTCACCTCACTCTCCACTCTTTAAGAAGCTTGCGCAAGCAAACTTCTTCTTTACAAATACAAAGCGGGGGTTTATAATGTTTTTTGTAATTATTTCTATAATAAAAGGGGGCTTCCTACATGGAAATCAAAATTGAAAAAACCGCGCATCCCGGCAAATTGGGAAATCTTGACGGTGTGGCATTCGGTTCTATTTTTACGGACCATATGTTTTTAATGGATTATTATGACGGTCAGTGGCATAATGCTCGCATTGTGCCGTTTGACAACTTCAGCATTCACCCGGCAGCATTGGTGCTCCACTACGGCGGCGAAATCTTTGAAGGCTTGAAAGCTTACAGAACCGCCGAAGGGCAGGTACAGCTCTTCCGCCCGGAACAAAACGTGCAGAGAATGTACAACTCGGCAGTGAGAATGGCGCTCCCGCTTTTCGATAAAGACTTCGTGCTCGAAGCACTTTTGAAATTTGTGGAAGTGGAAAAAGATTGGGTTCCCACCGGCTTTGGCACCAGCTTATATTTAAGACCGTTTATGTTCGGCATCGACCCGAAACTCGGTGTGCACGCATCTAAAGAAGCAACTTTCTGCATCATCGCTTCCCCGGTGGCTTCCTATTACAGCGAAGGTATCAACCCGGTTAAGATTATGATTGAGCAGGAAGATGTGCGCTGCGTTATCGGCGGTACCGGTGAAGCTAAGTGCGGCGGTAACTACGGCGCTTCTACCCGCGCGGGCGAAAGAGCCGAGCAGCAGGGTTACTCGCAGGTGCTGTGGCTTGACGGTGTGGAGAGAAAGTACATCGAAGAAGTCGGCGCGATGAATGTCATGTTTAAAATCAACGGCACGGTCATCACCCCCGCTTTGGTCGGCTCCATCCTGCCCGGTATTACCAGAAAGAGCATTATTGAAATTCTCAAAGATGCCGGCATCCCGGTAGAAGAGAGAAGACTGAGTGTGGATGAGCTCGTTGCCGCGATGAAAGACGGCAGCCTCGAAGAAGCCTGGGGCTGCGGTACCGCAGCTGTGGTTTCCCCGATTGGCGAAATTGCTTACGACGGTGTGAAGTACAACATTAACGACGGCAAAATCGGCGAGTTGACCCAGTGGCTTTATGACGAATTGACAGGCATCCAGTGGGGCAAGAAGGAAGATAAGTTCGGCTGGATTACCAAGATTGATTAAAGCAAAAAGGAAGCATGCTCTCATTGGGTTTGCTTCTTTCCCCTTAAAAAATCTACAAGGAGGACTACCAAAATGAAATACGTTTGCGGTGTTTGCGGCTATGTTTATGACGAAGCGGCAGAAGGCACAAAATGGGAAGATTTAGGCGATGATTTTGTTTGCCCGCTTTGCGGCGTAGGCAAAGATGAATTTTCCGCAGAAGAGTAATAACAGTTAAGGAGCAGCAAAAATGCTGCTCCTTAGTTGTTCGTTCCACGAACAGTTGTCGGGTCTTCCCCCGACAGTTGTTCACTCTGTTCACAGTTAAAGCCCTTTATCACCGACATATAAAAAGTCTTGCGCTAAACCCTTCCAACCGCAATCGAAGATTGCAACTGCTTGCCAAGCAAGCAACTGTGAGCGTAGCGAACGACTGCGAATATAATGAGCAACTAAAAAAGGTCTCAATCGCGTTGAGACCTTTTTTCTATTCATCCTCAAACCCGGCTTCCGGACCGGTGGTGTAAGCATCTTCCGCCTCTTCCGGTTCGGGTTTTTGTTTTTTGGCTTTGATTTTCTTTTTCTTCTTTTGCTTTTTGCCTTCTTGCGCCTCTTCTTCGAGCGCCTCCGCCTCCTGCTCGGCTTCAAGCGCTTCCTGCTCTAACTGCTGCTGCGCCACAAGCTGTTCCATCACTTTTTGCTGGCGCTTCATCTCTTTAAACTTAGCGCGCTTAATCTTAAGCTTTTTAAGCTCTGCCGCTTCTCGCTCTAATTCTTCCTGCAGCACCGGCGCAAATTGTTCTCTCTCTTTTGCCGCATAGCTCTCGGAGGTGATATAGACCGGGCGCTTCTTGACCTGAATATGAATTTTGCCGACATATTCGCCGAGAATGCCCAGCGCTGTTAAGGTCAAACCGAAGAAGATAAATAGCAGCGAAATGAGCACTGCCGCTTCGGAGAGCTGCTGCCTGCGAATGATGTTAAACAGCAGGTAGAAAAGCGTATAAATAATGCCGAATGCCAAGCAGCCGACGCCGCAATACAGCGGCCAGCGCAGAGGTTTTGTGGAGAATGCCACCAACCCGTCAAACGCATAGGAAAAGAGCTTGCCCAGTGACCATTTGGAGTCGCCGCCGCCTCGCTCTTGGATTTCATAGGGCACATAGCGGGTGTTAAAGCCCACCCAGGCAAATAAGCCTTTGGTAAAGCGGTGATACTCGCACAGTTCCAAAATCGCATCTGCCACATTGCGCCTGAAGCAGCGAAAATCGCTGGCGCCGCCCACAAATTCAATCCCGCTAATAGCTGTCATAAGCGAGTAAAACCTCTTTTTGGCGAAACGCGCAAAGGCGCTGTCCTCTTTTCGCTCCTTGGCAAACGCCGCAATGCAGTCATACTCGCGGTGCTTTTCCAGCAGTTCCACCATCTTGGCAACCAGCTCGGGGCGCTGTTGCAAATCCGCATCAATAAAGCAGATGTACTCACCCTTTGCCGCTTTGAGCCCGGCATACATTGCTGCCTCTTTGCCGAAATTACGCGAGAAAGAAATAATGTTTACCCGCGGGTTTTCCACATAGATTTTTTTGAGCAGCGATAGGGTTTTATCCTCACTGCCGTCGTTGACAAAGATATATTCCGTTTTATACGGTTGTGCCTCAAAAACACTGCTTGCCGTTTCGAAGAATTTTTCCACACATTCTTCTTCATTGTAGCAGGGAATTATCAAAGATAATTTCATACAGTCACCTGTCTTTTCATAAATTACACCCATTGTATCACATCTTTTGCTATTTTTCCACTATTTTATTATAGGCGCCCCGCGCGCGGTTTAGACAAAAGAAAAGACCGAAAGCATTTCGGTCTTTCAAGCAGATCATTTATAAGCCTTGAATGCTTGCCAAGCCGCCTTCCGCGGTTTCGCGGTAGCGAGCGTTCATATCCATCCCGGTGCGGTACATCGTTTCCACCACCGCATCAAAACTGATGCGCCGCGTGCCCTGCAAAAGAGAAGCTAACTTGACCGCATTGATGGCGCGCATTGCCGCGACCGCGTTGCGCTCAATACAGGGGATTTGCACCAGCCCGCCGACCGGGTCACAGGTCAATCCCAAGTGGTGCTCCATTGCAATTTCCGCGGCATATTCGGTTTGGTCAATGTCCATTGAGCGCAGCTGACTGAGCGCTGCCGCTGCCATGGAGCAGGCAGAGCCGATTTCCGCCTGACAGCCGCACTCCGCTCCGCTGACGGAAGCGTTGGTTTTGATGATTTGCCCGATAAGCCCGGCTACACCGAGCGCGCGGATAATATCGCTGTCGGAAAGATTTTTGCGCTGCTGCATATAGTACAGCACACTTGCGAGCACGCCTGCCGCGCCGCAGGTCGGCGCTGTCACTACTTCGCCCGCGCAGGCATTTTGCTCTGCAACAGCGAAAGCGTAGGCGCACACCAAGCGGTTTTCGCGGGTTTCCTTGCTCTCATCATCCTTCTTTTGGCGCAGCAAATACGCCGCTTTGCGCTGCAGCGCCAGCGGCCCCGGAATGGTGCCCTCATTGGCAAGCCCTTCGGCAACACTGCGCTTCATTTGTTCCCAAATGCGCGCCAAAGCTTCTTCGAGGTCGGCACCTTCGCGCTGCACAATGTATTCCCACAAGCCTATTTCCTGCAGAGTGCAGGCGGTTTTGATTTGCGAGAAAGTGCTGTGCTCATAAATATCGGGCAGGGCTGCGGGCTGCTCGCCGTCAAAGAGAATATCCCCGCCGCCGATGCTCTGCACCTCGGCTCTTGCACACTCTTTGCCGCCGGCAAAGCCGACAATGCGCAGCGTATTCGGGTGGGTCGTGAGTGCGGTTTTGGTATCAAACACCACCTCGCACTCCACCGCGCCGAAGGTTTCGCGAATGACCTTGTCGGTCAGGTGTCCCTTGCCGGTTTTCGCCAAGGAGCCGTAAAGTGTCACAATCGCCGACTCGGTCGCGGGGTATTTTTGCAAAAATATCCGCACGGCACGCTCCGGCCCGATAGTATGAGAAGACGAAGGTCCTCTGCCTGTTTTGTAAATTTCCAATATCGTTTTCATGGTTTTATTATAACACGCTTGCGCGCTTTTGCAACCAAGGATTTTACAGAACAAAATCCTTGGTTAATGAATAATTAATAATGAATAATGAATAATTGTGGTGGCAAGGCTACGCCTTGCAATAAAAAAGCAGAGCGAAGCGGAACGGGTGAGGGTGTCCCTCCTTTAACTTTTCACTATTCATTATTCACTATTCACTTTTTGGTTTTGCCCGGCAAAAACAAAAAAAGAAAAGCCACCCTATTGGATGACTCCCCATACATTTGATGTTGGCATTACCTATTTTCCCGGGCCGTCGCCAGCCAAGTATTGTCGGCGCGAAAGAGCTTAACTACCGTGTTCGGAATGAGAACGGGTGGACCCTCTCCGCAATCAACACCAACTTTTGAATGCTTGAGTATTATACATCAAGCATAACGGTTTGTCAACCACTTTTTTTAATTTTAAAAAATTTTTTCTTAATATGTCGGTTTTCGCCGAAAAGACAGGGGTTTACTCCGGTTTTCGAATGGTTCAAAAAGCTGTTTTGCCTTCTTTTCAAATGCCCCGAGCGTGATTTTAAGTTCGAGCAGAGATTCCGCTTTGTCCACCTGCGCCTGCACTTTATCGATATAGCCCTTATACTCATTTTTAAGCAGCGCCTTTTCGCGCGCCCGCTCAAAAGTTTCCAACAGCTGTCGGCATTCATAAAAATGGCGCTTGGCTTCTAAAAACAAAAAGAGCGATGCCCGACTCTCGCGGCGCAAAAAGGCAAAGAATTCCCGATTTTCTTTTTCCTGCGCTGCCGGTACAAACAGGCGCATCGGCACCGCACTGCGCTGCAGGCTGTCTTCGAGCAGTTCTTTGACCCGCGCCCGCTCGCAGTGCGCGCAGGGCAGCGCCACCACCGCCGTATCCGCGCCTAAAAAATAGCACTCATAAAGCGAACCGAGCAAATCCTGTAAGCCCTCACAGAGCACTTCCTCTGCAAGCGTTTTGCCCGCCTGCCGCGTATATTTCCCCGCCACGGGCGCCACAATATGCTCTAATTTCAAATCGTGCAGCAAGCAGCGGTAGAGCTGCGCATCCGCCTGCGTGTAAGGTAAACACAATGTCATCCTAAAGCCTCCTTTTACCCTTTGCAGGCAGTATCGGCAGGTTTGGGGATGTTTATTCACTGCGTTTTTTCGTTGACTTTTGGGCGCGAATGGGTTACAATAACTTTCGCAATATGCTCTCGTAGCTCAGCTGGATAGAGCGACCGCCTCCTAAGCGGTAGGTCGGAGGTTCGAATCCTCTCGGGAGTGCCAAGAAAGAACACCATTTTTGAATGTATCAAAAATGGTGTTCTTTCAATGAAATAAATCCCTTGCGGGATTTGTGAAGTATTCCTGCGGAATATGAAGTAGCTGTCGCTTCGTCCAAACAAACTGCACAACAGAAAGGATTTGCGAGCAAATCCTTTAAGTGTTGCTTCGTTTGTTTCTCCTCTCCCCAAAAAGTTTTCTGCGAAATACTTTTCGGGGTCCCCTATTATTGCTGCGCATATGATAGGGATTTGTTTCACTTCATATTGTGGCAAAGCCACAATACTTCATAATGAACAAAGCGAATTACTTCATACTTCTCTTTCTCCCCCTTGCAAACCCCGCTTAAAGGTGTTACGATGATAAATAGTAATAAAATATTTAATGAAAGAGGCTTTCCCATGATTAAAAGAAGCAAAGACTTAAGAGTTGTTTACAATGAGCATATGAAGGGCGGCGACGGCACCGCCAAAATCATTCACTACGCCGAAAAAGAAGAAATCGGCGGCAAATGCCGCCTGCTTGCCAAAATTGTGCTCGAGCCCGGCTGCTCCATCGGCGAGCACACCCATGAGGATGAAGAAGAAATCTTCTACATTGCCAAAGGCACCGCCGCATATTATGACGACGGTCAGTGGGTCACACTTCATGAGGGTGACAGTGCCATTTGCCTTGGCTCGCAAACCCACTCCATTGCCAACCGCAGCAACGAAACGACCGAAGTTATCGCCACGGTCTTACTTTATAAATAAGGCACGGCGCGGTGGCGAAACTGAAAACTGAACCCTGAAAACTGAAAACTGAAAACTGATAAATAACAGACAGGCGAGGTCTTTGACCTCGCCTGTCTGTTATTTATCGCAAATACGCCGCCACGACAAACCTGCCGTCTTCCGTATGGTAAGAGCAGGTAGAAAGCAGCAGCAGTTGCGCCGGGTAGGCGGGTTGCTCATTGAGCGCAATGTCCGACATTTCCCTTAGGCGCTGCACGGCTTCATTGTAGGCGGGCTCGCTGATGTCGCCGGTGACTTCGTCATATGCGAAAGCGCCGCTGCCCAACTGCGTTTGAAACGCGGCAAAGACGCGGTACACCCGCTTGCCGCTCCCGGTTGTCAGCTCAATTTCCGGGTGGTCTTTGGCAAAGGAAAAGGATTTATAACTGTCGAGCGAGCCGAACATGGTCTCTGTTTGCATATTGTGCCCGTAGATAATCACGGCGCGGGAGTCCGTGGTACAGCCTTCCCCCAAAAAGAGAGACCCTGCCTGCGCGTCTTTTTTGTCAAAATCGCGGCGCAGATAATACTCGCTGTCTCCCTGCGGCGGCTGCATGACCGGGTAATCGATTTTCGTGCCCTCTATATGCAGCCACCCCGCATAATCGCTGTTGAGTTTTTTTAGAGCGGCAAACGAGGCTTGCGCCTTCTCGGTGTCGCTCTGCGCCGCATCCGTCGCCGCGGCGGCGATTTGCCCAAGGTCTTCTACGCGGTTTTCGCCTTTTTTCTGCGGCAAATAAATGCGCAGCGCCAGCGCCAGTGAAATCACCAGCGCTGCGATGCAAACCGCAGTCAAGACTGCTAAGAGTATTTTGTTTGCCTTGCCTTTTTCTTTCATAAAATCCGGATTTACCACGCATCTGTGATGCGCCTTTTTTTTATGTCTTTTTCTTGGGTGTTTGCTTCTTTTTGCGGTAGGTGATGACCGCCGCTGCGGTCGCTGCCGAGAGTAGCAACATCACCGCAGCGAGCGCAATATTGCTTCGAATACCGGTCGGCACAATGCCGCTGCGCTCATTGGTCACCGCAAGGGTGGTGTCTTCCGTGATAGAGAAGGTTCTCGAAGACTGCTGCTGCGCCTGTTCCTCGCCCAGGCGGAAGGTAGAGGTATACCCTGCGGCTGCCTCGCTGATGGTGATATTCGTGCTCTGCGGCACGGTGATGGTCACCGTATCGCCGTGTCGGAGCGTAAAGGTGCCGCCGCTTGTCAGCGGGGTAGATTGCACCACGCCGTTCTTTGTCCAGGCATAGGTGTCCTGTGCGGTCGCGCCTGCCACGGTAAGGGTGAAGGTGAAGTCTCGATTGCGCTCTCCCTGGTTGCCCGTGACGGTCTTTGTGACAGTCAAATCGGCGTAGTTGCGCTCATTGGGCACATTGATGCTGTAGGTAATAGAGGCTTCGCCCTGCGTGGTCATATATTGGCTGTGTTCTTCGCCGATGACCGTGACAGTGCCGCTTTGCGTAACGGCAAACCGGATGTCTTCCTCCAAGATGCCGTAACCGGGCGGCGCCTGTGTCTCGGTCAGGTAATACCTGTCGGGTGTCAGGGAGGCGGTAATGTACGGCAAGACACCGTCTGCTCCCGAAACAAGGTCTTCAAAACCTGCCACCGGGTTGACATCCTTGACCTTACCGCCGATGCCGTCCACCGCGCGGTACAGCGCAAAGTGGGCGCCCGCAAGCGGCTGCTGCGTATCGCCGTCTACCTTCACGACGCGCAGGCTGAAGGGTTTGTTGAACACATCGATGTAGGCGATGAGTTTATCGCCTTGCACCGGTGATTGATAGCCGATTGCCCACTGTGCATCATTGCCGCTGACCGTGACACTGTCGTCATTCCCAATCGAGAAGACAACCGCATTGGGCACGCCCATATAGGTGCCGGGCGGCTGTGTTTCGGTGAGCACATAGTCTTCCTCGCGCTCGAAGTTGTAGAGAATGGTCACTCTGCCGTTTTCATCGGAAGTAAAGGTGCCGATGGTCTGCCCGTTCTTTGTCAGGGTAAAGATACCGCCGGGCAATACCTCGCGGGTATTCATATCGTAAAGCGTAATAACCACACCGCCGGTGCGGGTGTTGGTAATCGTATCGTAGCGCACATTGCCGGGGTCTGCCACCGATTCGGCGGTGCACTGCGGTTCGCCCTGTTCGTATTCCACCTCATAGGCATAATTGCTCGGGTTTTGTGCGTTTTTCGCCGTGGCGGCAATCGTGGTCAAGTCACCGTCATTCAACCGGCGGTCCACCGCCGTGTAACCAATCAGGTCGCCCGCGGCATCAAAGACCGGGTCTTCCAGTTCCACTTCGTAGACCACATAGTCCGTAAAGTTTACACCTGTGGGCAGTACATCGAAATAGTAGCGAAGGGAAGTGTTCGGGCTCCTGAGTTGTTTGACGGTGCCCGGCACCAGAGTGTTGCCGTAATAAATCGCGGTAAAGATAGAGTCGTGCGAATCGGTATACGCCGCATCGCTCCAAACTTTGTCGACCATAATTTCCCAACCGCGCTTATTCTTGATTGTAATTTGCGGCGACTCGCCGTCGCGCATCCAGCCGGAATTAAGCGTATCACCGGCAGCCACATTGTAGGTCGTGGCATCGTGCTCGTAGCCGGTCAGTTGGTAACCGAGCGGAATTTCATTGGGTCTTTCCTCGACTCTGTAGTGCACGCCGATCGGCAGATTCGGCACGACTACCGTGTAGCCGGCAGGAATCTTGGAAATGGCGCCGTTCATCGAGGTTTCGTAAGCGAGGTTTATCTTTTCCGCATCCGTCAACTGGCTGTAATCGGTCTTTTGGGTCGGTTCAAACCTGCCGGTAGCCGGGTTCCACATGCAGAAGTAGCCATCGGAGTCTTTGACATAGTAGTCAAACATATTCGCGGCAATCAGGTTTTCCTGCACACCGTTAGACAGGTACAAGCGGAAACTGAAGGTAGTGCCGTCATCCTCCGCTGTCAAAATATTGCCGTCTTCATCATAGAGCGCTTTTGTAAAGGAAAGTGTGCGCAGCGCACCGCTCTTTACATGGTTGTCAAATACCACATTCGGGCGCTGGGCGACGGTCAGCCAGCCGGAGTCATAACTGTTGCGGTCGGTCGCGCCGATACTTTGCCCTGTGACAGCGGTGCCGTTGACCGTGACAACATCATACATATCGTCGGGTACGCCGCACTCGACAATGCGGTACTCAATCGTATCGGCAGGGAAGTCGATTTCCGCGTTCTTAAACGGGTCTAAGAAGTAAACGCTGTCATAGGTCACGGAACTGCCCGGCGGCGTATAATGCGCTTCATAATGCACTTTTTTGGTGGAGCCCTGGTAAGAGAGTTTCGCCAAACTATCCGAACTTGTCAAGAGTTTCGCATCGCCGTATTCTTCGTCTTTATACCAGATTTGGAAGGGATATTCCACCAAATCATAGTCCAAACCGTCCGCGCCACTGACATTTTTGGTCAAGACCACCGTGCCATCGGAAATCGGGCTTAAGTTAAAGCGCATATGTAAGTTGGAAGCACCGGCGCCGCGCTCCATGTAGAAAATTCTCATCGTGTGCGCCGAGTAGTCTTTAAAGACCGTTTCGCCGGGCTCGAAGTAATCATCTAAGAAAGCATCGATTTGCGCCTGCGTGGCATCAGGATTGCGGGTCAGGAAGTTCTCCGTAAAGACATCGCGCAGGGTGGTGCTTACGCCTTCGACCGTCACAATACCGGTCGCAAAGTTAACATTGCCGGCAAGCGCGGAGTGAATACCGCCCAAGTCAATGACCAGTTCCCCGTCAACATACAGCCAGAAGTCATCGTCACCGGTAAATTCAAAGATAATGTCGTGCCCCCACGCATCTTTACCGCTGGGTGTTTGCATGAAGCTGGCGCTCATTTCCATGCCGTTATAATAATTCGGGCTTCTGCCGACCGTATGTAATCTTTCATATTTTCTCGGGTCGGAATCCGGCAACAAACCGGCTTCTTCCACGCCGGGCTGCGCCAACGCGCTATACAGGTTTTCGGGATTGACCGTGGAGTAAACACCCGCCTGAATGGTGTCATACGGGAAGAATTGCCCGTGCTTAAGCGTTGTTTTGGGCTCAATATCCGTGCTGCCCAATTCTTCGTAAACGGTAAAGTCGGTGCCGACCGTGCCGTCGCTCTGAATGAGGGTTGCAAAATTTTGGCAACTGTCAAACTCAAAGTAGCCGCTTGCACTGTGCGTGCTTTCCAGGAAGAGGTGGTTGGCATCCGTCTCGTTGGCGTAGAGTTCCGAGAGCACGCGGTTGGTTCTCGTGGCAGTCGGGTAGCCCTGGGCGTTCAGGTTGGTGGATAACAAGCCCTTGGTGGCATACAGGTAAGAATCCGTCTCGGTGTCGAGGAATTCGTTTTGGAAGCGCCCGTTTGCGGCAGACTGCACCGGGAAGTCAATCATCTTCATAGTGATGCCGTAATCGTTATTGTCGACCGTTGCGACCTCTGTCAGGCGCGGTACCGGGGTTTCCACCACTGCAAAGTAGAAGGTTTCCGCCTGCGAACGCGGGGAAGAGGTGACGCGGTCGTTCTCAACATCTGTCTTCAAACCGGCATAAGTGTAGTGGTCATCATCCCACGCCACAATGTCGGAATAGTATTCACCGGCACGCCTGCCCGGCATATTCAAGCCGATTTTTGAGGAAGAGAGCGTTTGCCCGCCGGTAATCTGCGGCGCAATATATTTGCGCGAATAGTTGTTGTAAAGTTCGTAGTAGTAATTGGGCGAGCCGTCATCATAATGGTACTCGGTGAAATCCCACAAGAGGGTGTTAACTCTGCTGCCCACCCACATGATGTAATCGCCGCGCTCGTAACAGGGGTACAGCGAACCGTCATGGTCAACCGCGTAGAATTCATAGGCTTTGGTATCTTCATTCCAAATACGGGTGTAGACGATAACCCGCGCGCCGTCCGGCACATCGGAAATACCGATTTTTTCCGAAGAATAGGTGACATAGTCTTCATTTTCCAGCCCCGAAGTCTCTACAATATTGAGCCACTGTGCGACCGAAGTGTTGGTGGTTGCGGCGCCGAAATTCGTGCCGTCGAAATTGACGGATTTTGTGCCGGAAGTCAGTTTGAACTGATTGTTGCTGTTGGAAGAAACGGTAAAGGCTGTCGCATTCGCTTCTTCCGCCAAAGACAGAGTGCTGCCGCTTAAGCGCAGGTAGCGTGTCTGCCCGTTGACCACGGTGGAAACGGTGTAGTGGTCACTGGAAATGTTGTGGAATGTCCACATCGTGATATCGCTGTCCTCCGCCACATAGAGGGTTCTGCTCGCATCCTCGTTGCGCACCACCAGGCTCATCATCGACAGGCTGTTGGTGTCGCCCTCTGCCATAAAGGCATAGCCCACCGTACCGCCGGGGTAGTTCATCAAGCCGAAGGTCTTGCCGTCAAGCCCGTAATAATCATCGGGTTTGACCAAAGCATCGGCATAGTTTGCGACAATGCGCACATTGGTGGAGTTGGTATTAGAGCCGTAGTAGCGCATACCGCTGCCGCTGCCGGAGTGCTGCAGCCAGCGGCTGGATGCGCTGTCTTTTAGCGTAAAAGCATAGGAAGCTGCACTTGCCACTTCGAAAATATCGGCATCTGTCGCGCTCAGTTCCACACCCACGCTGCCGACAGAATGGATATAGCGCTTCTCCCCGTTAACGAAGGTGTAAACCTTACAGTTAGCAGGGTTTGTAGAGGTGTCATCGGGGTTGGCGCGCTCAAAATAGTAGACTGCCGCCTGTGCGGGAGAAGCGGTCTCCACAATGGCATCATCGCCGTTAACGGTAGTGGTAAAATAGCGCGGATTGTCGGTATTGTAGGACAGGCAGAAACCGACAGACTGCCCTCTTTGGCTTAATAATTCGCTTACTTGCGTTGCTGTCTCAAATTGAAATTCCGGCGGAACGGCAACAATCGCATACACGCTAAAGCCGGTGGCGAAGAAACTGATTTTGCCGTCTTCCACAAAGAATTGTGTCATTTTTTCTCTGGTGCCGTCATCTTTGATGTGCCAGAGTTGGGTTTTAGTGTCTTCACTCAGTTGCGGCTCGGCAATCTCTACAAGTATCGGCCTGTCTTCATCCGGCTGGTATTCTTCTTCTCCTGCCATGATGGTGATGTTATAGGCTGCGATCACACTTGCCTGCGGAGTGTCGCGCGTAATCGCCGCTTCGTCTGCCGCGTGTTCTCCGCCTTCGGCAGAAAAGTCCCCGGTGACATCGACCGCTTCCGCCGATGCCTGCTTCGGCATCATGCCGTTGAGCGTAACACTCTTCTCGTTTTGCTGCGCATTCGGGTATAATTCAAAACTCAATTGCTCAAATTCGGTGTTTTCCGCATTGCTTTCCACGCCCTGCGCCACGGCGCTGATAATCGGCGCCAGCGTTTGACCGCTCACGGCAAAAATAAGGATAATTGCCGTCACAACGCACAGCGCTTGTACCGACAGTTGCCTGCGGCGCCGCAACCAATCAGGGGCATGCATGACAAAAGAGGGCAGGCGTGAACAAAGCCCGGAAAGCAATTTCCGCAACGGTTTCATACCTATCCCTCCTTTCTGCATGGCCCTAAAAATGGGCGCACTTATAGCTTTTTTAAATATTATTAATTTTCGCGAACTATCGCGCGCGCGAAAAAATTATTAAATAAAATCCTATTTAGTTTTTTTCTTAGGTACTACCGAGCGGTAATACACCAAAGAAAGGGTAAACAGACCCGCCGCCGCCATAAAGGCAATGAGCAAGTAAGTTTCGAGCATAGAGTCATCTCCCGTATACGGCTTTTTGCCGCTCTTGTCGGCGAGTGTCTGCGCATTGTCGGGATTGTCCGAGTTGTCGGGACCGGTCGGATTGTCCGGGTTATCGGGGTTGGTCGGATTGTCCGGGTTGGTCGGTTTTGTCGGGTCTTCGGGTTCTGTCGGGTCTTCTGCCGCCTTGTTTTCAAAATACAGGCGCTCGGGACCCACCGCGGGTATCTCGACTTCCTGCGTGGTGTGGTAACTGTATTTCTCTTCCGACTCGTATACAATAATGGTTGTCGCTAACCCGGTTTTGGATTCTTTGACAAGGATATCCACTTCATACACCCTGTCATCAAATTTTAAGTGGCGTTCATCCGGCAGGGAAATGACCGTATAGTGGTATTCCCCCGCTGCGGTAAAATGTATATGAAACCGCCCCAGTTCCCCATCGTTGACCACAACGGTCGTCTCTTCGGGAACCGGACAGTTGACTTTCGGTATGATTTTTGCCGTGCCGCCGCGGCGAATCTCCACCGCTATTTCGGCGGTGACGCCTTCCTCTCCGGCTGCGCCGGCAATAGGACAGCATAGCCCGCCCAGCATGGCAAGCAATAAGAATAAAATCAGAATTCTTTTCATGCGTTATATCTTTTCGAGTATTCCGAACAGAATCAGCCTTTCGACATTTTGTGCCGACTGGCAGGTGGAAAGGGCAATGATGTGCGCGCCCGCATCTGCGACGGTGTCCTTGTAAATAAAGGCTTCGCGCTTGAGCTGCCGAAGCAGCGCCGCATTGTTTTCCACGTCGGTGTTAAAAACGATTTTGTCCGTGGCAAGAGCCGTGCCGCAGGCAAAGAAAGTAATTTTGTAGTTGCCGCCGGCAACCGTAATAAGCGTGCCGGTGGTATGTGTATCGAAAAATTGAGCCTTTTTAAATTCATCGAGTGACCCGAACATCTTGCCGTATTCCATATGGTGGCCGTAAACAACATTGTAGATGTCGGAAAAATCCCGCGCATTGCGGCTGTCCAGAAAAATACTGCCTGCAAGCGAATGCTCCCCAAACGGATCTTTGTTGAGGTACTCTTCATTCGTTTTCCCCTGCATAATCGGGTAATCGATTTGGGTGCCGTCTACTGTAAGCCAGGCAACGGCATCCTCACCGAGTTCTCTGAGCGGCTCGGTGTTTTCCAAGGTGGGCTTGTACTTGAGCACATCCTTGTTATTCGCACTGTAATAGACCATTACGGCATCTATCATCGCGTATGTGCAAATGAGAAAAAACAGGAGGCAGAGTATCACGACAAAAACATCCACTGTTTTATCAGCGGCTTTTATCGCTTTTCGAAGCATATTCGTACCTCCTTGTTTTTTCTTCTCATTCTCCGTTTTGCTTTTTCAAGCGATTTTAGCAAATACCCGTGCTACCGGCGAGCGGGATGCCGCCCGCCGGATATTTACCAAATACGGAAACTGCGCCTAAGCGCTAAAACTGTCTGTCAGTTCTTATGCTTCGGTCTTCTTTCTTTTCTTAGCGAGAACGAAGATAATCACTGCTGCTGCAACCAATAAACCGATAGCAAACGGAGCAACGGTCAAAATCACGCCGGTCGGAATCACACCGGCACGGGTGTTGGTGAAAGCTGCAGTATGGTCTGCATTCATGGTGATGTTGCCGGTGGTTGCTGCGCTGATAGCGGAGCCGTTGTCAATAACAATGCTCGGGGTGTAGTCGCCCGCGGTCTCGCTAACGGTACAAACTGCAGCCGGAGTCAAGCCGTAAACAGTCACGGTGTCACTGTCGGTCAGGGTGTAGTTCTGGGTTGCCGAACCGTTGGTAACGGTAATGGTGTTGCCTTCGGAGTCGGTGTAAGTACCATCTGCACAGTTAGAGATA
The DNA here is from genome assembly GCA_017432485.1 of Clostridia bacterium. GTDB lineage: Bacteria > Bacillota > Clostridia > Oscillospirales > Acutalibacteraceae > RUG714. The sequence continues at coordinate 43,453 of JAFRJB010000003.1, forward strand.
GTAAGGGTGAATGCGAAGGTTTCGGTCTTGTCAGCCTGGTTACCGGTGATGGCTTTGCTGAAAGTCAGGTTGTGAGAATTCATGGAGTTCTCAAACGAAGCAGACTTGTCGGCAATGGTAGTGTCGGACAGGTTTCTGGCGGCTGCGGTGTCACTGAAGATGTAGGTGTCAACAGAAAGGTCTGTGCCGTCGGTTGTCACATAGACATCAAGGTAACGCGGGTTGGAGTCATAACCAACGCCTGCTGCCGGGCTGGTGGTATCTTCGCTGATGACATAGCGATACACGCCGGGCTCGGTGAAGGTAACGCCGGAAAGGTCAACACTCACGCTCTTGGTCGCATACTTGCTGGAAGTATCCGAAGGATTGGACGGTGTGCCTGCCGTGGTGGAATCGGAAGAACTGAAAGCAGCGGTGCCGACCACAACACTCGAGGGAGAGGGGCCTGCTTTGACTTCATAGGTGCTGGAAGTGCCGGCAATCGGGGTGCCTGCGGCAACATTGAAGCTGATGGTCACATCGGGAACGGGCTTGTCCGCACCGACGGTCATGTAGGTGTCAAAATTGGTGGATGTACCGGTTGCCGCTGTTTCGGCGGAACCGACGACTGCTGCAAAACTGACAGCAAGTGCAAGTACCATCAGTACTGCAAGGGTTTTTGAAAAGAATTTGCTTTTCATGGTTGTTTCCTCCTTTGGAATCTTTCTTTTTCAGTTACCGCGCAAATATAGCACGTTTTTTCGCGCGGCGCACCAAATATTTTTTTATTTAAACAAACCTGCGGTCTGTTTATGACTTAAAAATCGCGATGGCGCAGACTCAGTAAGAAATTGCCTTTAATCGCTTTGAGTTCGACAGCACCGAAACTTCTCGAATCATCGGTATCGGTACGAAAATCATTGAGAATGAAGGCTTTGCCGCTCTCCACCGTATAGGGGTAGGTAATCGCTGCATTCTCGGCGGGTATCGTGGCGTAAAAAACCTCTTCGGCAGGGTTGACGCCGTTGATTTTAAGCGCCCCTTCCGGCGAAATATCAATCACATCGCCCTCGAGTGCGACCACTCTGCCCACACAGGTTTTGCCGCCCCATTCATAGAGCACCACCGCATTGATGTAGGGCTTTTGCAGGCGGTAGGCGATGCACAAATCGCCATCGCGCACGGCGGGGTGCATGTTGTTGCCGTAGTGCAGGTTCACACACAGTACCACGCTGAACACCAGAACAAGCACTGCCGCCACCACAGCGATTTTGATGAGTAAGTGCAGCAGCAATTTCCCCGTGCCGGTTTTCTTTGCCGCTTTGGGGGCGGGCGCTTTGTCGCTTTGCGGCGCGGCGCTCTCCTCTGCCGGGTTTTTGCTTTCACTCTGTGCTTCTACTACTTCTTTTTTTTTTTCTTTTTCTTTTTTCACGCAAATCTCCTATTTTTAAAATATATAGGGACTTCATTATACGAACGCGCAAAAATAAAGTCAATTCTTCTGCGCAAACTGTCAACAGATTGAGACCGCGCCGTAAAAACATTGTAGGATTTTGTAAGATTGTGTTTTGTGATTTTCTGTCGCAAAAAATCGATTTGGTGATTTTTCGTTTCTTCCCTCTTTAATAATTATCTTTTCGGGAAAAAAGAGGCGAAATGCCCACGGGTATTTCGCCTCTTTTTTTGTTATCTGTTTGATTGTCTTTTTATTGCTTAATGTCTTTGCGCAGCAGCACCGGCAGTACCGTGCCGCACAAAATTTTGATGTCGAACAAAATGCTCATTTTTTCGATGTATTTGCAATCATAATAGGTTTTTTCTTCGTTGGTACACTCATCTCTGCCGTTGATTTGCGCCAAGCCGGTAATCCCCGGTCTGACTTGGTATACACCCTTTTCCAGGCGCATGGCATGAATCTCTTCTTCCTGCACAATCAGCGGGCGCGGACCGACCAGGCTCATATCGCCTTTGAGCACGTTAAATAACTGCGGTAATTCATCAATGCTCGTTTTGCGCAAAACCGCACCCCATTTGGTGATGTATTTTGCTTTGATTTCGGCGCTGGCAACAACCGGCGCATCGGTGCGCATGGTTCTGAATTTTAATACTTTAATGACCTTGGCATCTTTACCGTAGCGCTCCTGCCCGATAAATATCGGTTTTCCCTGTTTTATCAAGGAAATCAGGCTCACTATAATCAACAGCGGCGAGAGTAAAATGAGTGCGAACAGGCTCACTAATATATCTGCTAAACGCTTTACAACTTTCATATGTTTTCCTTATATATGCTCTCAATGGAATCAAAAGGAAACAGATTCCTTTTTTACTTACCTTGCATTATACTCTATTTTGTCAAAAAAAGCAATCTTTAACCCTTTCGGGTGCCCCTTACCGGTTCCAATATAAGTAGTCTTCCGCCAACAGCGCGCGGCAGGGTGCCGCTTCGCAACCCTCCATGAGCAGCGGCTGGGCAATCAGAAAATAGGTGCCCATTTCCGCTTTTTCGAGGTCGAGCCCCTCGAGCACCAGGCAGTCTGCCTCGGCGAGAATGCGGCGCACCTCCGCATTCTTCGGTTCTATCCCGATAGAGTCCGCATCCGTCCCCACTAATTTAACACCGCTGTCCACCAGTGCCTCGGCGGCAGAAGGGTCGATTTTTCCTTTACCTTCGCCTTTTATGAGCAATTTGTCGCAGCGGTAAAGACCCATGCTGTCAATCCAGGAGCCGGTCAACGCTCCTTTGGCTTTGACCACGCGGCACTCGCCGACAAAGCGCCCCGGTTCATAGGCATCCACGGTCTTTGCCCCCTCCAGCCACGCTGCCGGCGCGCAAATATGGGTGCCGTTATGCAGGGAAGTCAGCAGCACGGAACGCCTGCCGCCCTGCTCGGATTGCGCTTCGATATGCACCACGGGAGGTGTGTCTTCATACGCCGGTTGCGATGCCAGCAAGTCTTTTGAAATATCGATTAATTTAATGGTTTCTTTCGCCATGCCAATCCCCCGTGCAAGCGTATTTCTTTCTTATTTATACTATATTTTGCGCCTTTTTGCAAGCGCATTACTCCTTTAAACTTCGCTTTGTATCTTTTTGCCTGTTTCCGGCGCACATTCTCTGCACATTGCACAAAAACGTTCCGGTTACACCGACAGGTGCGTTTCTTTACAAAAATAAACCAAATGATGACAATTTATTTACAATGTGGTGTGGGGGATTGAGTTTTACAAATTTAAATTTTATAATAGATTGTCTCGTCGTGAATTAATTAAAATATTTATATACAGAAGGGGTAAAAAATGGGATTATTTACACAGGATGTCGGCATTGATTTAGGCACCGCAAACACCCTCATTTGCGTCAAAGGTGAGGGCATTGTCATCCGCGAACCGAGCGTGGTGGCAGTGGATTTAAAAACCACTCAGGTGGTTGCGGTCGGCACTGCCGCAAAAGACATGATTGGCAGAACACCCGGCACCATCAAAGCGGTGCGCCCGCTTAAAGACGGTGTTATTGCCAACTGGGAAATTGCATCGGACATGCTCAAGGCATTTATCGGCAAAGCGGTCAAGACCAATTTCTTCACCAAAACAAGAGTGATTATCTGTGTGCCCGCGGGTGTCACGGATGTAGAGCGCCGCGCGGTGGACTCTGCTGCCAGAGCCGGCGGTGCAAAATATGTTTCGATTATTGAAGAACCGATGGCGGCGGCAATCGGTTCAAAACTTCCCGTGAGTGAAGCGATCGGTTCGATGATTGTCGACATCGGCGGCGGCACGAGCGATATTGCGATTATCTCGCTGGGCGACATTGTCACTTCCAAGACCGTGCGCGTGGCGGGCGATGCATTTGATGAAGCGATTATCTCTTATGTCAAAAAGAAATTCAAACTCTTAATCGGTGAAAGAACTGCCGAAGATATTAAGCTTTCCATCGGTTCGGCGTACCCCTATGAGGGTGAAGGCGCGATGGAAATTAAGGGCAGAAATGTGGAAGACGGGCTTCCCAAAAACTGCGAAATCACATCAGAAGAAGTGCGCGAAGCTTTAAAAGAACCGTTAGATACCATTATTGATGCGATTAAAACCGTTCTCGAAAGAACCCCGCCCGAGCTTGCCGGCGATATTTACGAAAAAGGCATTGTGCTCACCGGCGGCGGCGCACTGCTGCGCGGGTTTGATAAGCTCGTTTCCTTTGCGACCAATATGCCGGTTGTCATTTCCGAGCGCCCGCTTGACAGCGTGGTCGACGGCACGCTCATTTGCCTGGAAAACAACTTCCGCAACCTCTACCAAAACAGAAATAAAAACAACTTCTAACCCCTTTTTCTTTTCCCGACCGCTGTACACGAAATCGGGTATGGGCAACGCCCATCCGATTCTATATACTGTCATCTGTACTCTGTATACTGTTTGTGCGAAGGAGACCCCTATGCCTTTTTACAAGAAAAAACAATTTAGGGCGATTGTTATCATTGCCGCCCTGCTCATTATCGGTATGATGATTTCCGCCATTTCGGGCAGTACCTTTTCTCCCGAAAGCAGTGTGGTGGGAACCATCTTTTACCCTGCCCAAAAGCTGGCGAGCTCCATCAGTTCCCGCATTGTGGCAATGCGCGATAATGTCAGCGGCAAATCCTCTTATGAAGAGGAACTGGATGCGTTGAAATTGGAAGTCGCCGAGCTGCAGGAGCAGCTGGTTGACTATGAAAACATCAAGCGCGAAAACAATTATTACAAGGATTTCCTTGAAGTAAAAGAAGAAAACCCCGATTTTAAACTGGCGCACGGGTCCGTCATTGCGCGCGACAGTGAGAGCCTCTATTCTTCTTTTAATATCGGTGTGGGTTCCGCGCAGGGCATCCAGGTCAACGACTGTGTGATTTACGGTAAATACCTGGTCGGTCTGGTGGTCAAAGTCTACCCCACCTCCGCAGTGGTCAAGACCATTCTTGACCCCGACATTTCGGTCAGTTGCTATGAGGCAAGAACCGGCGAAAATTCCTACACTTCCAATGACTTAACCCTTGCCAAGCAGGGCAAACTGATGATGGCAAACTTATCGAAAAACACCGATATTTCCGCCGGCGGCATTGTCTGCTCCTCCGGTGTAGGCGGCATTTACCCGAAAGATTTGATTTTGGGCACCGTGGAAAATACCCAGGAATCGGGGAAAGATGTCTCCTTTATTGCGGTCATTAACCCGCAAATCAAGATTAATGAATTGACGGATGTTTTTGTCATCACCGACTTTGAGGGTAAAAACCAAATTACGAAATGATAAAACTCACCAAGAAAAATACAATCAAAAAACATGTGATTTGGGTGCTGCTGCTTTGCGCAACCTTTTTGCTGCAGACCACCTACGGCTTTATGCCGCACATCGGGCAGGTAAAAATACTGCCTCTGCTGCCGCTTTTAAGCTGTATTTGCATGTTTGAGAAAGAAAAATTTGCCTGCTGGTACGGCTTGTTTACCGGTTTGCTGATGGACATTGTCTCTGCGTCTATGGTCGGCTATCATGCGCTGATAATGATGCTGCTTTGCACCTTTATCGGCTGGATTTCCACCAATTATTTGCGCAACACCCTGCTGACCAACTTGGTCATGGGCGGCACACTGGTCTTCTTTTCACAAAGCCTGTACTGGCTGTTTTTTGTGGAATTTAAGCAGACCGCAGGGGCTTCCGGTATCTATTTCAGCGCCTATTTGCCGACCATTCTTCTCAACACCCTGTTAGTTATTCCGTTTTTCTTCCTGGTGCTTGTCATTCATAAAAAATTCAAAAAGGAAGAAGCGTAGGTTTCGCATTATATTATATTAAGGAGGTGGCTTTGCATTGAACGAAAAGAAAAAAATGAAGCGTTCGAGTGTAATGATTATCATTACGCTTATCATTGTTCTTGCGCTGGGTGCAAGGCTGTTTTTCCTTCAAGTCATTAAAGGTGATTACTATGCTTCCGTTGGTACGGGTACCATCGCCAAAAAAGTAGATATTGATGCTTCGCGCGGTGAAATTTTAGACAGTTCCGGCACCGCACTTGTCTACAACAAGCAAACCACCCGCATAGTCTTTGATGCTTCCTATTTCCCCTCATCGACCGAAAACAAGGCGCGGGCGGATATCATTATTAAGCTTGTTCACTTCCTCGAATCCAAAAAAGAGGAGTGGAACGATGAACTTCCCATTGAGATCAATAAAAGCGGCGAATTCGTTTTCTCCGAAGACCGCGAGAGCGACATCGCTTACCTCAAAAGTGATAAATACCTCGATTTAAACGATTACGCGAGCGCCAAAAACTGCTTTGATGCGCTCAAGAAAATGTACGAGTTAGAGGCTTTTTCGGATGAGGATGCGCGCAAAATTGCCTCCGTGCGCTACGGCATGGTCATCGGTGCATTCAGCGTGCAAAACCCCTATATATTCGCCAACGAAGTCTCCGACCAAACCGCCGCATATATTGAAGAAAACAAAGCGGTGTTCCAAGGTGTCGGCGCCGAAGCGACCACCATCAGAAAGTATAAAGACGGCACGCTGTGCCCGCATATTCTCGGCATCACCGGCCCCATTACGGCAGAAGAGCTTGGAGACGGTAATAATAAAGAAATTTACAAACTGACCGATACCATCGGCAAAAACGGGATTGAGAAAATCTGCGAAGACTATCTCAAAGGCAAACGCGGCGAGAAAACGGTTTACTCCACCTCCACGGGTGAGGTTTCTTCCGTTATCACGACCGAGCCGGTGCAGGGCAATACCGTTACCCTGACCATTGATGCCGGCTTACAAAAAGTGGCGCAAAAAGCGCTGCAGAAAAAAGTAGACAAGCTTATCAGCGCCGGCAATGCCAAGGCGGCAGGTGCTGTTGTGGCGGTTGATGTGAACTCCGGCAGTGTGCTGTGTGCCGCCACCTACCCCTCTTACAACAATAACAGTTACACCAAAAACTACAACAAGCTTGCTGCGGATAAATCCGCGCCGCTGTGGGACAGAGCGCTGATGAGCGGTTATGCGCCCGGCTCTACCTTTAAGCCCTGCGTTGCGATTGCCGGGTTGGAGGAAGGCGTTATTGATACTTCTTCCACTTTCTACTGTAATAAAAAATACGAAATCGGTAACATTACACTCAAATGCCTGGGCTACCACGGCAGCGAAAATGTTTCGATGGCGATTGACGACTCCTGTAACATTTTCTTCTACAATGTCGGTAACCGGCTGGGCATTAATAAAATTGACAAATATGCCACCATGTTCGGTCTCGGGCAAGCGACCGGTATTGAGCTGCCGGAAGCTGCCGGCACCTTAGCCGGCATTGCCGAAAGAGAAGCTGCGGGCGGCGAGTGGTATATCGGTGATACGGTACAGGCCGCTATCGGGCAGTCCGACAACGTGTTTACCCCCTTACAGCTTGCCAACTACTGCGCTACGATTGCCAACGGCGGTACGCGCTATGAAGCGCACATTATCAAGAGTGTCACTTCCTATGACAACACCAAAACCATTCTCGATAAAACCGAACCGAAGGTGGCTTATAAAATGAGCATTGCCAAACAAAATTTGGCAGCGGTCAAAGAGGGTATGGAAGCGGTCGGCGGCCCCGGCGGTTTCTGCTGGGATGCATTTAAAGACCTGCCGATTGCCTGCGCCGCCAAAACCGGTACGGCACAGGTCAAAGAGAAGGTCAACGGCTACTACCAAACCTATGACAACGGTATTCTCATTACCTACGCCCCTGCCGACAACCCGCAGATTGCGATTGCGCAGGTCATTGAGAGAGCGGACAGCGGCTCGAGTACCGCGGAAATTGCCGCTTCCCTGTTCCAATACTACTTTGAGAAAAACAGCAAAACAAAAGAAACAAGCGACTCCGGCAACAATACGCTTTTAGGTTAAAGAGAGGTTATTATGGCAAAAATCGTTACATTTATTTCCGGCAAAGGCGGTTCCGGCAAGTCCACGGTATTGGTGGGCATAGCCAACGAGCTGGCACTGAGCGGGAACAAAGTTTTAATTGTCGATACAGACACGGGCGCCAACTGCCTGGATGTCATTACCGGCATCGGGGAAGGAGCTGTCTATAATTGGGGCGATATTTTTTCCGAAGCCTGTGAGGTAACGGATGCGATTTATCCGAGTTTAAACATTCCCAATCTTTACATCTTACCGGCGCCGAAAGTGCCGAAACCCGCGTATCCGGCAAGCATTTTAAAAGATTTATTGCGCTTAATCAGTGCAAATTTCGACTATATCTTCATCGATGCACCGGCAGGACTGGGCGAAAACCTGACCCTGGCGCTGGAGCCTGCCAATGAGGCGGTTTTGGTCGCTAATGATGATAATTTTTCTCTCAAAGTCGGCGCCAAAGCAGCCGCGATTGCCACCTCCATGGGAAAAAGCACTACACTGCTTCTCAATGCCTTTCGCGCCTTTGCCGTGCAAACAGGTCTTTTGCCGAGTGTCGACGATGCGATGGATATTACCGAACTCGGTCTGCTGGGCATTGTGCCGTTTGAAGCGAACCTCAACTTTAACGCTTCACAGGGCTTGCCTTACCTGAGAGATACCCGCGCCACCGAGGCATTTTCCCGCATTGCCAAGCGCTTACAGGGCGAAAAAATCGACTTGCCTTCAGAGTGGTGCTAAAATTTTTGTTGAATTAGAATAAATTTTTTGTTATTATTAAATAAATAGGCAATAGTTCGGCGCGTTTTTTCTGCGTTTTTGTGCAGATCAAGAAAACGATGCCGCCACACAGAGACAATATTTGTATCGGAAAGGACTAATATATGAATATTGCTTTAATTGCACACGATGCCAAAAAAGAATTACTCACCCAGTTTTGCATTGCCTACTGCGGCATCCTGGCAAGGCATACCATTTGCGCAACCGGAACCACCGGCAAGATGATTGGCGAAGCGACCGGGTTGGAAATCCAGCGCTTTTTGGCGGGCAGCCAGGGGGGCGACCAGCAAATCGCCTCGCGCATCAGCTGCAACGAGATTGACTTGCTCATTTTCTTCAGAGACCCTCTGACCCCCAAGTCAACCGAACCCAACGACGCCAAAATGCTGCGCCTTTGCGATGTGCATAACATTCCGTTTGCCACCAACATTGCAACGGCGGAAGCACTCATTCACTCTCTTAACAGAGGTGATTTGGATTGGAGAGAAATTATCAAAAGCGAGTAGTTTTCTCTTTTCTGCTGCCCCGATAGGGGTTGCTTTGTAACGCAAAAAATTGTATGAAATGATGGTGGGAGTCTTCCCACCATTTGTATTGTGAAAAGAAATTACCAAACACCGAGGTTTTTATTATGGCTCAAATCAAAGCCCCCCGGGGCACACAAGATATGCTTCCGGCAAATGCCAGCAAGTGGGAAGAAGTGGAAAGCACCCTCTTGGCAACCGCCAAAGCATACGGGTTTCGCGAAATTCGCACCCCTGTTTTTGAAAGCACGGAATTATTCCAAAGAGGTGTCGGCGACTTGACCGATGTGGTACAAAAAGAAATGTATACCTTTGAAGACAAAGGCGGCAGAAGCATTACCCTGCGCCCGGAAGGCACTGCCGGTGCTGTCAGAGCAGCGGTGGAACACGGGCTGCTCAACGATGCGCTGCCCCTGAAGCTCTGTTACCTTACCTCTTGCTACCGCTATGAAAAGCCGCAGGCAGGCAGGCTCAGAGAGTTTCACCAATTTGGTGTGGAATGCCTCGGTACAGGTGAACCGATTGCCGATGCGCAGTTAATCCTGTTTGCCCGCCGCATTTTTGATGCTTTCGGGCTTGAGAACATTCATTTAGAACTTAATTCCATCGGTTGCCCGCACTGCCGCGAAAACTACTATAATGCCCTGCGGGAATATTTCTCTGCACACTTAGAAACATTATGTGAAACCTGCCGCGGCAGGCTCGAAAAAAATCCTATGCGCATTTTAGATTGCAAATCTCCCGTTTGCAAAGAAATCGCGGCACAGGCACCTGTGATTTTGGACTATCTGTGTGACGAGTGCCGTGAGCACTTTGAAACGGTGAAAGGCTATTTGGATGCAGCCGAAGTGCCTTACACCGTCAATCCCCGCATTGTGCGCGGTTTGGATTACTACACCAAAACCGTTTTTGAATTTATTTGTGATGATATCGGCGCCCAGGGCACCGTGCTCGGCGGCGGCAGATACGATGGTTTGGTCGAAGAGCTCGGCGGAAAATCCGTGCCGGCGCTCGGCTTTGCCATGGGCTTGGAGCGCCTGCTGATGGTGCTTGAAGCCAAGCAGTATGCCTTTGAGGGCGATGCAGCGCCTGCCATTTACTTCTGCAACATCGGGCAAAACGCCCTGCGGCTTTCCCTTTCCTTATGCGATGAACTGCTGGCAGACGGCTTTGCTGCCGATTTGGATTTGATGGGCAGAAGCCTCAAAGCGCAAATGAAATATGCCAATAAAATCGGCGCATTGTTTACGGCGGTAATCGGCGATGATGATATTGCCGGCGACTGCATCAAAATCAAAAATATGCGAACCGGTGAAGTATATGAAAGCAATGTTGCGGACTTTGCCGAAAATTTTGAAAATCTTGTTATACAAAGCACACTGTTTGAGGGTGAGGTAGAAAACAATGGCTGATAATTTAAACGGATTAAAAAGAACACACTTTTGCGGCGCACTGCGCGCGGAGGATATCGGCAAGAGCGTGACACTCTACGGCTGGGCAGCCAAGCAGAGAGATTTAGGCGCCCTTGTCTTTATCGACTTACGCGACAGAACGGGCATTACCCAGCTTGCGTTTGACGAAAACACCGCAAAAGATATTTTTGAAAAAGCGCAAAGCGTGCGTAGCGAGTATGTGCTCGCCGCCAAGGGAACCGTGCGCGAGAGAAGTAATAAAAATAAAGAGATCCCCACCGGTGATATTGAAATTGATGTGGAAGATTTGCGCCTGCTTTCCAAAAGCGAAACCCCGCCTTTTGCTATTGACGATAACTGCAACACGGCGGAACTCGGCAGGCTGACTCACCGCTATTTGGATTTAAGGCGCCCCGTGCTGCAAAAAAACATCTATATGCGCCACAAAATTTCTCAAATCGCAAGAGAATATTTTTATGCCAATGATTTTATTGAAATCGAAACGCCGATGATGATAAAATCCACCCCCGAAGGCGCGCGCGATTATGTGGTGCCTTCCCGCCTGCATGCCGGCAAGTTTTATGCGCTGCCGCAATCGCCGCAAATCTATAAGCAGCTGTGCATGATTGCGGGGTTTGACCGCTATGTGCAGTTAGCGCGCTGCTTCCGCGATGAAGACTTGCGCGCCGACCGTCAGCCGGAATTTACGCAAATCGACCTGGAAATGAGCTTTGTGGAATTAGACGACCTGATGGCAATGGCGGAAGGCTTTATTGTTAAACTGATGAAAGAAACGCTGGATATTGACATTCCGGCTCCCCTGCAGCGCATGACCTATGAGCAGGCGATGAATCGCTACGGTTCGGATAAACCCGACACCCGCTTTGAAATGCTCATTGAGGATATTTCCGACTGGGCAGAAACAACCGACTTTGTAGTGTTCCAAAACGCCCTTGCCGAAGGCGGCAGTGTGAAGGCTATTGTTGCCAAAAACGCCGCAGTGGCATATACGAGAAAGAAAATTGATAAACTTACCGAACACGCCAAGGGCATCGGCGCCAAAGGGCTTGCCTATATCCGCTGGGCGGATGCGGAGCCTGCCTGCTCCTTTAAGAAGTTCTTAAAAGAGGGCGAGCTCGAACAGCTGCTCACTTCCCTCGGTGCCGAACAGGGTGACTGTGTGTTTATTCTCAGCGACAAAACCCGCAAAGCGCTCTCGATTTTGGGCGCGCTGCGCCTGCTGGTTGCAAAAGAGCTTGACATCATTCCGGAAAATGAGTGGCATTACCTGTGGATTACCGAAATGCCTTTCTTCGAGCAGGATGAAGACAGCGGCGAATGGGTTGCCGCGCACCATCCTTTCACTATGCCTATGGAAGAAAGCGTTCCCTATTTAGACAGCGACAAATCCAAAGTCAAGGCACAAGCCTTTGACCTGGTGCTCAACGGCACCGAGCTTTCCTCGGGCTCGATGAGAATTACCGACTGCGCGCTGCAGACCAAGATGTTTGAGCTCTTAGGTATGTCGCAAGAAGAAATTGATGCAAAGTTCGGCTTTTTGGTAGATGCCTACCACTTTGCCGCACCGCCTCACGGCGGTATGGGTATTGGGCTTGACCGCTTGGCAATGCTCATTTGCGGCACGGATTCGCTGCGCGATGTGGTCGCCTTCCCGAAAGTGCAAAATGCAAGCGAACCGATGAGCGGCGCACCTTCTTTTATTGATGATATGCAATTAGAGGAATTGAGTATTGCGCTCACGCAAAAAGAAGAGAGCGAATAATGCATATTGAAAACCGCGCCGTTTTATACTATAATAATGATATTGATATTGGTTGAGGAGAGAAGAGTATGAAGAAAGCTATCGTTGCAGTTGTGCTGGTACTGACATTGGCACTGAGCCTTTGCGCCTGCAAAAAGGAAAAAGTCAAAACCACTTCTAAAGAAGATTTTACCGCAGCGGGTATTTCCCTGGAAGTACCGGAAGGTGCTCAAAATCTAAAGTATGCCTTAGTGGAATCCACGGCAAACGGGGAAGATTTGCAAATCGCGCAAATCACCTATGATTATAACGGTGTGCCCTGTATTTTGAGAACTGCCAATATCGGCGAGCACAATGTTTCCGCTTACGATGAAAACAAGGCGCAGTCCGAAGAGCAATATGACTTAAATATCGGCGGCTACTCTTCGCAAATTCGCATTATGACCATTGACGGTAAGAGCGTTGCGATCTGGACACTGGGCGACCATTCCTATTCGCTGTGCGCTTCTACCGATGACTCCATTGCCGCAACTTCCTGTGCAATGGATGCGGCAAATGCCAATGTGCCGGCAGGCGGCAAGCAAGCGACCGACGATACACAATCATCGACTACCGCAAGCGCCGACGATGATACAACGGTGAATTATAACACAACCATTGCAAACGCAGACTCGGACTATGAATAATCCGGACAAGCCTTGGAGAAACATCTCCAAGGCTTGTTTTTTTGCAGACAATTAACAGCGTACAGCAGACAGAAAGGGATGGGTGAAAACCCATCCCTTTCTGTCTGCTGTCTCCTGTCACTGTATTCTGTGTTCTGTCTCTCTTGACAATTTATCACAAAGATGTTATACTCCAAGCAGAACTGTTCTATCTGTATTAGTACGGTTGAGAAACACAACAACCGAGGGGGGATGTGCTTGCTGTTTCAACTCAACCTTGCCGACCGCACGCCGGCATATGAGCAATTAGAGCAATTAATCACAAAATATGTCTGTTTGGGGGTGCTTGAACCCCACGAGCGCCTGCCTTCGGTGCGCGCTATGGCAGGGGAACTGGGCATTAACCCGAACACGGTGGCAAAAACCTATAAACTGCTCGAAACCAAGGGCATTCTCTACACCGTTGCGGGAAAAGGCGCTTTTATTGCCGACAACGAAAATGCAAAAGCCGCTTTTGCCCGAAAATGCTTGGCGGATTTCGACGCTGCCGTGGCAAAAGCCAAAACCGCCGGTATTGCCGAAGATGCGCTTATTGAGGCGCTTCACATCACTTATGAAGGAGGGCGAGACCATGATTGAAATTCATAACCTGACCAAATGTTTTGATACCACGACCGCCTTAAACCATATTCATCTGACTGTCAAAGACGGCTCTGTTTTGGGGCTTGTCGGCTCCAACGGCGCCGGTAAATCTACTCTGCTGCGCATTTTGGCAGGCGTGTATAAAGCAGATGACGGCGCGGCGTTGTTTGACGGTGTTTCTTCTTTTGACAACAGCGCGCTCAAAGGGCAGATTATCTTTGTGTCGGACTACCCCTATTTTTCTTCTGCCGATACATTAAAATCCCTTGCCCGGCGCAACCGCCTGCTGTACCCCGGCTGGAGCGATGCTTCTTATGAACATTATAAATCTCTGTTCACTTTGAGCGAAACGGAAAAAATCGCAAAAATGAGCAAGGGCATGCAGCGCCAAGCAGCTATCATTCTAGGCTTAAGTGCCAACCCGAAATATATTTTCTTCGATGAAATTTTTGACGGGCTGGACCCGGTGATGCGCGAATTGGTCAAAAAAATCCTCATCGCCTTTGTCAGTGACATCGGCGCCTGTGTGATTATCGCTTCCCACAATTTGCGGGAACTGGAGGATGTGTGCGACAACATTTGCCTGTTGCACTCCGGCGGGGTGATTGCCGACTCGGATGTGGACAATTTAAAACTGAACCTGACCAAAGTGCACCTGATTTTCGAAGATGAGGCACTCATCGAAACCGTAAAAGAACAGCTCAATGTCATCAAACTCAACCAAAAAGGGAAAATCTATGAACTGACTCTGCGCGGCAACCGCGAAGAGATTGTCGCTTACTTAAACTCTCTCAACCCTGTCTTTATAGAGTTGCTCTCATTGAGTTTGGAAGAAGTCTTTATCAATGAAATGGAGGTGAGCGGGTATGAAATCCATTCCATCCTTGCTGACTCTTGATAAAAATGTGAAAAGCAGTGTCAAAATAGAGCTGCGCAACAATCTGTTTTTCCTGCTCTTTGTTCCGCTGTTTGCACTGTTGCTCTCGGCGCTTGTCTGCATCACTGTCAGCGACTGGTATTTTGAAGATGTGGGCAGCAGCCGCTTTATTGAAGAGTTTTCCTCCTTCATTCCCGCCCTGCTCGGGCTGTTTGGCACCGGAATGGCGGCAATTATGGCGTTTCGCAATTACCGCTTTTTATATAACCGCCGCAAGGTAGACCTGTTTCAGGCGCTGCCCGTCAGCCGCAATACACAGATTTTTTCGAAATCCGTGCCGGCGCTGTTAAGTATCGTGCTCGCCTTTTTGGCAGGCACCGTATTTCCGTTTTTCTTTGTGCTGTTTTTGCGCTTGCGCAATTATCCGCTTAATTTTAACAAAAAAGATTTGGTGCTCAGTTCCTTGGTGACCCTTTTGAGCGTCATCGTTTCCTACTTTCTCTTTCAACTCATTGCCGTGTGCGCGGGAAAAGGGTGGCATTACCTGTTGCTGCTCGCACTGAGCCTTTTCGCGGATGACGGCTTCTCGCTGCTCTTCCGCCTGCCCTCCGAGCAAATTGCCGGGTGGGGGATGAAATCGGCTTCGTTGGCAAGTGCTGTTCTGCCTTCTTATGCGCTCGCTTTTGTGCCAACGCAGTACGGTATCGGTTACGGCACGGTTACCTGTGGGCTTGTGCTTGTCGGCGCCGCCTTATATCTGATAACAGTGTGCCACTACCGCAAGCGGCAAAACGAATGTGCCCAATCTTCTCTCGGCACGCCGTTTATCGTGGCACTGTTGGGCGGCGGCACCGCGATGGAACTGTTTGCCGTTCTCAAAACACCTGCGGATTTTGCGTTTAACATTCTCATCGGCGTGGTCGGCAGTTTTGTGCTGTTTGTGCTCTTATGCCTGATTTTCTATAAAAAGGCTTTCAAAAAAATCTTTTTAATGGAGTTTGGCATCCTCAGTGCCTGTATGGTTGCGCTGGTCGTCGTGTGCGGCACCAACGGCTTAGGCTGGAGTGACCGCCTCCCCGCACAGGAAGCCATTGACTATGTCTCTATAAAAAATACCGCCGACTTGGAATTTCCTTCCGATTCTTTGAATACGAACAGCGAGGCTTTTACGAAGGCACTAACTCTTGATGGTAATTATTATGATGAACAAAATACACAAGAATACACGCTGCGCCAAAAGGATTCCGTGCAAACCGCGCTCTCTGTTAACCGCCTGGCAAATGCCGATTACCGACTCAAGAACCCGAATGAGAATACGGCAACGCTTCTTTTTGAGTACCACCTCAAAAACGGGCGCGTGCTCACGCGCCGCCTCTACTACGCCCCGGCAACAGAAGAGGATGTTACTTACTTGGAGCGTATTGAGGCTTTACGGGAAGCGCGAGAAACCCTTGTCAAAAAATATGACCTTAAAAAATATTCTCCTGTGATTTCCTTCGGTCAATTAACCGAAAACGCCAAAATGCGCACCAACGACGAAGCGATGCTGCAGGATATTTACAGCGAGTACCTGGCAATGAGTTATGAGCAGGCTCTGGAGGCGTGCAATGCCAATATTGACAACCTCTGCGTTTCGGTTGCATTTGTCAAACACAGTGACGAGGCGCCCAAAGATGTCATTAACACATGGTACGGCAACGGTTCCGACTGGGAAGATGAAACAGAACACGCGAAAATTATCACCCTTTCCCTTTTGCCCTCCTGTAAAAAAAGCCTGGAGCACTGTATGCGCCTGAACGACATCAGCGGCTTTGCCTCTCTGGAAGAAGTCAACGCTTCCAATGTGGATTCCGTTTGTAAAATCTATCTGTATCCCGATTATACCTGGGAAGCCTCCTTTTTAAGCGAACAAACCACCGGGGCAAATGAAGATGTTTTCTGGCTGGGTGATGTAAAGGCGCACAGTAACAATATCTTCGGTAGATACTGTTTTGGCAGTTTTTCCAATGGTCCACAGTACCCCTTTGACCAAAAGGCGGACAGCGGCACGCTGCAAACCATTCTCAAGCATATCGATACTTCTTCCTCCCCGCAGATAGAAGAATACGACGACTCCAATGATGCTATATACTTTATATTAAAAGACGGCAGAATTACCCCGACTTACTTTATTAACGGAGCACCGCTCCTACTTGCGGAAAAGGAAGAATATAACACAGAAATAGAATATTAATACAAAATGAAGGGATGGGCAAAAGCCCATCCCTTCAGACTGTCAAAAAAGTGGCTGAAACCACACGGATTTATAAATCAGAACACTTTTTTGCTTTTCTCGACAGTTCCTAAATCGTTTTTAGTAAGAAAAAAATATAAAGTAAATGCTATTAGAAAATCGCCGTTTTTTACCGATATAACGGCG
>JAFRJB010000073.1 GCA_017432485.1 Clostridia bacterium
AAATCCTTATTAAATGAATAATTAATAATGAATAATGAATAGTTAAGGGCGACACATTCGCACTTGATTTTATATCCCCTCTGTCGGCTCTGCCGACATCTCCCCTTAGGGGAGAAAATGGCGTAGTTTCAATAAAAACTACCAAACAAAAGATCAACGCGTTCTTTTACAATCGGGTGAGGGTGTCCCTCCCTCAATTATTCACTATTCATTATTCACTATTCACTACAAATAAGGAATTTGCGAGGTCATAGACCTCGACAAATCCTTATTTGGCAACCCATTGCCAAATTCTAAAGAACCGGTACCCGCAATAATACATCTCCTCGCGAAAGAAAAACGGGATTTTTGTATCTAACGATTTATACGCCGAAGTCGGCGTGGGCGAAGAAACCGCTTCTATGCCCGCATCCTTTGCCATAAGCATCGCTCTTGCCATATGCAGCGGGTCGCTGACAATAATCGCGGTTTGAAAGCCGTTTTGCTCCATAATCGCTTTGGCGTTGGTAAGGTTCTCTTGGGTGATGGTGGATTTTTCTTCGGTGATAATATCCGCCTCCGGCACACCCAAAGAAAGTGCATGTTGCTTTGCGACCTGCGAGTCGGCAAGCACACTGCCTTCGCCGAGCCCGCCGGTGATAATGATCTTTTTGACCACTTTGTTCTCATACAGCTCCACCGCGTGATTGACGCGCTCTTTAAACACCGGCGAGGCTTCGTTATTAATAGTCCCCGCCCCGAGCACTATCGCCACATCACCGGGCTGCTGCCCGTCTTTATGGGCATAAATAAGAATGGTCGCACTTGTCACTAACAAATACACCAGCACCAGCGATATAATTGTAAGAATGATTCGTTTCAATACTTTCATTATTATAGTATATGTATGATATGAGCCGATTAGCAGTTAGCCGATTAGCCGATTAGCGAAAGAGCGGGACTCCTGACGGGAGCCCGTACCCTCTGTCACCCATGGCGACATCTCCCTGCACTGCAGGGAGTCACCCGCTCTCGATGCGCTACGCTCTACCAATTATTTGAGTTTGTGACAGCAATCATGCCGCGCAGCACAACTGAAAACTGAACACTGAACACTGTCAACTGAATACATAAATAAACAGGGTTTCCCCGCCTTTTATTTATGTAGTCTCGGGCATCTGCTTGCCCTTGGCAAATTCGCTGACAGGCAGCGCATCGCCGAGCAGCTTGGTCACCCTCTCGTAAGAATCCGAAAAGTAGGATTCGGAGGCATACGCGCAGGGAATCGGGTTATCTTTGAGCGCTGTCATCGGCAGCACTTTGTAATCGTTCTTGGCACCGTCTTTATAATAAGCGTGGGTCAAAATCGGCAGATACTCGCCGGAAGTGATGTCTACACTGCCGTCACTGTTCTTTTTAATCTTGATGGTTGCAATGGCAGCCTGTTGGGTTTTCAAGCCCTCTTCCTGGAGCACAATCTGGTCGCCGATAAAGTTGCCGAGTGCATATGCCACATAGCGCTCAACAGTCTTATTGCCGCGCTTGGTGCTGATTTTTTCCATCGGCTGCAGGCAGTGCGGGTGGTTGCCCATTAAGAAATCGACACCGCCGTCAATGAGCTTGTGTGCAATCTGCCGTTGCGTATCACCGGGTTGGTCTTGATACTCCACGCCCCAGTGAATGCAGGCAATGATGAATTCGGCACCGTTATCTTTTAAAATCTTCACATCTTCCAAAATCTTATCTGCCGAAGCAATATCATCGGAATTAAAGGTTTTGGTGATAAAGTCGATATGCTCTTCATCCATATAGCTGCCGTTGGTCGAATCTGTCCACGCCAAAATACCGACTTTAATGCCGTTAACATCGACAATATAGGGCTTTTTCGCCGCTTCTGCACTTGCATAGGTACCAAACTCCATTAAGCCCTCTTTTTTGATGTTTTCGACCGTCGCGTAAGCACCGCTGGAGCCGTAGTCCCAAATGTGGTTATTGGCGGTCACAATGCCGGTAAAACCGAGGTCTTTGAGGCAGGGCAAAATCTCATGCGGCAAGTTAAACTGCGGGTAATATGCCAGGTCTTTATCATCGCCGTAGATATCGACCGTACCCTCAATGTCGCACAGTGCCATATCGGCATTGATGTAATCATCAATCTGATCAAAATACTTGTGGAAATCGTAGCTTCCGGTCACCTTTGCCGCGCCGGAAATGGTATCGCCCGAAGTGGTTTGGTGCAGGAGCACATCGCCGGTCATTTGAATTTTGGCAACGGCTTCTTTGCTCTCTTCTTTGGTAGTTTCTTCGGAAGCAGTGGTCTTCGCTTTAGCAGTGGTGGGATTATTCTTATTTTTATTGTGCTTGACAACACCGATCACAATACCGGTCACTGCCAATATCACCACCAGCAAAGCAATCACGAAATAGACTAAAATATAGCTTTTTTGCTGTTGTTTTTTCTGTGCCATTATTAACTCCTTAGGGCAAAAGGTGTCGAACCTTAACAGCCTCTCCCTTGCCCTTTTTGGCTAATTTATCCGATTTTTCATTGCTTGGCGTCAGCCAAGCGGCTTCAATATCGAAGAAATTATCACAAAAATTTCTTCGCGAGAGGTGCTTCGCAGTTTTGCTTAGCCTATTTTGCCCTGAGATAAGACAAAAAGAATACCAACCAAATTGTGAAGCATTTTTTCGCAGTATTAGGGAAAAGAGGCAATCAAAACCAATTAAGGTTCGACTCCTTTCACCCTAATGAGTTAGTTTTAATAATCAATATGCTTCTCCGGCAAATTGAAAACGCTTCTTACTACTTAAGAAACAGGGAGCGGGGTTACCGCTCCCTTTTATGTTGGAATGCTTATGCATTCACTTCCATTTCTTCTCTTCTCTTTTTGAGAGTGAAGTATACACCAGTGGAAGCTGCTGCGGTTGTACCGATAACGGCGACAATCATCACCACTTCATCTGCCGTAGCAGGTGACGGTGCGGGTGCTGTCTTCGGTAACAACAGGTTCAAACCGGTCAAAATCAAGTGTTCGGTATTGAATGCATCAAATTCAACCTTGTTATCCTTGAAGTCGAATTCAAGCAGGTCGTTGAGCAAGCCTGCCACTGCTTCCGCATCCACATCACCGATCATATCTTTAATTGCCGGGATGGTCAGCGCAGCCTTGAGCAAGGTGCCTACGAGCTGGGTGAGGATGCCTTCGCCGAGTTCACCGGAAAGCTCTACCAAGTAGTCTTCCGCCGTGCCGCCTGCAGCATATTCGGGCTGCGGCAGTTTGAGGTCTTTCCACTGCACATCGCTTACACCGAGTGCTTTTTCAAGGGCGGGCACTAACTTCTTGCCGACGCCGTTGAGCGCATCGATGATGGTTCTGAAGGTGTTCCAATCGTACTTCGCGGCATTTTCGCCGACAACATCGAGCACATCGCTGATGCCGTAGTAGTACGGTTTAATCATATCCACGCCGACGATGGCTTTAAGGATATCATCCTTTTCCATCTTCACGGTGTCGGAAATAACATCAGTCAGGTTGATCAGTTTGCCCTTGCCGAGTAACGGCTTGAGGGATCTGAGCATATTCTGGATTGCCGGTAACTTCTTGACAAGCACTCTGGAAGTGGACTTCAACTGGTTACCGCCGTTTGCCGGGCTGGTCGGGAGTACAAGGCTGTCATACAGACCGTCAAGCACACCGCACACACCGGAAATCGCACTGCACAGACCTTCGTTGACAGAGTAGGAGAAGATATCCAAGAAGCGGATCAAGCCTTTGAGCGCTGCTTCAATTCTGCCGATTCTGTCGCTGGAAGTGATTGCCTTGAAGAGGCTTTGCTCGAAGTCGTAGTAAAGCTGTGTATCAAGCACAGGCAGTAAGATGTCTACTGCATCAAGCAGGTTGTAGCCATAGAGCACAACGGCATCGCCGAGTAAATCTGCAAGACCGAAGTCCATGAGCCACTCATAGAGCGCCTTGATGTACTCAATTCTGTCAAAGATGCATCTGAGCGGATTATCAAGGAAGTCCTCACCGAAGTTTTCATCTAAGATGTGGAGCACGATATCTGCCGCATCTTTGAAGTCGCCGATTCTGTAGCCGGCAATTTCAATGTTGCAAATGGTTTCGTTTTCAAAGATCGCTCTAATCAAATCGCCGAGTAAGCCGATTCTGGAGAGCACTGCGCCTGCAATGGACTGTTCGGCATCTGCACCGAGACCATCTAACAGAGCGAGAAGCGGGTCAACCAAATCAAGGAAGTCGCCTACTTTATAACCTGCGATTTCAACATCCTTTAATAAGGTAAAGATATCTTTATTGTTTTTAATAATATCAATAATATCATCGAAGGTCTTAAACAGGCTCTGCTTGCTGATCTTATCCACCGCACCGTCAAGGTAGCCGAGAAGTTTCGCAACCTTTCTGATGATTTCTGTAATCTGGTCGCCGTTTTCAAGTTTAAGAGATTCAATGAAGTCTGCCACTTCGTTAGCAGCGGTCTGAATTCTCTTAATCATCGCAGAGCTGAGCAGCTCGGAATTGAGCGGTTTCTTCTCGTTGAGATAGGTGCTGGTCAATCTGCCGTTTTCAATCGAGAAGGAATCAAGCAGATCGCGCACAAGCTCTAAGGTGTTCTCGAGCGGTTCGGTGTACTGCTTAATAAACGGATCATCCGAAGCCAAAATCTTATCGATAGCGTTAGCAAGAATGCCTGCTAATTCCACGATGGTTTCAACCGGCTTTTCAAGGAGGTTGTTGACCAATTCGTT
This sequence comes from Clostridia bacterium, assembly GCA_017432485.1. Classification (GTDB taxonomy): domain Bacteria; phylum Bacillota; class Clostridia; order Oscillospirales; family Acutalibacteraceae; genus RUG714. Next base: position 4,751 of record JAFRJB010000073.1, read on the forward strand.
GATATCGATATCTTCGAGAATTTCCGGAATCATCGCTGCCAGAGTCTTGATGGCATCGGAGATGTCGCCGACAGTGGTGTCATCATTAATCTTGATGTTCTTAACCACATCGAGATTGAGAATTTCATCAATGAGGGTTTCATCTGCCAAGACTTTCTTGAGAATGTCAAGGGCGCCGCCTGCAATCTTGAGGATACCGGCTAACTTATCTTGTTTGTAAAGCGCGATGGTATCTTCGTTGATAGCCTCTTTGAGGTCGGGGCCGATGGTTTCGGTGAAGTTGGCAATGACTCTGCGAATGAGGTCTTCGTACTTGCCGATGTCGGTCTTTTCGAGCAGGGCAAGAATGAGATTGACAACATCTTCATCCGCAATCAAATCGTTGACAAGATCCACAATCACGGGCACTCTCTTGGCGATGGTATTCACCGGGCTCTTGTGGTAATCATTGACCAGGTTCTCGGCGAGTTTATCCAAATCATCCATCGCATTTCTGAGAATGGTGATCACTTTTTCCACGATATCATCGGGAAGCATGCTTCTGATGTCTTCGGGAAGGTTGTTGAGTAAGTTCTGAATGGTTTCCGGCGGCAGATTCTCAACGATATCCAAAACATCATTGAGCACATCGGTCAGCGGATCCACACGGTTGATGAGCGCCGTCAGTTTGGACTTCTGCCAATCGGTGGTAAAGTTATCATCAATGAGCGTGCGCACATCGTCAATGAGTTGCTGGTACGGAGAAATGTCAAACTTAAGCAGCATCGCAATAATCGGTGCAAGCTGCAAGACAAAGTCAACTCTCTTGGTCAGTGCCAATACGGGGTCAACCAACAGGTCTTGATACAGACCGTCTAAAATCTTATCGAATACCAATTCAACCGCGAGTTTGTAGTACTCATAGTTTTCGGGTTTGATGGTATCGAGAACTTTGATGATTAAGGCTCTGAGCTGTTCGAGTTTCTCATCTTCGAGTAAAGTCTCTACAATGCCATCTTCCACAATATCATCGTAGAAATCCTTAGTCAGTAAGTTGAGCGCAAAGTCAATCAGGTCAGTGTAAGGACCGATGATTTCTTTCACTGCCTCAATGTCTTTGACCGCGTCGTAGATTTCCACAATCTTCGGCAGCAGGGAAAGCACTGCATTGACATAGTGGTGGTTAGCCGTGCCGTCATCATACGGAGTCTTCCACAGCGAAATGAAGCCGTCGCTTTCATCGCCGAAGAGGTTGGCAACCAACTCAATCAAAGGTCTGTACTGGTCAATGATGTCACGCAAGAAGCCCATATCATAAACAATATCAATGATATCTTTGAGCGGAGCAATGCGCGTAACAACCGAGAGAACCGGATCATCAATAAAGTCATTATAGAGAGTGCTGAGGATACCTTTGTCGCCAAAGAGAATATCTTCAATCTCCCACAACTGCGTCTCATATTCTCCGCCGGAGCCAATCTTGTCACCAAACAGAGTAATGAGATTATCTACTATAGCTTTAAGAGCGTTAACACGATCGGGTGCGACAAGCATTTCGATGGGTTGCCCATCTTCAAAGTATTCATAGAGTGATTTTGTAGATTCATCGCCGCCGAGGAATACCATCAGCGCATCGACCAAATCTTTCAAAGCCTGCTGCTCAAGATTGAGACCTTCCAGGTCATAGTTGTCCATGATGGATTGCTGTGTAGTCTTGTCATCAGCATAGCTTTGAATCTTTGCTTCTTCCGCAGCAATATTTGCTTCGTAAGCAGCAATTTCTTCATTTTGAATGGTCTTGATGGAATCTTGAATATCTTTTACGGTGAAATCGCCGATAGCCGGGATGCTCGGGTCTTCAATGTAGATCGTAGCATCTGCGCCCGCCTTGTCGATTTCATCTTTGACAGCGCCGCTGTCATACTTCGCAAGTAAATCGGCAGCATCATTATATGCCTTCTGGTCAGCTTCCAGAGTATCGACTGCCGCATTGTAGGCAGCCTCTGCATCCTGGTAAGCATCTTCCGCAGTTTCAATGATGGTGTAGATACCGATACCGTCTGCCAAAATCCAGTCATCGATAAAGGTATCGGCGTCACCTGCGTAATCGCTAAGGTAATCGGTGATGTAAGAAGCCAATTCATCGAACTTGCCTGCGCCGAAGGTGGCATTAAAATCATCTTCACAATCGGCGCGCAGGGTATCTAACAGGTTGATATCCTGTTCATCGAAGATTGCGCACAAGTCGGAATAGAAGGGCTCGTCATACGGATAATCCTGCAAAGCATTCGCTGCTTCGTAAGCATCATACGCATCTTGTGCCGCCTCGTCTGCCGCTTGCACATCGAGTTGGTCTTGAGCAATAATCGGCTCAAGGGCTTCCATTGCCGCGCGCAAAGAAGCAATCTTCTGCTCAATGGCAGCATTGACAGCATCTTCATTGTAAACGGTTTCGGAAGGATCTACCAAACCGAACTCTTTCGCCTTAGCAAGTTTCGCCGCATCGCTGGCATCCTGTGCCTGCGCCAGGTACACTTCCCACTTGGCAATCTTCGCGTTTGCCTTGGCAATATCTTCTTCGGAAGCAGCAATCGCCGCCTGCGCGATGGAGATAAGCACATCATCGGAAAGCAATGCATTCTCTGCAAGTAAGTAATCTTTATAATCGTCAAGCAAGTAGGCGATCATACCAATCTTGGGCTGGCCTTGTTCGTCTTCATAGCTGATCGCAGCGCGCAGCAAGTTGCCTAACTGCGGCAGTTTGTCAACAAGCAGGGTCTTTAAGATATCGCCGCCGTTGTCTGCAATCTTGCTGTAAAGGTTGCTGAGCAAGTCGATACCTGCTGCGATAACCGGTAAGTACTGATCCATTGCTTTCGGACCGGAGTACTGCGGAACGCCATGTTCATCTAAATAATCATAGAAGGTGGTGTTACCCTGACCATCGTAGTAAATGTTCTCATCAAAGAACAGTTCGAAGGACTTGAACTCATTGTCATCACCGTTCAAGAAGGTCATAGCCACTTCTGCCAATGCCGCAATATCTTCCGGATTGGAGATCTTCTTGATAATGGTGGTAACCGGAGCGCTCTTGAGATCGTTGAGCAAGTCACAAAGAATTCTGGTCAGCGCGGTGCCCACACCGGGTGTAGAGGTAATGGAACCCAATCTGTCATTATCACCGATGTCAATCTTCAAAAGAGCATTGGCGAGGTCGAGATTATCTACATCACCGGCAAAGTCTTCCCACTTGAAGCCTGCTTCCGCGATTTCGGCAAGGGTTTTGCCTGCTTTTTCCATCGCGACATACTCCTTGAGCTTTGTCTGCTGTTCGGGAGTGAGGTTAATCATCGGGGTAACGGGTGCGCCGTTGTAACCGAAACTGGAAAGGTTATCGTTGACATTGTCGAGATAATTGGGATCTAACAATTCATCCTCAATGCCGGCAAGGTAAGCGAAGGTAACCGGGTCGGCAAGACCTGCGATAGCGGGCAGGTTGGAGATGTTGCCCATCACATAGTCAAGGCTCAATGCGCTCAAGAGCGGGATTAAGCAGGAAACGATACTTTCGTAGTTCGGCTGCACATCCGGGAAAATAGCGCTCAGCGCATTGGCTGCCATCACCATGATGTCACTGCCGTCTGCCAGCACAAGGTTCTCAACGAGTGTATCCAAGGTCGAGATGTAGCGCAGCTGCAGCACCGGAACACCCAACACTTCGAGGTTGTTGAGCAATTCCATAATCTTCTCGTCACCGAGGATGACTAACTTGGAGCCGTCGTTGACATATTCGCCGATAGCGCCTTCAATGAGTTTGTCTAAAGAAGCCGCCCACTCGGCGTCAATCGCCTTAAGGACTTTTCTGCCGTGGTCATCATAAATGAGCTTATCTCTGATAGCATCTGCCACGAGCTTGTCGAGCATGGCGATTAACTTCTCGCCGTCGAGATACTGTGACAATGCTTCATCGATTGCTTTGTCGAACTGCGAGAAGTTCGGGAACAAAGCATCCAGATATTGAATATCGGGAAGCTGCTTGATGATGCTCTCAAGCGCCTCTCTGAGAACGCCTTTGAGAGCGGCATCGAGTGTACCGGTATCCAGGTACTGCTGAAGAATCTCGGCAAGCTTTTCGTTGCCGAGCTCAATCAGCCACTGACCGCTTTCCAGATATTTCAGAATATCCTGGCTTTCGAGCAAATCATAAATGTAGGAATTGAGTTTTTCCTCAGTCAGCAGCCCGTTGACCTGGTTGATCAAATCTTTGCTGTTGACCAAACCGTCAAGAGTTCCTGCAAGGTCTACATCGTAGGCATCTAACTTGTTGTCGATTAAATCGAGAACCGTGGTTGCTTCTTTGTACGGGTCGTGGTTGTTTTTGTTACAAGCCGACGCGTAAAACACGGAAGTCACCATAGTGGTCAACAAGACTAAAGCCAAAACAATGCTGAGGATTTTTTTGCTTGTCTTCATGTTTTTACACTCCTTACATGATTTCTTACGCATATATATAATAAATATATACCGTGAGTTACAGATATCATACAACTTTTGGCGCCATAAATCAATATATTACGCACAATTTATTAATAATTTATTCATATTTTGTAGGTTTAGACAACTTTTTATCTTTTTATTTGTGCAAATAACAGATTTTTTGTTTTCTGCATTTTTGTGCAATTTGACCAATTTGCAATAAAAAAACGCCAAAATTTTCCAAAATTTCAGCGATTTGACGAAGGCATTTGTGCAACAAATAAGGATTTGTCGTGCTCTCCGAGCACGCAAATCCTTATTTGAGTGTTCAGTGTTCAGTG
>JAFRJB010000074.1 GCA_017432485.1 Clostridia bacterium
AGTTGGGCGAGTGGAACGAGCAAAACCACCGCAGTTGGTTCGATGTTCAATTTATCCTCTTCTTGTCGCCCCTTGATGAGGGGAGATGTCACGAAGTGACAGAGGGGTAGACCTATATCGAACACAACTTTTGTGGTTTTGTAAACAGCTCAACAAACCCTTATTTGTCGTGTAAAAAAGGACTGCAAGTGCAGTCCCTTTTTTACACGATATTATCTAAAATCGTATGTTGACAATAATCTTTAGCTTCTTGGGTTTCATTGGGGTTCTCGACTACGCGTTGTGCGATATACTGCACACTTCTGGAGGAATAAGACTCATCATACACCGTATATTCAAAGCCGTTATAATCATAGGTGATATACGCTCTCGCGCAATAATCCGCTGTCCAGTTTGCAGGTTTTACATTGACTACCAGATTGAAGGTCAGCTGTGTGCCCTCCGGCGTGTTGTGGGTTGTAATGCCGCCCCAATTGCTGCCGTTGTAAACCGGTGCGGAGTTTTTGTCTTTCACACTCATTTTATACACATTTTCTTTGCCGATTTGGAAGTCATCCAAAGAATCCATCAGCTGCGTTTGCGAATAAATAACACCCACATCTTTTATCGCATTGCCTTCACTGCCGATAGCAGCACTGACATTTGCGGGCACTTTCACGCTCGCCGTAAAGCGCAGCGGCTGATAGTCCGGTGTCTTTAAATGAATGTACTTCAGCGATGCACCGCGGATGCTGTAATCATAGTTCTCCACTGTATCTTCAAAAGTATTAAAGGCAGGTGCCGAGAAAGAATCGGTAAGCGCGAGCACATCCTCTAAATCGGTAATCGGTGTTTCATCGGGAATGTCATAGTCCTGCAATGCTTCGCTGTAAACCGCAGCCCAGTAACAACCGCAGTTGTTGCACTGATAATACACACTGCCGTCATGTTTATCGAGCGGCGCAATCGTTTGCAGCACCGGCTCGTGTTCGAGCGCACTCACCTGTTCTGTATAGGTTTGGTGACAGCGCGCACAGGTATAAGTTTTTTCGCCGTGCACCCCGCAGGTCGGTTGAGTGTTCACTACACCCGCATCCCACTGGTGCGACAGTGCCGGCTGTATATCCGTATCGTAATAATAGTCGCACAGTTCACAGTAGTGCCTGGTATAGCCGTCACTCTCACAAGTCGGCGCGACTGTCGTTTGCTGCATGCTGTGTGCAAAAGTATCGTAGTGCACATTTTGCGCATCCGCATCGCACTTGCACCTGTGATAGGTATTGTCTAAAGAGATGTATTCAAAATAGTGGTGTTCCACCGGTGTATAGGTAGCTTGGTAAACATTGTTGCTCACATCCGTCACCTGCTCATAGGCATGGTTCCAAGCCGGGTTCATATAGTGGTAAGTGTCCATCTGCTTGGTCGGCACCGTGCACTGCGGCATATCGCCGAAAGAATAGGTCTCGCTCGCATACAATTGACCCGCAGCATTGTTCCACTGCACTTCATAGAGCGCATCGTGGATTTCCAAATCGGCTCTGGAAGTGCGCTGGGTTGAAGTGACTTTTTGCGGCCAAGTCACCGAAGCAGTTAAAACCTGGCTGTCGGCGCCATCCATAATATTGGCGGCATATGCCACCTTGGTGGTGAGCCCGGATTGAGTAATGCCCTGTGCACTGACACTGCAATTTGTCGTAATGCTTGCCGCCATCACCGCACCGTATTGGTCGGTAGGAGAATCAAATTGCAACTGCGAACTGACCGCAGCAGTCTGCTGCGTTTTCGGGCAACTGATACTCGGCGCGGAGTACGAACACGCAGGCGCCGCCGACTGTGCCGCCGGGTACTTGGAAGAATCGCTCAATGTGGCGCTCAAGGGAAGCGCCGTACCATCTTTCGAAGTCGAGATCGAACCGGTCGAAGCGCTTAACACGCCGCCCGCATAGTCACTGTCCCAACCGCCGATACCGAGAAAGCCCGTACCGGTGCAGGTACCCTCACTCCATTCCCATTCGCCGGAAGAAGTCCAAACCGCCACTTGCAGGTAAATAGTGTACCCGCCGGAGCCGTTGCCCTTTTCATAGTAACGGGTGGTAAATGAAGTCGGAAAGCCGCTGATTACCACACCGTCATCACTCGGGAAATAGCCGTAGTCCTGCCCGCCGGAGCTGATAATATCGCTTCTGCCGTGAGTATCCTTATCGCCCATATTGAACCACACGGCGCCTTCCGTGCCCGTGCCGTTCATATCTTTGTAAGTAATTTTGGCGTATTCGCACCAGTAATTGCCATTATCATCGGCAGTAGAAGTGCCGCTTAAATTGCGCTTGGAGTTATTTAAACCATAACTGATTCCCGGCACATATGCCGTGTTATCATGAAGCGACTTGTCAAAACCGTCGTCTTCATGAATTAAGAGCCTTACACGGTATTTGCCCTGATTATTCTCTGTCGGCGCGACGGTAGACGGCACGGTATTGCCGTAGGTAGACGAAGGCCCCGCCACCGCATTTGCCATAGGCACACCCAATACAAGGCAAGAGAGCAACAGCGCTGCACTTACCAAAATACTGACAGAGTTTTTAAAGCATTTGCTGTGTATCATGATATCACCTTACTTTTTGTGATGGCCGCATTAAAAATGTTTTCTGTAAAAAGCACACATCGCATCAATTGTTTCCTTGCCCGGTACAGTCGTGGGTCCTAACACCGAGAACACGTGCGGCAACTTTTCGCCCTCATATTCCGGCCAATTCATCAGCTCGGTTTCAATGCCCTTTTTGCGGAAATCCTCTGCGGCGCGCAAGGTCTGTTTTAAGCCGAGCATATCGCCGCTGGAAGTGACCATAAAGGTCGGCGGCATCTGCGCATTCTCAATAACTTCATTGAGGTTCATATAATGGTAGGTAGGCTTATCTTTATAGCCTTCTGTCCACATTTTTTTGGTATAAAAGCCGATAATCCCGCCGGCATTCATGTAACCGACAGGGCTAGTTAAAGCAAGCACGGTCAGTTTCATATCCACATCCACCGTATCGTATGCTTTGCGCAAGTTTTCATCGGTCAGAAGCGCCGCTGCAAACCCTGCCAGCATACCGCCTGCCGAGTCACCGGTGAGCATGATTTTGCTTTCATCCGCCGGGTACTCTTTCATATGCTCACTAATCCACTTGAGTGCCTGCATCACTTCGCGCAGTTGCACTGCCGGGTCTGCACAATCCGGCACCAAAGAGTAACTCATATTGAACACACAGTAGCCGCGCGCGGCAAGGTAAAGATTATAGAATTTGTTCAGTTCTTTATCGCCGTACATCCAGCCGCCGCCGTGCACATCAATAATGACAGGCAGTTTTTCATTTTCACTCTTTTCGGGATAGTAGACATCTAATTTGTGCTGCCATTTTCCGTCATCAATATACGAAAGGTCGCACACTTCTTTCACACCCTCCGGCTTAACCTGACTTGCGAGGTTTTTGCCATCGGATTTTCTCGCCGTATCCCACACAATTTTGTCAAACAGTTTTAACCACATAACGCTCTCCCCCTCTTGGTAGAAATAATGTTATTATATATCTCTATTTTAGCACAAATCTTTTATAAATCAAATAGAATTTGTTGACTTATGTTTACAAAAAGAGTATATTTATAGTTAAGTTTTTTATGAGGGGGCTATTATGAGTACTGTATATGTTGACGGCTATCAATCCGCGCTTTCCATTCGCGAAACCGAAAAAGCCATTCGTTTTATTAAAGACACTTTTCAGCAAAAACTGTCGCAGGCACTCAATTTAGAGTATATCTCCGCGCCGCTGTTTTTGAGAAAAGGCAGGGGGTTGAATGATGACTTAAACGGCGTAGAGAGAAAAGTCCACTTTGATTTAAAAGAGTTGGAAGGCGAATATGAAATTGTGCAATCGCTTGCCAAGTGGAAGCGCTATGCGCTGTATAAATACGGCTTCCAAGTCGGTGAAGGGCTTTATACGAATATGAACGCTATTCGCCGCGACGATGATATGGATAATATCCATTCCGTTTATGTAGACCAGTGGGATTGGTGCAAAGTGATTTCCGCCGAGCAGAGAAACGAAGCGTTTTTAAAAGAAACGGTTAAAACCATTGTAGGCGCGATTGCCGATACCCAGGCAGAAGTACAGCAGCAGTTCCCCGCTCTCAAATATAAAATTAATCGCGATGTGCATTTTATCACCACACAGCAGTTGGAAGATAAATACCCCGATTTACCCCCGAAAGAGCGCGAAAAAGAAGAAACGCGCCAATTCGGCACGGTCTTTATTATGCAAATCGGCGGCAAACTCAAAAGCGGTATTAAGCACGACGGCAGAGCCCCCGACTACGACGACTGGACTCTCAACGGCGATTTGCTGTTTTGGAACCATGTTTTAGACGAGCAAATTGAGATTTCTTCCATGGGCATTCGTGTGGATGCCGCCAGTTTAGAGAAACAGCTCAAAGCCGAAGGCAAAGAAGAAAAGCTGAGCATGGAATTCCACAGCGGCATTTATGAAGGCAGATTCCCGCTGACCATCGGCGGCGGTATCGGCCAATCCAGACTGTGCGTGCTCCTACTCGAAAAGCTCCATATCGGTGAAGTGCAGTGCTGTGTTTGGCAGCCCGAAGTCAAAGCCGAGTGTAAAAAGCGCGGCATACAATTATTGTAAAGCGCGCCGCTAACAAATATAAAAAATCGCATTATAACAAGAAAAAACAGCTGTAAAGTAAATCTACTTTGCAGCTGTTTTCACGTTTATTTTTACCGTTTTTCTTATCTGTTCGGATACTCGGTCTTTACAAAGGTTTCGAGCGCTTCCAAACTCCTGACAACCTTCTCGGTGTCAATGCAATATGCCATTCTGAAATAGCCTTTGACTCCAAAAGAATCGGAGGGCACCAAAATCAAGTTGTACTTGGTCGCTTTATCGCAAAAAACATTCGCATCTTCTTCAAGCGCTTTCGGGAAAATGTAGAAAGTGCCGCCCGGGCGGATAACTTCAAAGCCGAGTTCCACCAGCTTATCATAAATGAGGTTCATATTTTTCTCATATACACTCAAATCACTGGTCGTATACAGGCACTCTGCCACCGCCTGCTGCACGGAGGAAGCCGGGCAGTTGTGCCCGATACCGCGGCTGATTTGCCCGCAAATAACGGCAATAATATCCGCATCCACCGCTTTTGGGCTGACTGCCACATAGCCGATTCTTTCGCCCGGCAACGACAAACTCTTAGAGAAGGAATAGCAGGTAAGCGTATTGTCATAATACTTGGCAATATATGGAATTTCTCGATTATCAAAACAAATTTCTCTGTAAGGTTCATCGGAAATAATAAAAATTTCGTGAGCGTATTCTTTCTCTTTGGCGCGCAGGTAATCGGTCAGGCGCACAATGGTCTGCTCCGAATAGGCAATGCCCGAGGGGTTGTTTGGCGTATTGATAAGAATTGCCTGCACATTTTTATGCATCATCGCGTCAAAAGCTTCAAAGTTGATTTCAAAGTTTTCTGTGTTGGCAGGCACCACTTTCAAATTGGCACCCGTGCGGTTAATATACTGCATATATTCCGGAAAAAACGGTGCAAAGGTAATCACCTCATCACCCGGTTTGGTGACACATCTTGCCGCGTGCGCAATCGCGCCGGCAGCGCCGCTGGTCATAAAAATATGTTTGGTTTCATACGGCACACCGAAGCGCTTTTTCAAACTTTCCGCCACCTTGCGGCGCACCTCGGTATTCCCCAGAGACGGGCTGTAGCCGTGCAGCGGCATAGATTCCATTTCTCGGTGCAACTTTATAATCGTTTCATTATAAATATCTGCTACCGGCACACTGGGGTTGCCCAGGGAATAATCGAATACATTTTCATAGCCGATTTTTTCTCCGAGCGCCGTAGCAAACTCACTCAATTCGCGAATTTTAGACTTTCCGCTTAACATCGATTTAAAATCTTGATTAATCATAGTTCCTCCTCGACAAATGAAATGTGCCATTTCATTTGTCAGCCAACAGACAACAGGAAACAGAAAACAGTTTTCGGGCGTACTGCGTATGCGCTTCTTATACAAGGCGTCAGCCCATCCAAACTCTGTATTCTGTGCTCTGTATTCTGTATTCTGATAAATAAGTGTTTGCGCCGCAAACACTTATTTATCTTATCACTTTCCCTGTAAATCTGTCAACCTCACAAAAAATAACGGCGATATCCCTATTTTTAGTTATTCAACTGAGTTAATTAATTAAAAACTATTAACATATTAAATTTTTGTGTTATAATTAATTTGAAGACTTATATATTTAAGGAGAAAAACCATGTCAAAAGATTTATCCATCCCCCGCGCTTCTACTCCGGAAGAGGTGGAAGTAGATTCCAAAGTCATCCAAGATTTTCTTGATGAATGTACCAATCAAAACAAGGAGCTGCACTCTTTAATGGTTCTGCGCCACGGCAAGGTTGCCTGTGAAATATACAGAGAACCCTTTAATAAAAACAGTGTGCACATGATGTACTCCTTTTCTAAGAGTGTCACCTCCATAGCAGTGGGTTTTGCAATTGATGAAGGCTACTTCTCTCTCGAAACCAAATTCCTCGACATTTTCCCCGAATTCAGAAATCAAAAGAAACCCGATGCGTATTTGGAAGAGCTGTGTGTAGAGCATCTGCTGACCATGACCGGCGGCAAAGGCGTGAGCGTTATTTCCAGCAAATCCAAAGACTCTTGGCTGAAAAACTTTGTTAATTCCGATTGGTATGCAGAGCCCGGCACTCAGTTTATGTATATTAACGAATGTATGTATGTGCTGTGCTGCATCATTGTCAAAACCACCGGCATGAGCGTAACCGATTTCCTTACCCCTCGCCTGTGGGAACCGCTCGGTATTGATGTACCCTATTGGGAAACCGACCCGAGAGGCATTGAGGTCGGCGGCTGGGGCTTAATGCTCAAGACCGAAGACGCTGCCAAGTTCACTCTGTGCATGCAGCAAAAGGGCAAATACTTAGGCAATCAGGTTATCCCCGCCTGGTGGGTAGAAGAAGCCAGCAAAAAGCAGGTGGAAACCGCTTCGAGCACCGAAAAACCCGACTCCCGCGTCGGTTACGGATACTGCTTCTGGCGCTGTGCCGGCTATGAAAACGCTTTTAGAGCAGACGGTATGTATTCTCAATACGGCATTGTGTTTGAAGATTTGGATGCTTGCGTGATTACCACTGCAGGTGAAGTCAACACCCAGCAGATGAAAACCCTTATGTGGGATTATTTCCCCAAGGCATTCCAAGCCGAGAAATACGACCCGAAAGAAACTGTTGCGCTCTCGATTGCGCCTTATGAAAAATTACCGGCTTCCGACAGAAGTCCGCTCGAAGAAAAAATTGAGTGCCAGCGCATTCGTTTTTCCAAGCCCGTGCTGCTTAATGTGGCAGGCTTCCCCGTCAGCGCCGTGACAATGCCCGCGCTGTATATGGAAAAAGACAGAGCCGGTAATATCAATAATGTATCATTTAAGTTTTATGAAAAAGACGGCGTTATGCTCTGGACCGAAGGCAACGAGGTCAACTCCGTTTACTTTGGTTTAGACGGCGACTACCGCTGGGACTATATGAAAATCGGCGGCGTGAAGTATGAAACCTGCTCTATAGCGCGCTGGAGAACCGACCATGTGTTGGAAATCCATATTCGCGCATTGGCAACTGTCAGCGCGCGTGTGCTCACCTTCACCTTTGATGATAAAAACCGCGTGCAGCTTAAGCCCTCTTCCCTGCCTTCCAACCAGGGTATGGTCGACCAGCTCACCGGCAATATCAAAGATGTCGTTGCCAACGAAACCTTAAGAAAAACACTCATGAAATTCTTGCCGAAAATTATGGATGTCGTTGACTCCAAACACTACGGTATTGTGACTTGATAAGACAAACTATTTCACAAAAAAATTACCCCTGCAGCGAAAGGTGGTGTGCCAAATGAAAAGAGTATTGAGCTTACTTTTAGCGGTAGTAATGGTCTTTAGTATTGTTGCGTTTGCCCCGGCGGCGAATGCGGCAAACCTGCACACTGTCAAAATTCAAGGAAAGTATCACCAAACGCAGGCGAGAGCCCTTTTAAAGAAAATGAATGCTTTCCGCGCAAGTACCAACGCTTGGGCATGGAACTATAACAACACCCAAAAAGTTTCTTACCCGAAACTGCAAAGCTTTACCTACGACTATGAGTTAGAGCAAATTGCAATGCAGAGAGCTGCGGAAATCGCCGTTTACTATGGTGCGGATTACGGCGCGGACTACACCCAAATTCACAAACGCCCTAATGGCGAAAACTGGGATACGGCGCACACGAATTTCAACGCTGAAAACGGCTATGCCATCGGTGAAAACATTTTTGCCGCCATCAACTGTGATACGCAGGAAAGCGCCGAGCAGGCGTATGATGCTTGGCTGGAAGCCGATCATTATTACGACGGGCAATCGCACCGCCGCAACATCTTAAGTGTTCCCTACCCCTTTATCACCACGGCATTTGCCTGTTTTGAGGTCAATGGTGTGTTCTATTGGGTGGAACTGTTTAGAAGCCAAAACAATATTAACCCGACACCGACTACGGTCACCGAAGCGGAAAAATATGTGAATGTTTCCTTAAATAAGCAGTTCATTAAAAGTTGGGAAATGATTGATTCCACTGATGCCTTTGCTATGAGCACCGGTGAAAGTGTCACCTTACAACCAACCGGCAAACTTGTCACAATCAATCACCTGATTACAGAATATAATCCGACTACCGGCGTGGAAACACCTTATCCAACTTCGCTGAAAGTCGTGGCAACGCTGACTTCTTCCAACCCGAATGTGGTGCGCGTTTCCGGCAACACCATCACAGCGCTCAAGACCGGCTCGGTCACCATCACGGCGAGCGCATTTGACCGCAGTTTTAAATACACGGTTTATGTACAACCGAGTGATTTGGCAACAGCAACCATTACACTTGATAAACATGCCGATACTTATATTTACACCGGCAACCCGATTACACCTCAAATCACTTCCGTACAGTTAGGAGATGCCACGCTGTCACCGGAAGACTACTCGGTGACCTATTCCGATAATGTGGAAATCGGCACCGGCCTTATCACCATTGTCGGTAAAGGCAACTATACCGGCGTAGCAACCAAAACCTTCCATATTATCAACAGCAGTAACTGCAACCATCACCCGGTTTCAGACGACCCGGTTCAAGCAACTTGTATTACGCGCGGAAAAGGTCGCGGTTACCATTGTGATATTTGCGGGAAAGTGCTTTCCGCTCAAGAAGATCTCGGCTATGGTAATCACTTGGTTATCTACGATTCCCCTATTGAGCCGACCTGCCAAGTGGAAGGCTTTACCGAAGGCTCTCACTGTGCCCTGTGCTACGCCGTTCTCACGAAACCTGTCAGCCTTGGCTACGGAGAGCACCGTGTTGTGACCGACAAAGCTGTGGAACCCACTTGTGAACTTGATGGTAAAACAGAGGGTTCGCACTGTACAGTATGCAATAAAACCATTGTTGCGCAAACCACTATTCCGAAATTCGGGCACGACTATGGCGCACAAATTACCAAAAAAGCGACATTAAGCGCTGATGGTAAAATTTACCAAACCTGCCAAAGAAAAGGTTGCGGCTATTCCAAGGTTCTTAAGACAATCAACTACCCGAAAACCTTCACCCTTACGGCAGAGACATTCACCTACAACGGCAAGGTGCAAAAGCCGAAATTTGCGGTCAAAGACTCCGCCGGCAAAGGCATTTCTACGGCAAACTTTGCTTACAGTATTCCCAACGGCAAAAATGTCGGCAAATATAAAATTACCGCTAAATTCAAAGGTAATTATTCCGGCACCAAGTATCTCTACTACTACATTCGCCCGAAGAATACTTCTAAATTCACCTTAACTGCCGCCAAAAAGGCAATCAAGGTTAAATGGAATACCCAAAAGAACCAAACCAAGGGTTACCAAATCCAGTATTCGCTGTATGCGGATTTCCACACGGCAAAAACCTTTACATTAAAGGACAACCGCTACAATGTCGCGACCATTTCCTCGCTGACAGGCGGCAAAAAATACTATGTCAGAATGCGCACCTACCATACTGTCAAGTTTGAGGGCAAAGCTGTCAATATTTACTCGTTCTGGTCGGGTAAAAAATCTATCACTACAAAAAAATAAATCTTTAGGATTGGAGAAAAAATATGTTTGAACAATATCTTTCAGACAAAAGGCTGCCGGTTCCAACCCCCGCAAAAGTGGTGGATGAAAACGGCAAAGTAGCATTCGGCACTTTCGATAAAGAGTTTGAAGTGATGAACTTTTTGGATGCCGACAAACCCTCTCTCTTCCCGAATTCACTTAATAAATTTAAGCTGACTTTGTGGGAAGCAGTAGAAGTCAATTTTGACGACATCACCCTATTGACCGCCGTGTGCGATATGGGCATTTTCGGCACAGCGCTGACAATCCTCTATGATAAGGCAAGCGGTAAACTCATTTCGTGGGCGCCAATTCTCAAAAAAGGTGAATATGCCATCGCAGAAAATCTCTTAAACGGTGCAAAAACCGTTTCCACCAACCCGAACGACACCATCACCTTTGTCAACAATTTTCAAGACGGCAGAGCCGATGTCTGCGGGCAGACAAGCAGTAAAGACGGCACGATTTCTTACAACGTAAAACTGACCAGAGTTTCCGAACCGAGCGTTGTGGTTATCCCCTTCGGCAAAAACAGACCGCTTTACTCACAAAAAGATTTATTTAAAGTGGAAGGTTTTGTAGAAGTTAACGGCAAGCGCTATGAAGCCAATGAAAATACCGCCGCTGTCATTGACGACCACAGAGGCTATTACCCCTATAAAGCTCACTATGACTGGGTTTCTACTATGGGCACTGCGGTCATTGACGGTAAGAAGCAGTACTTCGGCTTTAATCTCACCCGCAACCAGTCCATCAATCAGGATGATTACAATGAGAACCTGATTTGGTTTGAAGGTTCCTCTACTCGCTTGACTCCGGTCAAGTTCGAGCATATTAACGGTGACCCCTTCAAATGGTATATTTATGATGATTACGGCATGGTCAAGGTTTACTTTGACATTACAGATGAGCATTTGATGCGTGTGGCTGCCGGTTTAATTGATATTAATTATCATGTCGACTTCGGCACCCTGCGCGGTTATATCTGTAAGCCCGACGGCACCAAGATTGTGCTTGACGGTATGACAGGCATCGGTGAGGACAAGTCGTTGAGAATATAACCATATTCAGCCGACAGGCAACAGCCAACAGTTATTCAACCCGAGAGAAGTACTTCTCTCGGGTTTTATGATAAATGTAAAAAGCTGCTTCAACACATTATATAGTTGACTTTTGACTATATTATATATATAATATAATAGATATGGTATTTCTGTAAATACCGCATTTTTACTCGAAAGGTTTAGATGTATGAACACCGTTTTATTTATGATGGGCGGTACCGGCACTCGATTCGGCGCCGATATTCCCAAGCAATATATTGAGGTGGAAGGCAGACCGATTTATACCTATGTAGTCGAAGCCTACGCCAAAATCAAAGCCATTGATCATATTGTCATCGTTTCTCACGCCGATTGGATTGATTTTGTCAACGAAACCAATGCAAAACTCGGCTTGCAAAAAATTGCAGGCGTGGTTGCCGGCGGCAACACCCGCAGCGAGTCAGTACTCAACGGCTTGACCAAAATCAGCGAATTCGGTGCGGCGAAAGATGTTATTCTCATTCACGATGCCACCCACCCCTATGTTGACAAAGAAGGCACACTCAAAATCATTGAAAGTGTTAAAAAACACGGCGGTGCCACTTTGGGCGCCTGTCAATACGACACGATGTATATGATGGATGAAAACAATATGCTCACCAAGGTCGTGCCGCGGCAGTTTATTGTTTCCGGTGCTTCCCCCGAAGCGTTTGAGTTCGGCACAATTTATGACATTTATAAAAATGCCGACCCGCAGTATTTTGAGCAGATGACCAGCGCCGGTGCGATTGCGCTTGCCAATAACATCCCCATGGAGGTTGTACCGACTAATCTCATCAACCTCAAAATCACCCACAAAGATGATATGGATGCCTGCAAACTGCTGCTCAAATCCTATTTCTTTGAGGAATAATAACGGATAATAATTTTACAGGATATCTGCTTCATCTGATTGGCACTTTTCGGCTGCAACTGCACAAACACTCTTTGCAATACACAAAGTATTGCGACATCGCGTTCGCTTGTTGCAGTCAAAAAATACTCAATCATCTTGATGCATCTACCCGTAAAAAATTATCTGATGAATTACAACTTTCAATCTATTTTGAAACTTATCTAAGGAGAGTATAGACTATGATTAATCCGTTAAAAGATATGGTCGAAAAGAGAAAAATCGGTATTCACTGCGGCATTCCTTCTTATTGCAGCGCCAACAAGTTGGTCATTGAAGCGGCACTGGAACAGGCAAAGAGACTGCCCGGTCAAAGTGTGCTCATTGAAGCGACTTCCAATCAGGTGAACCAAGACGGCGGCTATACCAAAATGCTGCCTGCCGATTTTAAAGAATATGTATACCAAATCGCAGAGCGCATTGATTTTGATAAAAACCTCATTGTGCTCGGCGGCGACCACTTAGGTCCCCTGCCGTGGTGCGACAAGCCTGCCGATTACGCAATGGAACAGGCAAAAATCCTGGTGCAGCTGTGTGTCGCTTCCGGTTATACCAAAATTCATTTGGATACAAGCATGAAACTCGGCGATGACCCTGCCGGTGCGTTAGACCCGCTGGTGGTTGCCGAAAGAGGCGCCTTCCTCTATAAAGCGGCAGAAGAAACCTTTGCAGAGTATCTCAAAGAGCATCCGGATGCCGTGCATCCCGTGTATGTAATCGGTTCGGAAGTACCGATTCCCGGCGGTGATCAGGAAGAGGGTGACCACGTAGAAGTGACCACTCCCAAGGATTTTGAAAACACCTTGCGCGCCTATAAAGAGAAATTTCACGAGTTGGGGCTTGATAACGCCTGGGAAAACATTATTGCCGTGGTCGTGCAGCCCGGTGTGGAATTCGGCAATGCCGATGTGCACAATTATGACAGGTTGGATGCGGCAGACCTATGCAAAACCCTTAAGAAATACCCCGACATTGTTTTTGAAGGTCACTCTACCGACTACCAGACCCCGCAGGCACTCAACGAAATGGTGCAAGACGGTATCGCCATTATCAAGGTCGGTCCTGCCCTCACCTTTGCGGTGCGCGAAGGCTTATATGCTCTCTCGATGATGGAAAAAGAGCTGATTACCGATGAAAGCAAGCGCGCAAACTTCATTGAAGTGCTTGAACAGGCAATGCTTGATAACCCGAAGTATTGGGTGAAGTATTACGACGGTGATGATCACAAGCAGTTCCTTTCGAGAAAATACGGTTTTTCCGATAGAAGCCGCTACTATATGACCGTTCCGGCAGTGGACGAAGCGATTGAAAAGCTGCTTAAGAATATCGACGATATCGGCGGCATTCCGCTCAATATGCTCCGCCAATATATGCCGCAGCAATTTAAGCACATCCGCGAAGGCAGCTTGATTAACCCGACTGCCCGTGATTTGTGTAAAGACAAGGTAGTCGAGATTATCGATGACTACAATTATGCGGTCATTCACTCTTATATGACAGCGAATATGTTCTAAAGGGCGGTGCCCTTTAGAACAGTGTTCAGTGTTCAGCGTTCAGCGTTCAGTCAATGAAAAAACAAACTTATATTGTATTGAGGCGCTGCAAATGGCGCCTCAATGCCCTACTTGCAAAAGTGAAAGGAAAAACTATGAAAGCATCAGTATTATACGGCGATGAAGATTTAAGATATGAAGATGTACCGGACCCGGTAGTCGGTGACAATGATGTAAAAATCCAAGTCAAAGCCTGCGGCGTGTGCGGTTCGGATATTTCGCGCGTGCTTGCCGGCGGCGCTCACTACTACCCCATCATTTTAGGGCACGAGTTTTCGGGCGTTGTTGCCGAGGTGGGTAAAAATGTGACTCGCGTCAAGGTCGGCGACCATGTGGCAGGCGTACCGCTCAAATCCTGCTTAAACTGCCCCGACTGCGCGAAGGGCAATTTCTCGCAGTGCAAAAACTACTCCTTCATCGGCTCCCGCGACCCGGGCGCTTATGCCGAATACTGTGTGGTGCCCGAAACCAACGCCGTGAAAGTGGATGAGAGTATTCCCTTTACGAGCGCCGCTATGTTTGAACCCTGCACTGTTTCGCTGCACGGCGTAAGAGTGAGTAAATATAGAGGCGGCGGTACGGTCGCTATTCTCGGTTGCGGCACCATCGGCTTCTTTGCGCTCGAGTGGGCAAAGATTTTCGGCGCAAAGAAAATTGTCGCCTTTGACATCTCTCCCGAGCAGTTGGAAACCGCTAAAAATGTGGGCGCTGATGCTGTCATTAACACGTTAGACAAAGACTTTATGGAGCAGGCAATGGCGCTGACCGACGGCAGAGGTTTCGATTGGGTGTTTGAAAGTGCCGGCAGTGTGCCGACCATTCAAATGGCATTCGAGCTTGCCGGCAATCAGGGGCACATTTGCTTTATCGGCACCCCTGTAAAAGAGATGACCTTTACAAAGAAATTGTGGGAAAATATCAACCGCAAAGAGCTGACTTTGACAGGCTCCTGGATGAGCGGCGGTACAGCCCCCTTCCCCGGCGATGATTGGAGCCTTGCAGCGCACTATGTTGCCACCGGAGAGATGATTATCGACCCGAAGTTTATCTACAAAAAGTGGGCGCTCAAAGATGCGCGCGAAGCGTTCCAGGATTTCAAAACCCCGGGTAAAGTCAAAGGTAGAATCATGCTGGTCAATGAATAAACCGGGTTGATTCATTGACAGTATACAGCTAACAGTATTTAGTTAACAGAGGTGCCGCAGTGATGCGGCACTTTTTCACAGGCTTTATGTGTGGAATTTTTGCCAAGAAATTCCGATTTTCGTATTGACTAAAGTTTTTTGCTATTATATAATAGTTTTGTATTTTATAATTAAATAAATGAGGAGAAGGATTATGGCAGAACAACAACAGAAACAAAAGTTCACCGAAAAGTATGCCGAACTTTGGAAATTCATCAAATTCACACTGGTAGGTTTTTCTTCTACCCTTGTGGAATTGGCAGTATTCTATTTATTGCAATATGTTGTATTTAAAGGCATTGCACATGCCCCGATGCCTGATAACGGCTTTTTCAATTTCTTGGCAAGTATCGGTTTGGCAGAAGGTTTAGGTATTTTCTATTCATATGTCATTTCCACCACAATCGGTTACATCATTGCATTTATCTTAAACAGAAAAACCACCTTCAAAGCGGACTCCAATGTTGTATTGAGCACCATTTTGTACATCATCATGGTTGTCTTCACCATCATTGCCACCGCTTGGATTGGTACAAAATTCCAAAACTTCATGGTTGCAAAAGGTTTGAAATCCCTCGGCGATATTATCACCAAGCCTTTGGTTGCAACATTAGCTACCGCGTGGACTTACCCGCTTAACCGCTTTGTCATTCACAGACATAAGAAACCGGTGGAAGGCGAAGAAGGCGAAGAAGCTGAAGCTGCAGAAGCTACCGAAGCTACCGAAGTTGCTGAAGTTGCTGAAGTTGCTGAAGTTGCTCAAACCGCTGAAGCTGCTAAGACTGTAGACACTGCTGAAGCTGCTGCAGACACCACCGCAGAAAAATAAGCATTTCAAAAAAAGGATTTGGCAATACGCCAAATCCTTTTTTATTGTATGGTATCGCAGACCTGTTCCCTGTTGCCTGAAAAAAAGAATGATACTCTCAAGGAGTACCATTCTTTTTATTTCATCGTTACATTGGCATCTTCATCAATTTCAATAACCGTATCGCAGTATTGCAGCATCGAGCGGCGGTGCGTGATAATGAAGCAGGTTTTATTGTCAAGCTGTTCTGTGATGTTCTTTACAATCACCGCCTCTGTTGCTTCATCGAGAGCACTGGTCGCTTCGTCTAAAATGAGCACCGGTTTATCCGCTATCAAAGCACGCGCTATTGAAATGCGCTGTGCCTGCCCTTCGGAAATACCGCCGGACTTTTCGCTTAATTCCGCTTCTAACCCGTCGGGTAGTTTTTTGACAAATTTATCTGCCGCGGCAAGTTCCAACGCGTGCCACATCTGCTCTTCGGTAGCATCGCGCAAGCCGAACTTTAAGTTTTCTTCCACCGTGCCGGAAATGAGGGTATTCCCCTGCGGCACATAGGAAACAAAGCGCCTGCAATCCGGGGTCACGCTTTCTTTTTCACCGCTTTCAAAGGTATAACGCAGTTCCCCTTTGTTCGGCGTTGTTAATGCTAAGAGCAAGCGCACCAAAGTGGTTTTGCCCGCACCGGAGGGACCGACTACCGCTACTTTTTGACCGGGCGCAACATGAAAATGCATATCTTTTAATATCAGCTCTTTATCATAGGCAAAATTGACATCTGACGCCTCCACACCTACCGCAACAGGCACATCGGTTTTCCCGCTATACACTTCTTTTGGAAAATCAATGACTGTAAGGATACGCTTTGCGGAAACGAGCATACTGTAATATTGCGGCACAATGCTCGCCAAAGAACTGATAGAGCCTTGTACTTGCGCGACAAGCGTGATAAATATAGTCAATGTGCCATATGTAATATCGCCGGTGGAAATGCGGTAGGAGCCCCAACAAAAGGCGACCACATAACCGATACTGTAAACCAAGCGCATGACCGCACCCATCACGGAGGAAAGCCTTGCGTTTTTAAAGACAAGCTGCAAGCGTTCTTTTTTATAGCTTTCCATTTTCTCATCATTATAATTTTCTTGCCCGAAAGCTTTAATGATAGTTAAGTTAGATAGTGTCTCCTGCATAAAGGAACGATAATCGGATTCACTTTTGCGCAGCGCCGCCTGGTAGCGCTTGTATCGTTCCCGAAAAAAGAACAGGCACAATGCGCCAATGGGACCGAGCGCCAAAGCGAACAGTGCTATTTTTTTATCGTAATAAAATAAAATACAAAAGGCCACCAAAAGCTGTGTAACAATTAAAATTGTTTGCGGAATAATGCTGATTAAGCCATCGGAAATAGCACCGATATCCGTTGTCAGCCTGGTGACCAAATCTCCGCTGTGAATTTTGGAAATATGTAACCAAACAGAACGCTGAATATCATTAAAAAAACTTTTTTTCAATGAAAAAGAAAACTTTTCACTGATGTAACTGCTGATAATGGAACTGAATACACTAATGGCAATGGATATCAATGTCGCACCGCACATCCATGCCATATTGCGTATGTTGATAACTCCGTTGGTCGCATCATCCACCACGTATTTTCCCACAATGGTGCTCACATAAGAGATGAGCATCGATACCACACTGATAATAAATGTGTAGACAATAAAGCGCGTGTAGGGCTTAACAACAGATAACATCCATTTTGTTAAACGAATGTTTTCTTCTCTATTACTTAGTTTTTTAAAGAGTCTTTTAATTTTATTCATCTTTTGTTCCTTTTGCTTTTTTTAACAATCGGGAAACTACCCGGAGCGGAAAAACAAGTATTTTGACAATAGCACGCCTGCAGCGGTAGCAGGCTCTGAAAAATGCGGGACACTTCACTCTGCAGCGCATACGAAATGTCATATAACTGCGCCAAAATCCCTTTTGGCAATCAATGACCTTCCCTTTTCGTTCCACCTTCGGTACATAGGCAACCAACAAAGAGGATGAAATTTCGGGCTCTACTATGAGTTGATTATCACCGATAAAGTCCAGCATGCCGCCCTCGTGAACAGCACAAATGCGGTGCATGGCATACCCGAACCCCGGGCGCTCAAACATAAATAAATCTCCGCATTGCGGCACTCTGTTGTCCGGAGAAACCATAAAAACAGCATCTCTGCCGTTTTTCAAAAACGGCTGCATGCTCACCCCTTTAACTGTCAGGCGAACCGTTTCCCCTTCCCGAAGTTGCTCAATAATAAGCGGCATTATTTCTTTTATACTAACACTAAAATCCTGTGTGCTCACAAAAGCATACCTCCGCTAAGTGGGTTTTGATACATCGCTAACGCATAGGCAATACCGGCAAGCCCCTGCATCAAACCGAAATTCTCATCACAAGTCTTATGCGGATGAAACAGTTGTAAAGAATCGGAGCGAACCGCATTGCAAAGGTGCTGATATAAGTCTTCATTTTGCTCTCCAAGGTAAGAGAGCGCCATCAGCCGCGCCGCATTGCCGCAGCAAAGGCTGTCGCGCGGCAAAACTATATGCGCTGTCAAATTCTCGGTGGCGCGCGCAATATCCAACCGGCAAAGCTTTTTGAGCTCAGTGCTTTTTGTCGCTTGGGCGATATACTTTCTAACCATTGCCACCCCTGCCGCACCGGAACACCAGCCGTTCATAAAAACTGTTTTGTCGCTATATCTTAAATCTTGCCAGTTATGGCATGCAGCAGAGTAGTAAGTATTTTCAGACTGCATCAATTCCAATATTCTTTGATTATATGCATCGGTATCTGCCGCTTGCTGTGCGGCACAAATTGCCAATGCAAGCCCTGCTGCCCCATGCGCGGCACCGGTAAGCACCGGTTCTTCCGCCACTAAGCGCGGCAGCATTCTTTTTGCTAAATCCGCACTTTTTTGCGTATGAATTTTCGGCAACACCAATGCCAAACCGGCACATCCGCCAAGCAAATCACCCTGCTGCGGCACTTCGGAAGTGTCTATGGCTTCAAACAGCGCCGCGCCGTCTTCATAAAAACAACGCTCACCTGTCAGCGCATAAATATGCAGCAGTGCATTGATGACACCGCTCACACCGCTTTGCAGCGAAATGGATTGTGCGCGCATTGCCGGCGTTCCAAGGTGCACCAACACATTCTTGAAATGTTGATAGTGCGCCATTAAAGCATGAAGATATTTATCATCTTTTGTGCTGTGATACATAGCGGCATAAGCGCATAGTATACCGGCAGTTCCGCTGTATAAACCAAAGCCGCAGTTGCGAAAGAATAAGCAACTTGTATCGTCATCCCGATCCAACTGCATCCACCCGGCAGCCAAAGAGGCAATATATCCTTCTTCTATTCTTTGAAAGCAGGTTTCTAATTCCAAGCCTTCTCTGCAAGGTGTTTTCATATGCTCTTGCACAGGGCGCACTGCCGCAAAAGATTGAGAAATCATTCTTTTTTGGGCTTGCATATCGCCAAAAGAAAGGGCTGCAAGGCGCTGTTTCACACTTTGTTGCGGTGTTAAAGCAAGAAAATCCTCTACAAGCACTTCTTCGCCGCAGTAAAGCGCATGCGCGTTATAGCGAATATGGAAAAGCGGAATGTTGCCGCTTAAGAGCGCACCAAGTTCCTTTTCCAAAACCGGCTGCATTTGCTGCAGGCGTTTTTCGCGCACATCCTTGCGATACCCTACCGAGAGCAGCTCTCGAATTCCCTGCTCGGCTTTATCATGCTGCATAACAGCACCAATACGCATAAAACTGTCGTACACCTTACTCGGGCGCAATATCATCCGAAAAGTGCAGCCCTCAAACTGTGTCAGCGCGCGCAGAATAACTTCTTCGTGCTCTAACGAAAAGCGGTAAGCTGCTTCGAATCCCTCTTGCACTTGCGCTTCATACGCATAAATATAACAGATTTTGCCTTTAAAAACAAGTTGGTTGGCAGCGCCGGGCACTTCGCTTATTAAACCTGAAACGAGCACACATGTGTCCCCGGCACTTTTCCAATACGGGAGCAAGTGCGAAGCCAATACCGTATCGCTCAAATTCGCAAGCCTTTGCTGCGGTGCTTCGGTTTGACCGGCAATGATAGTTTCGCAATCCACTACAACCGGCGTATTGCGGGAAGCTATGATATTTTCATAGTGCAAGTCCGATGCGCCTAACAGGTACGCAATAAAAATCAGCGCACCGCACCTTTTAAAATAAAGGTGAATGTCTTCTTGAGTTGTTGCCGGCAGATGTTCTTCATAGCGCGATTTATAGCCTTGCGCGCATTCCTCTATGACATGCTCTGCGCCGGGCAAAAAAGGAAAACCCTCCTTTTTTAATGTCAAAAGGAAGGCTTCAAACGCTTTTTCGGTATCGGCACTGCGCGGCTTTAACAAGTATTTGTTATTGCCTTGCGCAATCAGCTCCACTTGTTTGCCGAAATGCCGGTCGCCCATTGGAATACGCTTTTCGGTATGCATACATCCGCCTTTGTATATTACTGATTATCTGATTGATTCTCTTTTAATTTCTTTTCATAGTCCGCGAGGGCTTTTTTTGCTTCTTCAGGGTAAATCTTTTTGAAACACAAGCGCGCGGAAACTTTCCCGAATTCGCCGGTATCACCGTAATGAATTGCCGGACAGCGGTGACATTTATTAAAGAAAATGCAGCCTTCGCATCCCTCTAAATTCGGTATTTTATCTACCCACGCCTTTACCGTATTCCAAGCTTCTTCAAAGCCGACTTCGCGCGGGTCTGCCAAGCAGGTGTTAAAGTTGACACAGGGCACCAGCAAGCCTTGCCAGTTAACAAACATCGCGGAATTACCGGCACTGCAGGTAAAGCCTCTGTCACCATGCACAAGCGGCTCGGAATACTCGGTCAAAAAGCGATGCATCAAGGTTTCAAACGATGTGTTTTGCATCAGCGCCATGTGTTTAATTTCCAGCTCTTTGTATTTTTTGGAATCCACATACTGCGCTTGAATCACATCGTCATCACAGTTGCGCACATTCATCAGCGCATTGGTCGGGAACACCGCTATTCTGTGTGCACGCGCATACGCGAGCACCGCCTCCATATCGCAGAAATTGTCGTTTCCGGCGGTGTAATTGAGAGTAACCTTAAGCCCGCACGCCAGCATTCTCTCAATATTCTCTATCACCTTCGGGAAGGCAGCACCGTTACCGCAGGTGCGCTCGTAAGTCTGCTCACTCATGCCATACAGTGTCACGGAAATTCTCGAAGGCGGCTTTTGCAAAAATAAATTGATAATAGCATCATCAATTAAAGAAGCATTGGTAATAACCGACAGTTCCATTCCCTTGTCGTAAGCATAGGCATAAATCTGCTTAAAATCCGGGTGCAATGTGCATTCACCGCCGGTAAGTGTTAAGGAATCTACGCCGGATTCAAGCGCAAAGTCAATGTAGGGTTTCCAATCCTCAAAGCGCAAAATCTCTTTGCCGCTTTGCGCGACTTCCTCTTTCGTTTTTCTGACATAACAAAAAGAGCAGCGAAAATTACAAAGGGGAAGCAGTTCCAATTGGATGGTAAGCGGCGCGCGCATCAGGTTAGATTTGCGCGTCACGATATCGCCCATGATTTCCGCCATATCCGATTCATCGACATTGGCTTCTTTTGCTTGAGAAAGCATATCAAAAAGGGAAATTTTTTCTTCCATTTCTTATTCCTCAATTGTATCTAATAAGCCGTTATCATCCATCTTTTTGAGAAATGCCTTGGTGTCTTTTTGTGCCAAAGCAGCATCAATATTATATTTTTCCTGCAGCTGTTTGGCTAAAGCGGCTTCATCCGTGTAATCGCCAAGCAAATCCCAAAGGAATGCGCCCGATTCATTGAATACCACGGAAGCATTAAAATTAATTGCTTCGCTTCCGCGAGGAATAACAATATATTCCTCTGCAATTCTTTTCATTAAAAAACAATCTTTGGTTTTGTACTTCATCACAAACTCCTTTTTTGCCTGCGCATAAGGTTTATTATAAAGTGTTTCAAATAATACCGCAACGGCATTTTCACTAATATCGCACTGCAACTCATACACCTCAATGCAATTGACTGCATCTTGAATTGCCGCAATATATTGTGCTTCTATTTCATCGGTAAAGGGGTAAACATAATTGTGCAAAAAAATATGCCCGAAAGCTTCGGCAGAAGAAAGCCGGCGCACGCGGTTTTCTTTTGCCTGCACCACATAGACAATGGCTTTGAGCGGTTTATAGACATTGCGCACCAGCGCTTCTTTGCCGCTCCACGGGCTGCCGTGGGCATACACGCGCCCGCTTTCTTGAATGATACAGGGCTTATCGTAGTTTAATACCGATGCATGTAAATAGGTCTTCCACAAATTTGCCTGCGTGCTTTTGCCTGCACCGGAAAGCCCGCAAAACAAAATTGCATCATCCTCATACATCACAGCGGCAGAGTGAATCATAAAGTCACCCTGTGTGACCAAGCGGTACATATAGCCCTGCATTAAAAGATTTGAGGCTTCATACGTACCGTCACCGCGGCAGCGCTCCGCCAAATATACATCAGCGTGCCGAAACTCTTTCGACAAGCACATAAAGCAGCCGCAGAATGACACCCAAAACCCCTGTTCGGTTTCTTCAAAAAACGTATAGTCACTGAGGGTTTTTGCTACACTTAAGTCTTTAAAACCCTCAGGCGGCATTTTTTTGAAACAAAGCGAAAAAGAGGGTAGTTTGCCCTCGTTGTTACAAAACGGTTCAAACTGCCCTGCTAATTCCTTGTTTAATTGATAGTCTTTGCCTGTATCGATGTCAAACATACGAAACACTTAACTTACACGAGATCATTATAGCATGTAAAGGGATCCGCGGGGAACATCTGTGTCCAGGTCTGGAAAACATAACCGGGTTGGTCACAAGTGCCTACCAAGTCGCTTGTCCAAGTCTTTTCGACACAACTTTTATAAGCTGCAAAGTTATCTTTGACATCTAAATTGACCTTAATGAGGTCAGGACTCTGATACATTTAAAACATCCTCCATTTAAATTAGTCGAGGCAACAAGGTTTGCCAAGTGTTTTATTGGTAATAGACTCCATCTGAAGCTTTTGTCTCTCTTCCGGGGTAAACTTTTTCCACTCATCTTCAGTGAAAGCGCCGCCGGCGATAGAATCAAGCATTTCCGGAGTTAATTCAATACCGTTTTCTTCTGCTAATTTTTTAATTTCATCGATTACCATAACAGTAACCCCCTTTATTAATAAAATTTATTACAGTATGATTATAGCATCTAACAAATGTAAAGTCAACAACGTTTAGATTTGTTTACATTTTATTTATATTTCTCTGCAATTTGAAACTGTTGCAGCAGTTGAATTTTCTCTTGCGCCTGCAGGGAAAGCTCCTCTTTTTCTCTGATTTTTCTGCGAGAAAGGCGTTTGCGGGAAAACAAAAATGCAAAGCCTCTTGTCAGCAGGCGGTGCAACCAGCAAAACGGGTACAGCCATTTTGCGCGCAGCAAGATCGGGTATCTCCGGCTTAATATGACTGCAGATGGAAATAATCCGCCGCGAATATCTTCTCTCTTCGCTTCATTAATCAGCGCTAAATCCTCGCGGCTGTTTTCGCTCCGGGCAAAATCGTAATAGTAAAACATCCAGGCGCTTTGCTCATCTATCGCCTGATTCTTTCCCATTGCGCCGCTTTCGAACATATTTTGTAACAGCGCTTCCATATCCGCTTCATTCTCAATAGGTTCAAGCGGAAAATCTTCTCTTTCAAACCCGCCGTATTTGACCATTACCCCAAACACAACACGCATAAAATATTCATAACGACTGCTTTGCAGTAATTGCCGATACCGCGCCGTGTCTAAACTTTGCAATGTGTTTTTGGCAAAAAGAGCAATGTCCCATAACATTTTTAAACTGATGCCGTTATACAGAAAATGCTTGATCAAATGAAAGGTTAGGAACAGCAGCGCATTTGTGCTCTCCATCGCCCGAAAACTGCCGCCGGAAAAAGCAATATACTGCACATTATCAAAAGCACTTTCATTTAATTGCCATGCCGCAAACATCATGCAAAAGCGCTGTGAAATCAAACTGATATGCAGTTCTACCATGCCTAAGAGCGGATGCTCACCGACAGCATGGTTGGAGTCGGCTTTTCGCTCTTCCATTCGAAAGCCGTTGTCTTCCAAAAAGCGCATCGCTTCCTGTTCATGTTGCGGGCGCACCAGCAAATCCATATCGTTTGCCACGCGGCACTCGGGGTTACGGTAAAACCGGGCAACATCATATCCCTTAATGACAAGCAGTTCAATCCCCTGCTCCTCGGCTTTTGCAAGCAAAGCAAGCCAACCTTCTGCCCTGCGCACGTTTTGCACCGCACTGCCTCTCATTTGAGAAACCAGCGGCTGCAGCAGTGCATCGGGGCACCCGGTTGTGCCTTGCTTAAGCGCCATCGCAGCAGTAACACTGACATCCTGTTCATATGCTAAGCGCAACAGGTTTTGCCAATCCGTTTCCCGAGAAGGCGGCACAGGTGTTTCGCCGCAGGCGCCGCAGCGTGTCAAGTACATTAAATACTCTGTTTCATAGCTCATCGCACAAACCTCACGCCTTGTCTAAGCGCTGCCTGTCGACCAATTCGGCAAACAAACCGCCCTTGGCGATTAATTCCTCATATGTGCCGTCCTCGGCAATTTTCCCTTGGTCAAGCACAATAATCCTATCACAATTTTTAATTGTGGAAAGGCGGTGCGCAATCACGATTCTTGTGCACTTAAGGCTCTCCAAAGAATCGGAAATATGCTTTTGTGTGATATTGTCGAGCGCCGAAGTCGCTTCATCAAACATCAGTATTTTCGGTTTGGGCGCAATCGCTCTTGCAATCATTAAGCGCTGACGCTGCCCGCCGGAAATGCCGCCCGAACCTTCGGAAATCATGGTATGCATCCCCATCGGCATATTGCGAATAGACTCTGCCATACCGGCAAGCTCCGCCGCTTCCCAGGCGTCATCCATGGAAAGTCCCGGTGCGGAAATAGCGATATTGGAATAAATGTCACCGGAAAACAGCTTGCTGTCCTGCAGCACTACGCCGATACCCTGGCGTAACGATTTCAATTCAATACTGTTTAAGTCTTTGCCATCATAATAGACAGCACCCTTCTGCGGGGTTTCAAAGCCGAGCATAATGCGCATTAGAGTGGACTTACCGCAGCCGGTAGTGCCGACGATTGCCACATACTGCCCCGGCATAATTTTCAAGCTCAAGCCGTTAATGACATAGGGCATATTCTCATCATAGCGAAAAGAAATGTTACTTAATTCAACACCGCCGGAAAGGCGCGGTAAGACGGTTTTATTGCCCATAATCTCCGGCTCGGCATCCATAATCGGCTGAAACAGCTCAATCGTGGGCTTAATCTGTGCAAACTCCATACAAGTACCGGTCAGCGACATAAAGCAACCGCTAACCATACCGTAAGCGACACTGAATGCCATATAATGGCTGACACTGACATGAGATTTACAGGCAAAGTAATAGATGACTACGGTGCCGAGGGTATTAATGGCAAGAATAATCGCATTAAAGAGCTTAATCGCCGTATTCGGATTGTACTTGCGCTCGGCGGCATCCTTATATTCCCTGCCCCACTTGGCAAACACGCGCTTTTCCGCTCCGGAAAGCTTGATTTTTTGAATACCGGAAATGAGCGCGAAAACTAAACCGCTCTCCTTTGCTTCAAAGGCAAGGAGCTTGGAATAATTATTCATTTGCAGCACGGCAATAACGGTATACACGGCCACAGAACTCAAAATCACTATCACGGCAGGAATCACCAATGCCGGTGCATAAGCGAAAATCTCAAAGAAATACAAAATGGAAAACAGCGTTGTCAGCCCGCCGGTGATAATCATTGAGGACAGGCTCGTGCACAGTATTTTCAACTGGCTGACACGCTTGGAGAGGTCACCGGAGCTATACTCTTTAAAGAAGCTTGCCGGTAGAGAAATCAGGCGCATCATCGCCGCGGATTCCACTGCAACAGTCATCTTCGTATTGATACGAGAAGCATATAAATGTTTGACAATATTGATGAGCGAGTTTGCTAAAGATGCCCCTAAGAGCAGTGTAAATGCCGCCCAAAAGATACCGGCATTTCCGATATCAATCACCTTGCCGAAAATCTCACCGTTTGCATAGGAAACCAGCATACCGATAAGTGTTGCAAACAGCGAAGCCGCCACCATCACTGCCCAATCGGAGGGTGCAATCGTATGGGATATATAGGCGAAGATATCCTTCGAAGTCAGCTTACGCAGCGGAAACGGTTTGTAGAAACAGATTGCTTCCGGTGTAATGAGAGCTGCATTCTTTTTATTAACCCTAATGCTCTTGCCGCTGTCATAATCAAAATAGCGATATCCGGAAACCTTGCCGGGAATGAGCGCAATGATTTTGCCGTCCGTCGTGGTGGCAAGCAGAGGACCGATACCGTCCTTATACCACTTGCCCTTCAGGGTGATATCGCGCTTCATAATGCCGGTAGGTCTGAAGTAAAAGTCCATCTGATCGGTAATGGTTTTTACACTTAAGGGCAGCTCCTGCGGCTTAATGGAATAATACTTTAAAATATCATTAATCGCGCTTTGCGCTTGTTTGTTTTGGTCATAATAGGTATCAGCGAGTGCCTTATTGCCCATCACGACACTGGACATTTCCAAAAACGCTTCGGAAAACAGTTTTTCATCGTTTTTGACTCTGTCTTTTATTTGTTCATCAAACCAACCCATGCACTCACCCCCTATTCATTCGTAATCAGCTGATTGTACAGCCCGTTTTGCGCATACAATTCTTCATGCGTGCCGCGCTGCACCACGACGCCGTTATCCATCACGATAATCTCATCGCAATCCTTAATTGTGGAAAGGCGGTGCGCGACAACAATGCAGGTAATGCCTCTGTTACTGATGGCGTTGACAACATCATACTCGGTTTTGGCATCGAGTGCGGAAGTGGCTTCATCCATAATAATAATGGTGGGGTCCTGCGCCAAAACCCTGGCAATCTCCAGGCGCTGGCGCTGTCCGCCGGAAAAGTCCTTGCCGCCCTCCGTCAGTTTGTATTCATAGCCGCCGTTACGCGCGATAATATCATCGTGAATGTGCGCATCGCGCGCGGCTAAAATCATTTCAAAGTCCTCTATGGAAGAGTCCCACATCTTAATGTTATTGGCAATCGTATCTTCAAAAAGAATAATATCCTGGTCAACAACAGCAAGCGAGCCCATAAAGACGGCGCGATTGATTTTCTTCAAAGGCATACCGTCAAACTCAATACTGCCCTCCCACGGTTGGTACAAACCGGAGATAAGCTTGGCTAGTGTGGATTTGCCGCAGCCGGAAGAGCCGACAAACGCCACGCGACTGCCGGGCTTAATACTCATACTGAAATCGCGAATGAGCGGCTCCGCCAGCGGTGAGTAGCCGAAAGAGATATTCTTGATTTCGACCGCACCCGTGAGCTTTTCATAAGAAATGTTGTCATCCTCAGCGATTTCAAAGGCATCTTCCTTGACATCGGTCTCATAGTTAAGCACATCTTGAATACGCTCCATATTCGTGCGCATTTCCTGCAGCTTTTGACCGGCTTCAATCAGACTCTTGACAGGAGAGCTGAACTGCCCCATCACGGCAGTAAATGCCGTGACCATACCGACGGTAAAATGCCCGCGAATGACGAAGGCAACACCGATTGCCAGCACCACAATGTTGGCAAGGGTATTAACCGCCTCCGGAACTGCGCCCAGAAAATGATTCAGGTGCGCATAGTTGACTTCTTGGGTATTGACACTTGCCTGAGTACCCGCCCAGCGGTTAAAAAAACCGCTTTCCGCACCGGAGGCCTTAATGGTTTCAATCATCTCGATACCGGTTACGCCGATACCGGCCAATTTACCCGCATCGCGCATCTGTACGCGCGTAATATTAATACGCTTTTTTGAAATAATGGTCGCGACACCTAAATTGATAGCGGTCGCTGCCAAGGCGATACACGCCAGCGGCACGCTGTAGGAGAGCATAACCGTAAAATATAACACTGCTAAAATGGCGTGAAGAAACACCGGTGCCAGGGTTTGAATGAGTTCCTTGGCAACGCTTTCATTCTTTGTCTGCCTGTCAGCAATATCACCTGCCATACGCTGAGAATAAAACTGCATAGGCAGGCGCAGGATATGCCACAT
Organism: Clostridia bacterium; assembly: GCA_017432485.1. GTDB lineage: Bacteria > Bacillota > Clostridia > Oscillospirales > Acutalibacteraceae > RUG714. The sequence goes on from JAFRJB010000074.1 coordinate 28,055, forward strand.
ATATTTAGAATTAGCGATAATGGCAAGCTTGCCTTCGATTTTGTAATTATAGATACTCTTAATCGCGGAGGCAATAAATTCAAAAATAGCCAGTGCGACCATCGCAACAAGAAAAGGAGTCAGCCATTCCGGAGATTCTCCCGTAAGCAATTTGTCCAAAAAGACACGATTGAACGCCGGCTGAATAATACCGAACAGCGAGAGAATGACAGTCGTCACGATAACAAAAATGACAGCAGTACGTGTTCCCTGCAAGCGTTCCTTGGCAAAATCAACAATACTCGCGCGCTTGCCGCCCGGCTCAAAGTTTTCCCCGGGTTCAAATTCCATATAAATGCCGGTATACGCCTTATCAAATTCCTCAAAGGAAACCTTTACAAGCCCCTGTGCAGGGTCATTGAGCACCGCATACTTCTTGGTGAAACCGTCGAGCACCACAAAGTGGTTTTTGTTCCAGTGAATAATACAGGGAAACTTACCCTTGCTCTGTAAACCCTTGCGGTCAATCAAAAGCGCCTTTGTCTTCAAGCCGTAGTTGGCTGCCGCTTTAATAATATTCCCCGCACTCGAGCCGTCTCGGGAGACACCGCAGTCACTGCGGGTTTTCTCCAAGGTGACAAACTTCTTATAGTAGGCAAGTATCATATTTAAACAGGCAGCGCCGCATTCGAGCGCTTCCATCTGCATCACAACCGGTACATTTGCCACTTTATCATGCACCGGCTGTGGAATTTTGATTGCCTTTTTTTGCTTCATCTTTCCATACCTTTCAATCCCAATCTTTGTGTTTGTATGAGCTGTTCGCGCGCAGCAATCAGCCCTCCCCTTTGACATACGAAATTGGTTTGATAGTATTGTGAATAATTTTGACACCCTGTAAACCATCTTCACAGTCGGTGCAGGAAATGGTCACCTCGTAATTCCAATCCTGCAAAGCAAGGCAGTATGCCGTATACTCATCATACTTCTGACTGATTTCTTTATTGGAAAGCGGGGTTTCGGAAACAGAGACTACCGTTCCCTTCAGCTCGCCGATTTTCACTTCATTGCCTACGGAAACTTTAGAATTGTCTGTGATATAACAAGTGACTGTACCGCTCTGCGCCACGCCGGTTGTATCCACCACTTCTTTAAGGCTGCCGAAGCACGCCCAAACAAAAACGCCTACAAGTAGCGCAAAAATCATCAGCAATACCAGCCATACGCCGACATTGGAAACCTTGATATAATCATTTAACTGTTCGGGAGAAGTCACTTTATCATTGGACTGCTTACTTAAAATCGGATTTGCCATCGATTTCACCTCAAATAATATAAAAATTTTAATAATAAATAATTATAACATAAATAAATAAGTTTTGTCTATACAAATAGGGATTTGCATAGCTTTTCGAGCGCAAAATCCTTATTTGTCAAACTAAAGACCACAGAAAACAGAGTTAGGATGGATTTAAGCCCATACCCGATTTAATAAGTGAAGACTGAGTCCCCCCTTCTGTTATCTGTCAGCTGTACACTGTTGGCTGTGATAAAAATACTATTTGTCGCACTAAAAAAAGCCCCAGCGGGGCATTTTTTAGTAAATCGGGAACTGTTCGCACAGTGCTTGTACTTCTTCACTCACCTGCTCTTTGGCAGCTTCAAAATCAGTGGCAACCAAACGCATCCAGTGAGCGATTTTTTTCATCTCGGTCTCTTTAAATCCGCGGCTGGTCACTGCCGGGGTGCCGATACGCACGCCGCTTGTCACAAACGGCTTCTGCGGGTCGTTGGGAATCGCGTTTTTATTACAGGTAATATGCACTTCATCTAAGCGGTGCTCAAATTCTTTACCGGTAATACCCATCTTGCGAAGGTCAACGAGCATCAAGTGGTTATCCGTACCGCCGGAAACCAAATCAAAGCCTTCTTCAAGTAGCGCTGCGGCAAGGGCTTTTGCATTCTTTCTCACCTGCGCCTGATACTCTTTAAATGCAGGCTGCAGTGCTTCGCCGAAGGCGACAGCCTTTGCGGCAATCACATGCATCAGCGGACCGCCTTGAGTACCCGGGAAAATCGCCTTATTAATTTTGAGTGCCAGCTCTTCATCGTTGGTCAAAATCAAACCGCCGCGCGGACCTCTGAGGGTTTTGTGGGTTGTGGAAGTAACCACATCGGCATAGGGCACCGGGCTCGGATGCTCCCCTGCCGCTACCAAACCGGCAATATGTGCCATATCCACCATTAAGTAAGCACCTGCCGCATCGGCAATCTCGCGGAATTTCTTAAAATCTAACTCGCGCGGATACGCAGAAGCACCGGCAAGCACCAACTTCGGTTTATGCTCTACTGCCAAGCGCATAAGTTCATCATAATCAATATACCCTTCATCATTGACCGAATACGGCACAATATTAAAGTATTTACCGGAAATGTTGACCGGTGAACCGTGGGACAAATGCCCGCCGCCTGCCAGAGACATAGAAAGCACGGTATCGCCCGGCTGCAGCAGAGCAAAGAAAACTGCCAAGTTCGCATTGGCGCCGCAGTGGGGCTGCACATTGGCAAACTGTGCACCAAACAGTTTCTTGGCGCGCTCTCTGGCAAGTTCTTCAACTTCATCCACAAATTGGCAGCCGCCGTAATAGCGCTTGCCGGGGTAACCTTCGGCATATTTGTTGGTCAATACGCCGCCGACCGCCAAGAGCACGGCTTCGGAAACGATATTTTCGGAAGCAATCAGTTCAATATTGCTTCTTTGTCTGTTCAATTCTTTTTGACAAGAGGCATAGACCTCATTGTCGAATTCATTTAACTTCTCAAAAAACATCCCATAACTCCCATCATATATTATCTCAAAGCGCACAATAGTTGTGCTTTAAACATTATACAATAAAAGCAGATTTTTCGCAACAAATTCTTATTGTAATTAGTGTAGAATTATGATATTATATTTTTATAAATTTTAGTAATGTGGGGTAAAAACTATGGCTAAAAAAACAAATAAAACCCTGCCCTTCGGCAAGGCGATGATCTACGGTCTTGGTATTTTCGGTATTCAGTTTTTTATCGGCTATATCAATTCCTACCAATCACAGTTTTATATCAGCCAATTAGGCGCCAATTTGATGGTCTGTGCCATCATTATTTTGATTGCCAAAATCATCAGCTCTTTCGCTGACCCGATTATCGGCAATATCATTGACCGCTCGCACTTTAAAAGCGGAAAAATGAAGCCATTTGTGGCAATGAGCGCATTACCGCTGGCAATTTTCACCACCCTTATTTTTATTAAAATCAATTTCCATTCCAATGCCGTGATGTATACCTACATTACAATCACCACGGTCATATGGAATATCGCGATGAGCTTTGCAGACATTCCCTCTCAAGGCATGCTGCCGCTGCTCACCCCCAGCGCGGAAGAGAGAAACTCGACTGCCGGTATTTCCAATTTTATGAAAACAATCGGTCTGGCAGCTCCCGGTTTGGTAATTCCGATTATCTGCGTATTAACCAAGAGTGAAAACGGTGCCATTACCGAAAAAGAATACTTAATTACGGCTTTATTTATTGATTTTATCGGTATTCTTTGCTACGTAGCCATGTATAAAGGCTGTAAAGAAGTGGTCAAAAGCCAGCCGACAAACATGAGCTTTAAAGCAATGTTCAGCGAGATGAAGACCAACCGCAACCTGATGATGGTCTTCCTGCTCTTAATGCTGGGCTTCGGCAGAAACATGGGTATGAGTGTCGGCGTGCAGGCAGCAAGCGTACTGTTTGATAAAGTCACCCTTCCCGGAGGTGCCGAACTCGCCGGCGAAAACTTACCGATTCTCTTGGGTATCGGTTCAACCATCGGCAGTGTGGTATCGATTATTCTTGCCCCGATTATTAATAATAAGCTCGGCGTTAAAAAGACTTACTTTATCTTCGGCATCTACGGCTTTGTTGTTTCTACCGTTTGCTATGTGCTGTATGTCATCGGCGGCCCCGGCGCTATTTTCAGGAGCCCGCTGGCAGCAGTGCTCTATCAATTCTTTATCGGCTTTATGTTCGGCACCCACGGCTTCACCCCGATGGTGATGCTCGCCGAAACGGTCGACTACCGAGAAATGACCACCGGCAAGCGCACGGAGGGCACGCAGTATGCGGTATTCTCCCTCGGTGTCAAACTTTCCAATGCTTTCAGCGTTGCCGTAGCCATCTTCTTAGTCGGTCTTTGCGGCTATACCACCCAGATTCCCGACGGATACAGCAGTGTATGCAATTACTTGCAGCAAACGGGAAACACAGTGGTACCCAACACCATTTTGGCGGCACAGTGGCTCATCCCCGGTATTTGCACATTGCTCAGCTGTATTCCGGTTTACTTCTACACGATTAATAAAAAAGAGCAAAAAGAAATTGAAGAATTTATGACCAAAAAAGTCCAAAGTGAAAAAGCAGAATAACACAATCTGTAAACGTTCACATTATTCTTACAAAGAAAGGATATAACAAAATGGATATTACCAAACAAACCATTATCGGTGATATGTTACAAGAAGACCAAGGCATTGCCATGATTTTAATGCAGCAGGGTATGCACTGCGTCGGCTGCCCCGCTTCAGCAGGCGAAAGCCTGGAAGAAGCCTGTATGGTACACGGCTTGGATGCAGATGAAGTCTTAAAGGCAGTCAACGAATATTTAGCAAATAATTAAAGTGAAAAGCCGCAGGATTACTGCGGCTTTTTTCCGGCAATAAACCCTCATTGGAAAGGAGAACACTATGTTTTGTAACAAATGCGGAAAAGAAATAGAGAACAATGCGAAGTTTTGCCCCTACTGCGGTGCCACGGTGCAACCAGCAAACAGTGCGCCTGTACAGCAACAACCGCCTGTAGAACAACCTCCGGTGCAACAGCCTCCTGTACAGCAGCAACCGCCTGTGCAGCAGCAACCGCCTATGCAACAACAACCGCCTATGCAACAACAACCGCCTGTGCAACAGCCCTATGCGCCTGTGCAGCAGCCCTATGCGCCCGCCGGCGCACCGCCGACACCGAAGAAAAAGAAAAAGTTGCCTGTTTGGGCAATAGTGCTTATCGTTATTGGTGCACTTGTTATCGCGGGTACCGTGTGCACAATCATTGTCACGCATTTATTTATCAAAGGCGTTTCCGAAGCGGTTGAGGAATATGATGTGGAAAGCCAACTTGATGAATGGTCAAAAGAATTTGAAGATTATACCACAGATGAAAGCACCAATCCTTCCGACAAGGGCGCTCAAAAAGATTTCTCCAAAGTTGAAAGACCGGAATTGAAAGATTTCTCTTGGTACAAAGGGCTTGCCCAAAGTATCCCTGCCGGCGTTCCGACAATGACCGACACCAAACAAATCAGCGGCAGGTGGAAGGCATACTATGTCATAAAAGATAAAGGTTACGAACTCAACAACATTGATATTAACGGCAAAGGCAACGGCGTCACCGTCACGATTGACCCCTATGAACATGTTGTAGACGGTGAGTGGGTATATAACAGTTCCGCCGAAAAGTATTCTTACAACGGTGAGAATAACGCCGGCAGCATCACCGCCGCTTCCGATAAATACGGTGCCATCACGCTCTTCTCTTTCTATGAAAAAGACGGTGTGCAATACGGCTTCGGCACCACAGTGCTCCAGAGCGGCGAAATGGTCGATATCGCTTTAGTCAGACCGTAAAAAATAATCAGAACAACTATTATACATAAAAAAAACAGGCAGCGATTTTTGCTGCCTGTTTTTTTGCTTATTTCTTTTTCTTATTTAATTTCTTCTGCAATTTCAAAGCGTTGGAAACCACCACTGCACCGATTGTCAATGCCGTGGATGCAGCAATGATAAGCTTTTTCTTGTTGAGCATTTCCTTCTCTTTTTCTTCCAATTTCATTGTATCGAAATTGACTTTGGGCGTATTGACTTTTGCTTGCACACCATTGATTTTAATTTCCATTATCATACCTCTTTATGTTAACGAATTGATGTATTTAACGGCATTCGTTGCCGCCACGGCACCATCTGCCGTAGCCGTCACTAACTGCCGCACTTCTTTGGCGCGGTTATCGCCTGCTACAAAGATACCTTCTGCCTGCGTGATACAATCTTCACCCGCCAGGGCATAGCCCTCGGCATCGAGTGTAAGCACATCAGCAAACGCTTGGTTCTCGGGAATTCTGCCGACTGCAATGAACAGACAATCCACCGCAAGCGTTTGCATATTCCCCTCTTTATCGCTGATTTCCACACCGACAACTTTATTCTCAATCACGAGTGTGGAAACCGTGCTGTTTAAAACAAAGTGTACATTCTCTTTCTCTCTAAGTTTTTGTACAGTTGCATCATCCGCCCTAAATTCTTCTCTGCGGTGAATGAGGTAAACATCCGCCGCAATATCGGCAAGATAAACGGCATCATCAATCGCGGTATTGCCCCCGCCGACAACCGCCACGGCTTTGCCGCGGTAAAAAGCGCCGTCACACGTTGCGCAGTACGATACGCCCTTGCCGACCATATCGTCTTCCCGCGCCACACCTAATTTGCGATTTTCGGCACCGGTCGCGATAATCACCGCTTGCGCTTCATACGCATTCTTTGCCGTTTTGACAATCTTTTTATTGCCATCGGTCTCAATAGAGAGAGCGCGCTCAAATTTGAGTTCCGCCCCTAAATTGGTTGCCTGCGTATACAGTTTCATGGCAAATTCAAAGCCGCTGATGTGCTCTTCCACAGGGTAATTTTCAATGTCGGGCGTGTTGACAATTTGCCCGCCGTAGGTATTTGCCTCTAATAGTAATACACTTTTTGCCGCGCGCCGCGCATAAATTGCCGCGCTTAATCCGGCAGGGCCTGCGCCGATAATGATAATATCATACATCTTCTTATTCTTATTCCTTTTCCTTTTCTTTTTGTTCGAGAATATGAACCAACAACTTCTCGGTAAGTGCGTTGAGTGTCTGTGCTTCCTCTTGTGTGAGCTGCACAAACTCTGCCATTTTTTCTTTGACTTTTAACGCTTTCTCTTCCACTTCAACACCTTTGGGAGTGAGCGTAATAATCAGATTTCTCTCATCCGTCTCCGAGCGATGCCGCTCAATAAAGCCTTTTGCTTCCAACTTTTTTAAAATAGGAGAAAGTGTGGAAGGGTCAAGCATCAGCACTTTTGTCATATCCTTTAAATTTGAACTGCCGACAAGCCAAAAATAGCGCATGACCACAAACTGTGTATACGTTAAATCCACCTCTTTGAGCAGTTCGGTATATTTGCATGTAATTTCTTTGCCGCACAGGTAAAACCTGAAATACAGCTGTTCTTGGGTTATCTTTTTTTCTTCTTCCATAAAAATATCCAATATCCTTAATAACCTTTTCTATTTCCTTCGATGTGCCGTAGAATAGACACTTACTTTGCAATCATTTCCAAATCTCCGGCAGCATCGCAGCGAATGATTTGACCGCCTTTGACTTCAATATTATATGTAATGGTTTTTGCACTGCCTGTTCCCTGCGGTTTATAATCAAATTCAAGTTGTGTCACACCATCCTTAAGCGGCACAAAATCGAAATGATGTTCTTTACCGGCAGCGGTGTTTTCTTTTTCTTTGACAACACCCTTACTGCGCATAGTGTAGCTCCAATCGTTTTTATCCCCCATTTTCAGGCGGATTTTCGAATTCGCCGTACCGAGGATTTCGGCTTGTGCGTCATCATCTTGCGGCACTGCGGTTTGCTCTTGCACTTTCTCGCCGAGTTTCTTCATCCCGTAACCGACAGCAAGCGCCGCACCGGCAGTCAATGCCGCCGAGAGCAATCTGCCTTTCATACTCATGTTGCTTTATCCTTTCTCCTAAACTGCGGGCTCTGCGCCAAAAGCACTGCCGCAAACATCACTGCACAGCCGAGCACCTCTCTGCCGGAGAGCCACTCGCCGAATATGACCAATCCGCCCAACACGGCAAATACGCTTTCTAAGCTCATGACAATAGAAGCAACGGCAGGCTCGGTATTCTTTTGCCCGATAATCTGCAAGGTGTAAGCCACACCGCTGGAAAGCACGCCGACATAAAGAATCGGCAACCATGCATCGGCAATCACCTGCAAGGATGTGCGAGGTTCAAACAGCAGCCCTGCAATAAGGCTCAAAACACCTGCTACAAAAAACTGCACACAAGAGAGCATTACGCCATCTGTTTTGGTACCGAAAACATCTACGGTGATAATGTGTGCCGTAAACGCCAGTGCACAAATAAACATCAGCACATCACCTAAGTAGATACCTCCAAAGCCGTTTTTCAAGCACAGCAGCCATAACGCCACAGCTGCCAATACTGCGGCAATCCACACAACAAGCGGCACTTTTTTCTTGAAAAACAAGCCGCAAATCGGCACTAAGACCACATACATTGCCGTTAAGAAACCGGAGCGCCCCGGAATATTATTAACCTCATGCGGGTATACGGTAATGCCGTATTGTTGCAAATTCATCGCAACAAAGAGCACAAAGCCGCAAATCACACCGCCAAGGAGCAATGCTTTCCAATCGGTTTGTTTCGTATTCTCTTTTGAAAAGCGCTTGCGCACTGCCAAAAAAATGAGCAGTACCGCCGCACCCACCAATGAGCGCAACGCACTAAACGTAAACGGCGGAATACTCTGTGCCGCATCAGCCTGTGCCACAAATGCCGTTCCCCAAATAAAAGCGGCAATCATCAATAGCACAGTACCTGTATACTTCTTCATAAACCCCCTATTGCTTCTAAAGTTATGAAGTGGTTGTTTTTTGCGTGGTCGGTTCTTGAGGAATAATCATATCCTCTCGAAAAGCTTCTATTCCCTTTTGAGAAACTTCTGTTGTGTAATGCGCATCATAGTATTCTTCCAACAAAACACCCATAGCACCGAATTCCCACTGTTTGACATCACTTTCATTGTAGGCATTCATATTTTTGCCTCTGGGCTTTACCACACACACAATTTCCACAAAGGTCTTCCCGTCTTTTTTGTAATCCGAGTAACAAATATCGCCCTCTTTGGTCTTCTGCGAAGTCAATGTTTTCGAAATCACGCTCTTGCTGACTTGGTTGACTTGCATTAAGGTGACATCCTTAAACAGTGACTGATCTTCTTTAGTATATGTTTCATCATTCTTATATTCATTGCAAAGCGCACCGAATTCTTTTTGGTCGGCAGCATTTTTAAGCGCCTCTATTTTCGCGGCATTTTCAGGAGTATCCTCCATACTGAAATAGCGAATGCTGACCACATCAAGTTCATCTCGGTGTGCCTGATAGGTGCTTTCAAAATCGGCTGCCGTGCCGCCGATGTATTTGTTAAACAGCGCCTTGCTCTCGGTAATATCTTTATAAAACTGCGCCGCTTGGTGATACATGGTTAAATAGTTTTGAAATGTCTTTGATTTAATCGGTGCCCCGTAAGTGCGCAGCATATAGTCTTGGAAATTCATTGTTGCCGGCTTATCCTGCTGCAATGCCTCCCACTCTTGGTCAATTTTATCTTGCACCTCTTGCGTGTAGGTATAGCCGCCCTTTGTGGCAGTATCTTGCATTACGAGAATAAATTTCAAGCCGTCATTGGTCAGAGATTCAAAATACTCTCCCCAATTCTCAAACTTTTCACGCACTTTTTCGGAAACAGTTTCACCCAACTTTTGCTCATACGGGTCCTGATACACATCGAAACCTTGACTTTTCCAATCCTGCGAGGTCATCGTGCTGTAATAATAGGCGCAGGTATATAAGTCCTTTTTTACCGCTTGCTCACCCACCTGATATACGGTAACATTGGAGTTATATTGCACCAGCCATACGATCAAGCCTGTCAGTCCGATAAGAACAAGGGCTACTGCCGTACCGATATACATTGCTTTCGCGCTTGCCTTCTTGCGCTCTTCTTTAAATGCTTTAGAGTTTTGTTTTGCCATATTAATCCTTTACGAATTCAGAGTAAATTGCATTGAGTGTTTTTGCATAATCTGCTTCATTGATACCAATGATAATCGAAAGCTCGCTCGAACCCTGATCAATCATTTTGATGTTGACGCCCGCCTTTCCCATTGCGGTAAAGACTCTGCCTGCCGTACCGACCTGCTGCACCATGGAGCGACCGACAACGGCAATGAGTGCCAGCCCGTCTTCTACATTGATAAAATCAGCTTTGGTCTTGCGGAACATTTCATTGACCACGTCTTCTCGAATACCGTCAATTTCCGCGGTATCGACCACCACACTCATCGTATCAATGCCGGAGGGCAGATGTTCAAAACAGATGTCATGATTCTCGATAACTTTCAAGATTTTTTTGCCGAAGCCCACTTCGGAATTCATCATACTCTTTTCAATGTTGATAATCGAAAAGCCGACTTTACCTGCCACACCCGTAATGATATCTTCATTGGGTTTATCGGCAAAAGGCACAATCATTGTGCCCTCTTCTTCGGGGGCGTTGGTATTGCGAATATTAATCGGGATGCGCGCCTCGCGCACCGGAAAAATCGCCTCATCGTGCAACACGGTAGCGCCCATATAGGAGAGCTCGCGCAGTTCCGAATAGGTAATGACTTTTATCACCTTCGGGTTTTTAACAATGCGCGGATCCGCCATCAGCATGCCGGAAACATCGGTCCAATTTTCATACACTTCCGCATCGGCAGCTCTGGCAACAATACTGCCGGTAATATCACTGCCGCCTCTGGAAAAGGTCTTAATTGTCCCATTGGGCATCGAACCGTAGAAGCCGGGAATAACCGCTCTTTCGTGTTCACTCAAAATCTCGGCAAGCACATCGTTGGTATGGTCGGCATCAAAGGTGCCGTTTTCTTTAAAGAAAATGCCGTTTTCCGCATCGATAAAGTCATAGCCGAGATACTCTGCCAACACCATTGAATTCAAATATTCTCCGCGGGAAGCCGTATAGTCCTCACCCACATGGTGGGAAATGGCAAACTTGATTTTTTCAAACTCCTCTTTAAGAGAAAAATCCAAGCCCAATTCGCTGATGATTTGATTGTAGCGCTGCTCAATTTTTGCAAAAATCGGTTCAATATCCTGCTTCTTTCTCGCCGCTTGGAAGCAGGCATAGAGCATATCGGTCACTTTAACATCCTGCGCATCGCGCTTACCGGGTGCGGAAGCGACCACATAGCGCCGCTCCGGGTCTGCTTTAATAATTGCGGCGACCTTTTTAAATTGTTCGGCGCTTGCCAAAGAACTGCCGCCGAATTTCACTGCTTTTACTGCCATAAAGTATAACCCCTTTAATCTGTGTATTGCATCACTTTGCAATATAATAATATTTATAAATTATAATAATTATATACTGTTCTATATTACCATTTATATGCGACAATGTCAAATAAGGATTTGTCGCGCTCTCCGAGCGCGCAAATCCTTATTTGAGTGTTCAGTGTTCAGTATTCAGTGTTCAGTCGCAAGGCTACGCCTTGCATTTTATG
>JAFRJB010000075.1 GCA_017432485.1 Clostridia bacterium
ATCTATGTTGAAAACCATGCTCCATTTTTGGGGTAAGGGGAAGTTATATCCTCAATTTTCAAAAATTTAAATTTCATCAAAAAAACGAAGGCTGTGAAGCCACGCAATTAAAAACTATTGCGTTTTTTCACAGCCCCTTTTGCTTTCTTGCAACTCGGCAGCAGATGCGGTATAATAATACAAATTTACTTAAAGAGGGAAGTTATGTCAATTCAGTGGCGCAACAGAATAACGGTTATCGTGTTTTTAGCGGCCTTTTTTGTGCTCGGCCCCATTGCCAATGTCACTTGGAATGAGCCGCTGAGCTTTACCGGCACGATGGTGTTCTCTGCCCTTTTTATCATGTGGAGTGTCAGTATCCGCTCGCGCGTGATTCGGGTAAGGGAGCGCCGCTACTTTACGCTGCTTGGCGGGTTTATGGTGCTGTGGATGGTGGAAAGAGCGGTAAAATTCTCCTTTTTTTTGCAAAACGAGTGGCTCGAGCGCCAGCTGTGGTACGCCTACTATATCCCGATTTTACTCATGCCGCTCATCAGCCTGATGATTGCAATGAGCATCGGCAAAACCGATGCCGAAAAGCTCAATCCCAAACTCAAATGGCTCTATGTTCCGGATATTCTTTTGATTGCGCTGTTTTTGACTAATGACCGCCACCAGCTCGCGTTTCGCTTTGCGCCGGGCTTTGAAAATTGGATTGATGATTATTCTCACGGCATTTTATATTACCTTGCGATTGCGTGGATTGTCGGCTTAATGCTCGCTACGCTCATTCGCATTGTGCGCTTTTCAAGTATCAATGCCAGTGGGAAGCGCGGCATCATTCCGCTGGCGGTGATTATTATTTCTCTCATCGTTGTCGGGGTGTATAATCTCACCGATTTTCGCCACACAAGAATGCTCAATGTCCCCGAGTTATTTTGCTTTTGCATCGCGGCATTTTGGGAAGCGTGCCTGAAAACGGGACTCATTCCCTCCAACACCGGCTATGACCTATTGTTTAAGCATTCGCACCTGGCGGCAAAAATAACGGACAATGCGGGAACGGTTGTCTACGAAGCCGCCGCGCATCAGCAGGAGGGCGCCTATTATATTGAGCACAAAAACCCCATTTCCGGCGGTGAGGTCGTTTGGCTGGAAGATGTTACGCTTATCAAGCAGCAAAAAGAAGAACTGGAGCAGGCAAACCTGCGCCTTTCGCGGCGCGCGGAACTGCAGGAAAAGGAAAATGCGCTCAAAGAGGAGCACACCCGCCTTGCCGAACAGCGCAGAATTTACGACCGCTTAAATGCTTCGCTGGCGCCGCAGACACAGCATATTCGCTTTCTGGTTTCGCAGGCGGAAGAAAATGAGCAAATCCGCCAAAGCAATATGCTGTGGGTCTGTGTCATCGGCGCCTATATCAAGCGTAAAACCAACCTGATGCTCTTGGCGGAAAAGCAGGAAACCATCCCGCTTTCCGAACTGCACCTTGCCTATCAAGAGAGCTTAAGCTACCTTGCGAAAGCAGGTGTAGCTTGCGAAATCGGTGCGGTGCCGGAGGCTGCAGTGCCTGCGGGCATGCTGTTGTATGCTTACGATGAGCTGGAAACGCTTATCGAGCGCAAAATGCCCGCTATTCGGTCGGTTAAGATTGCAATCAGCCAAAAAGAAAGCGGCATTTTATTTGATATGCACGTGGATGAAACACCGCTCACCTTTGTCATTGATAAGGGGGTGAAGGCGTGAATACCATATTTTACAATCCCGCTGTGAGAGGGCTGCTGTCGCTGTGGTTACTGTTTATCTGCCTTGCGCTGGTGTGGGCGCTCATGCGCCTGTGGCAGCAAAGAAGATTTATTCTGCTGCCGGCAGTGGGGGCGCTGTTTGTCGGCTGTGATATCTATTGGCAATACTTAAACGCCAGCAGTTTTTATGTGCCCCGATTAGATAACCCGCAAACCTACCTTATCGACTTTGCGCCGATATGGCTGATTGCGCTTATCAATGCGCTATTGAGCGCCGCTGTCATTCTTCTTAATATCCACATCAGTAAATGGCAAAAAAATCATATTTCCGCCGTTTCCATTAAAGAGAGTTTTGATACCCTGCCTTCGGGCGCTTGCTTTTATGATGAGAGCGGCAAGGTTTACCTTGTTAACAACGCGATGGATGCCATCACACAATCGCTTGCCGGCAGGCATTTATTTAACGGCGAGCGGCTGTGGAACATTATTAGGAAAAAAAGCAAACTGCCGCAGGGGGAGAATAAAGCGATTATCGAAACGGATGGGAAGACATACAGTTTTATTCGGTATGAAAATACCATTCATTCGCAAACCCTCTATGAAATCATTGCCGCTGATATTACAGAGGAAGCACAGCGCAACCGCCGCCTGGAAGCGAAAAAAGCGGAGTTGGAGCGCCTCAATGAACGCCTGGAAGAGTATAACCGCAACCTTGCCGATATTGTGCGCGAGCGTGAAATTTTGCAGAGCAAAGCAAAAATTCACGATGATATGAATGTGCTTTTACTTGCAACGGTCAATAATGCAGAGCATATTGATGAAGCCACCATGAAACTGTGGAAAAGCAATATTATTGCGCTGCAAGAGGATACCGAGCCCTACCGCAAAAATCCGCTCGAAACGCTCGAAAATCTCGCCGACCTGCTCGGCATCACACTGCAGTTTAGCGGCACTTGCCCTGAAGATAATCAAACGGTTTGCCTGCTCATTGCGGCAGTGAGTGAATGCATGACAAATGCAGTGCGCCACGCGGGCGCCACTACCGTTTTTGTACAGTCGGACAGTAGCGGAGCGGTCATTACCAACGACGGTCAGCCGCCGCCGGCGCCTGTAAAAAAAGGCGGGGGACTGACCAATCTCTGCCGGCACGCGGCAGAGTTAAATGCGCAGATTTTTATCGAAAGTCAGCCGGCATTTCAACTGACCATTCACTACGCAGAGGAATAAAATTATGACAAATGTTTTAATTGTTGAAGATTTGGAAATTGTGCTCGATATGCTCACAAATGCTGTGGGTGCAGCAGAGGGTTATACCGTTGTCGGCACCACGAAAAATGCGTATGTGGCGCAGTCGTTGTGCTCGATGGGGAATGTCGACTTGGTGTTAATGGATGTCTGCACCGAGTTTGAAGCCAGCGGCCTGAAAGCCGCAAAGGAGATTAAGCACAGCCACCCCGAAATTAAAATTATCATCATCACCTCTATCCCCGAGGCCTCGTGGATTGAAACGGCGCGCGCCATCGGTGTGGAAAGCTTTTGGTACAAAAATGCCTGCAGCGAGCTGCTTGCGATTATGGACAGAACCATGGAAGGCGAAAGCATTTACCCCGACAACACCCCCGCAGTGAAAATCGGCAATGCCAACAGTTTTGATTTCTCCAAGCGCGAGATTGAGGTGCTGCGCGAGCTGACCACGGGCGCCACGAATAAAGAGATTGCCGATGCGCTCAACATCAGCGAAGAAACGGTGAAAACCTATATCAAAAACGCACTCATCAAAACAGGTTTCCAAAACCGCACCGAGCTTGCCATTCAGGCGCACAAAACCGGCTTTGTGATGAAGTTGTAAGGTCGAAAAAAGGCTAACCGCAGCAGTGCTGCGGTTATTTTTTGCCTATTTTCCCTCTTTTGGGGGATATTATTAAAATCCCGATTCATATATAATTTATTTATAAACACAAAGAAAGGATGATTTTATGAAAAAAGTATTCTCGTGCGTGTTGGCGCTTGTGATGGTAATCACAATGATTACCGCCTTGCCGTTTACGGCAAGCGCGGAAACAACCATCGGCTCTGTCGGTTTCGGTTATCATTTTAAAAATGGGGAAGTGATTAACTTCCAACCGCAGGCAGCAGCGACTTATAAGGTTACACATGTTGAGTGGGAAGCTGTCCATGACGGACAACCGTTTAGCAATAACCAAGTTACCGCTAACAAGGCGAATGACTGGAACGGTTATAAGTTAAGTGCCACAGTGACAGCAAACTCCGGTTATAAATTTACTAATACGACAGCAATGCTGTTTAACGGCGTGTCGCTTGCATATAAAGCTTCTTTTACCGCCGACAACCAGTACAATGTTTATAATTCGGGCGGTAAATACTACTTGAGATTTACGGTGACCTTCCGCTATATGGCATTTGCGTTAGAACAATTGACTACCGGGCAAACGAATAAAGCAATCAGTGCTTATAGCAAGTTTTACATCAAAGATGAAATTATTACATGCAATGATGCCCCGCAATACGATGAAGTGGCGCATTTTAGCCATTGGGACTCCGAGGATGCCGATATCAAGAATGAATCAGCGATTGGTACCGACATTAAAATGCAGCCCAGACACAACTCTTTAGTGACTGCTTGCTATGAGAAGCACTCCCTGACCACAACGCTCACCCAAAAGGCTACTTTTAAAGCAGATGGTAAAAAGTCTGTTTCTTGCAATAAATGTGCGTATGCACAGCCGAAGATTGTCATTCCCAGCGCAAATGTGTTGGAGCGCGATGACTTTACCGATGGCGGAGCGGTCGGCAAGGTGCTCTATTACAATGGTGAAAATCAGCATATCGGTGTTACGCTTTGGCATTATGATGAGGACACCGGTGAAACCATCATTCCCTTTGATGATTATGATGTGATTTACCCTGAATCCAGTTACAAGGTCGGCAAGTATACTGCTAAAATCGTGTTGCAGAATGACTATGAAGGCGAAGCCACTTATCAATATGAAATTTTCCTGGGCAAACCACAGGTAAAAGCAAAGGCGGGCGTGAATGCCATCACCCTTTCCTGGGCAAAAGTGCCGGGTGCGAAGCACTATCGCGTTTACGGTTACAACACCAAGACAGGCAAGTATTCTCGCATTGTCAATACCAACAAACTTTCTTACACCAGAAAGGGCAGAACTGCCGGCACACAGTATGTGTATCTTGTACGCGCTTATTTTATTAATGCAGCGGGCAAAGAAGTGTTAAGTCCCTACACGAAAGCAGACAATGTGAGTATCTACACCCTCTGCTCTGCACCGAAAGCAAAGGCTGCCGTTTCCGGAAAAACCGTAACTTTGAAGTGGGCAAAGATTTCCAATGCAAAGTTTTACAGAGTCTATCAATATAATACGAAGACAAAGCAATACACCACTTTGGTAAAGAGCACCACAAAACTTGATGTTAAACTCACCAAGCAGGCGAAAGGAACTCATTATTATCTTGTCAGAGCCTTTAATAAAGGCGGTGCCGGCAGTAACTATTCGACAAAGACTTTGACAAAAGCGGTTGTTAAATAACAATTGATTTAAGCCTGATGATTTCGGCAACGGGGCAGATTTCTCGTTGCCGAAAGGCTTTTATGACAAAAGAGAAAAAACAAGATTTGCTGTAACAGCAAAAAGGAGAGAATGAATGAAAAAGAGAATAATTTCCCTGTTTTTAACACTCATTATGGTGGTGACCTCCGTTGCATCCGCACCACTGAGCGCCCACGCCGGCCGCGAAGACGGTCAAAATTGCTGGGCGTGCGGTCACTTCCACTGGGATGAATATATGTGCGGCATGTGCGGCGCCTGTTCTTCCAGCTGTACGGATGATGACTGCTACATTGCCACCCATTGCAACAACTGCGGTGAATGCATTTTAGGGCAATCCGGCTATTGTGATGATTGTCACTGGGGCGCTTGCTGTGTAGAAGAGGAAGGGCATTGCGTGGAATGCGCCGAATGTTTTGTCGGTGATGAAGACGGCAATTTGTGCAAAAGCTGCAGAAAGTGCGACAGCTGTTCCGACGGGCTTTGCAGCAGCTGCGGGTATTGTATGGAATGCGCGGAGCAGCGCCACATGCACTGCTGGTACTGCTCAAATTGTCGCGAAGATACGGAATTTTGTGATTTCTTTACCGATGTGCACTGCGTGGAGTGTCACGAGCAGTGCGAAGAATGCGGAGAATGCGATATTTCCGACGGTATTGAATTGTGCGAGGATTGCGGTCTTTGCCTGACCTGCTGCCGCGAAAAGGCACAAGAGGAAGGCTGCGACTGCGGCGAATACTGCATTGAAAGTTCCGAATATCTCGACCACATCTGTGATGACTGCGGTGTCTGCTTTGATGCGGTAGAACAGTGCGAATACTGCGGATTCTGCATGGATTGCTGCCAAAGCAATTCCGAGTGTTCCGACGGCATGTGTGTGGAAGACCCGGATTATGATGAGCATTTTTGTGTAGACTGCGGTGATTGTTTTCATGATGTAAAGCAGTGCGAGAGTTGTGAGGACAGCAGCGAAATGCGCTGCGAGGATTGCTGCGCTGCCGCCGTTGTTGAGCGCGGCTGTGATTGTCACGACGGCAGGTGTATCAATGATGCCGACTTTGAACAGCACATGAAAACCTACCACAACGCGGCTACTGCCTCTCATACCTCCGCCGTACCGCAAGAGCGCTGGAGCATGAATGAAACCAAGCACTGGAAAGAGTGCAAATATTGCGAAAAAACAACGCACTACACCAATATTGACGACCACAATTTTAATCTGTTAGGCATTTGCTCGCGCTGCGGTTTTGAAAAAGGCAGACCGGCGTGCATTCTCGCACAGCCGAAAAATGTGATGTGCAAAACCTCCGACCCGGCGGAAGATTACCAAAAGACCAATCAGCATACCATCGGCATTTCCGCCAGAGGCATCGGCAATGTCAGCTACCAATGGTATTACCACGCTGCGGGGAGCAAGACACCGGTAAAAGCGCAAAACACCGCTTACTGTATCAGCGGCGCGACTTCACCGCTGTTGACTTTCTTTGTGCCCGAGGACGGCTGCGATAATTCCATGAGATGGTATTGTGTGATTCGAGATTCCAAAGGTAACACCAAAACTTCAACCATGTCTACCGTATACGCCCGCCACAACTGGAAGTGGTGCAACCAGCCGACCAAAAAACCGCCGGCAGCGTACATGCACAGCATTACGCTCAAAAACGGCAAAACCTATAAAGATTATTACAGTGACGGACATATGAAAGAATGTGTCGGCTGCGGCATTATGAAAAATAAAGGGAAGGTGCAGCCGCACCGCTTCGGTGTTTCACAATACATAGGGCAGGATAAAAACGGTAAGGATTGGATGAAGCGCGCTTGCCTGGATTGCGGCTATACCAAATATGTGCAAAAGCATACGCACAGTTATTCCGATGAAGCCGGTTCGATTATTGAAAGCCAAACCACCAATGCGTACCACACCCTGCGCTGCGTGAAGGACGACTGCGACCATACGGCGCGCGAGCCGCACACTTGGGCGGCACACATTGTCAGAATGCCCGGCAACCGCAGCGCGCGCAAAGGCGGCGTGGCAATGGATTGCTTCGACTGCGGCTATATGCTCAATCAAATCGACAATGACTGGACAAAGGACAATTATTTGGTCAACGCCTGCACGGGGGGCACTGTCAATAAATTTGTTATTAATAAAAGTGAGACCTTAATCATTCGACCATTTTTCAATAATCCTTTGAGAAAGACGCGCCTTGCCGCTGTCGAGGGCAAAAAAATCAGCGGTTGGAGTGTGACGGTTCGCTATGCCACCGCATTTGATGACGACGGATATGCCTGCGGCGAAAAAACCGAGGATTGCACGGCAAAGCTCTCCGTCAAGAAGAATGCGGCGGGGAATTGGGAAGCGAAGATTACCGGTTCCGTTCCTGCCGGTTCCTACCTGTATTTTGAACCGATTTACGCCGATTGTACTCATACCGGCGGCACAATGCTTGTCGACCAAAAAGCGCCTGTGTGTGACCAACCCGGTTATACCGGCGACACGGTTTGTAAAGACTGCGGTAAAACCGTCACCACCGGCGTGCCGATTAACGCAACCGGTACAGAGCATACCGGTACACTGACCAAAATCGACGGCACGGAAGTGACAGGCTCCTGCACCCAAAGCGGGTTTGAAGGATACTTTACTTGTTCCGCCTGCCATCAAAGGGTGCCCGGTAAAAACCTCGGCTATAAGCACCCGACACTCATTCGCAAATACGCTCAAGAGCCGACTTGTTATAGCGAGGGCTATAGCGGCGACCTCTATTGCACTGCCTGCGGAAAGCTGGCGCAGCGCGGCCATGATGTAAAACCGCAGCATGATAACAGCATCGAAAACTATAAAGAGTCCACCTATACGGCAACCGGCTACTCCGGCGATACGGTGTGCCAAAGCTGCCACTATTTATCAAAACAGGGGCATTCCACGCCGGTGAAGGAGTCGGTGAAACTGACCAGGTTAGATATTACGGTACCGCTGCCCAACAAGGGTGACAGCGCTTCCGCCAAACCGCCGTTTGCGGAAAATACCGTTGTTTCCGGCAAGGCAAAAGTCACCCGCTCTATTTGGGCAACGCCGAGCGCGCCGACTACCCGGTTTACCGGCACCTTCGGTAGCAGCAGTTATATTGCTTCTCTGGAACTGAGTAATATGTACGGCGATTACCAAGTCACCAAAAACACGAAGGTGTATGTTAACGGTACACAGTGTGAGCTTTATACGATTAGCAGCACCCGCTTTGCCGTGCGCTACACGTTCACACCTAAAACCAAAATTACCACGATCGATATCGATATGACCTTACCCAACGAAGGCGATGACGGCAACGAGGGCGTAACCGCCGATGTCACAGCGACTGTAGATGTGTGTGATTCCTATTGGACCACGAAGAACTTTAAAAAGTTTGAGTCATTTGTCGGCGGGCAGGACTATTACGGCTGGATTGTGGCAGAAGCGAAAAGCGGCTATGCGCTGGATGCGAATACCTTTACCACTGTCAATGTCAACGGCACAAAAGCGGCGGCTTTGACTATTGGGGAGCAAACGCTCATTCAAATTCCGGTAACAGCCACCTCTATTCACGATTGGGATGACGGTGTGGTGACAAAAGAAGCCACCTGTATTGCGGGCGAAAAGACATTCACCTGCCTCAAATGCGGCAGCACCAAAACCGAAAAGACACCTGCGGCAGAGGAGCATAACTGGTTATACCAGTACTCGGAAGGTGCCCGCGTGGCGTATCGGTGTGATGTGTGCGGCGCGCGCAAAAACGAAGTGTGCGAAGCAAACGATTTCTATTACTCTGCCGATGCCGACGGTGTGAAGCTCGAAAGCTATTACGGCAACAGCAAGCATGTGGATACGCCTTTAGAGATTGACGGCAAACCCGTTACCGCGATTGGGGACAGCTGCTTCCTCTTCGCGGCACAGGAAACGGAATTTGAATATATTTCCATTCCCGAAACCGTTACACATATCGGAAAAGCCGCCTTTAACGGGTGTGCAAAAGTGAAATATTTCTATTTGCCGCCCAAATTGGTGAGCATTGACAGAACCGCTTTTTACGGCTGCTCGTCTCTACAGGAAATTGAATTCCCGAGCACACTCAAATCCATCGGCGCATCGGCATTCCAAGGCTGTTCCTCCTTAAAGGAACTGAATCTGCCCTGCTGCTTGGAGAGCATCGGCGACAGCGCGTTCAGAAGCTGTAACGGCATCACCTCGGTTGTTATTCCCGATGCGGTCACAAATCTCGAAAAATCTGCCTTTATCGGGTGCGAGAACCTTAAAACAGCCGTTGTCGGCAGCGGGATTACCTCTTTGAAGCTTTCGACCTTCGGCTCTTGCCCGAAACTCGAAAGCGTGGTGCTTCCGACTTCCCTGACCACTTTGGAATACCATGCCTTTAACGGTAATGATGCGTTGAAAACCGTTTACTACCGCGGCACGCAGGAACAGTGGCAGAAAGTGACCAGTAACGATAATCCGGTCATTGATGCCGCCAAAAAGGTGTATAACTTTAAAACCGCGTATGACGTCAGCCACGACTACGAAGAAGTAAAATCTGTGGCAGCGACATCGACCAAACTCGGCTACAGTGTTTTGAAGTGCACCGGCTGTGGCAAAGAGAAAAAGGATTGGTTTGAACCGCCTACCGGAAAACTGACACTGAAGTGCACGGCAAGAACCAAGCAGGCGCAGACCGTGAGTTATAACGAGGTTAAAAATGCTACCGGTTACCAGGTACAGTGCTCGGATGGCGGCACACAGTGGGCACAGACAAAAACCGGACCGAAGACTTCCGTCACCTTCAAGGGGTTAAAAGCGGGCATTAACTACAAATTCCGCGTGCGCTTCTATATCAAGGGTGATGATGGTGTGAACTACTTCAGCCCGTGGTCGAAGACTCTCAATTCGCCCACCTTGCCAAGCGGCACAAGCCTGACCAAACTCAGCGGCGGCAGTAAGTCATTTACCGCGCAGTGGAAGAAAGCTTCCTACACCGGTTATCAGGTGCAGTACAGCACCAATGCGAAGTTCACCGGTGCGAAGAAAGTGACAATTTGGGGCGCGGTTAATTTGAAAACCACTGTAAAAAAACTCAGTGCCAAGAGAGTTTACTATGTGCGCATTCGTACCTTCAAGACACTTTCCGGCACCCATTACTTCTCCACATGGAGCAAGACTTATAAAGTCAAAACAAAATAAACTAAAAAGCCCCGCAGGTGCCATCACGCGCCTGCGGGGTTTTTATGCAGTAAAACGGGATAGCGCTTATAAAGAAAAAGTCAAAAAAACAGGCACGGTTTTCACCGTGCCTCAGCGTGTCGAAAAACTTGTTTTCGACACGCTGGCAGATGTTAAAAAAGCGAGCTGAAATTTGTCAGTCTCTGCGCCCGGCGTACAAGGGTACTCCAAGCAAAGATTGGCAAAAACACAAAATCGGCGTAAACACGCCGATTTTCTTAAATTTCTCTTTAAAAATTAATCATTGGTTGTTTGTTGATGAAAGTGAGTAAACAAATAATACTCAACAACAAAATAATTATAATCGTGTGCTTTCAGCCGCTTTTTCGACAGTCTGAGGCTCCCTGCTTTCACAGAGAGCCGAGTTTTGTATTATTTAATAAAAATCATAGCCTGTAAATTGGTCAGGACCTGCGTTCCAGCCGTTACCCTCTTCGGCATCCGGGTTGAAACCGCCGCCGGAGGCAGCGAGTACATCATTCACATGGAACCTGATAAGTTCCATATCGGGCGTAATATATTCTTTCATTTTTTCTTACCTCCTTAACCAAAGTACACTTTCGCGTTTGTGTTATATACAATAAGGGTCTTTGCTAAGGTTTGCATGGCAGCGCTTGCGGTGCTGCCCTCTTTGAGAACAATGCCGCAAAAATCAAGCACACTGAGCGTGATTTCGGAGCCGCCGTAGGTGACGGTGATTTTTTTGCTAAAAGCGACCGCGTCAATACCGCTCACTTCCACAAAATATGTTTTTACACCGTCTCTCATCACATATTTGAGCGCCGCATTGCCGTAATCACTTTGCGGTGCAGGCGGTGTAGAGGTCGCGTTGTCGGTATTTAAGAACAAGCGTAGCCTTGCGTCTTTCGCACAGACAAAAGAAATGGAAGAGAAGGTAATTTTGCCCGCATTATTCACCGTGATTTGCGGTACTGCCGTTGCCGCCTCAATTTGGGCTTTCACGGCTTCGCTCTCACAAGTGACCTTCGTGGTTTCATAGCCTGCAAACACGCCTTGCGCCGCCTCGGCATAAGCAATTAAACTGTGCGCAAGGGTTTTTAAGCGCGCCGCCTCTGCCACATTACCCGCATACTCTGCAAGCGTTTCATCACTCATGGCTATCACATTATCGCAATAGGTTTTTGCGCAGTAATCAAGGGATTCCAGTTCTTCCCCCTTTGCGCTTAAAATTTCAATGTGCGTGGGCTCCGCTATCTGCGCCGGCGCTTGCGATACGGTGAGTTTAATACATTCACCCTCTAAAAGTTCTGCCGGAATATCGCTTAAATCAACCGTTTCGGTCACAGGCACATTTTGCTCTTTTTCATTTACGGCGTTGTAGGTATAAACGACCCGAGCAGCGCCTTCATACGCTGTGTAATCAATATAGTAATTTGATGTAATATCCGAACCGAGTTTGAGGTTAACACCATTATTGGCAGGCTCAAAGCCGATTTTAATGATTTTATAATTGCTTAATGAGCTTTTACCGTCCCACAGCGCCATGCCGCTTTTTTGATTGCGCACATTCACACCCACACCGAGCGCTTTTGCCTGTGCGGTTAATAGATTTTGAGCGTTAAACGCCGCATGATCCGAAACTGCTAAAAATGCACAACCGCTCTCAATATCAAGATTTTCTATATTGCGGTTATTTGCCATCGCGTAGGATTGTGCATTTGCGCCGGTGGTGATGGTGAGCGATGCCTTATCTTTGAGTGAGAGCATATTACTGTACACCATATTGTAACCGATGGCTTTCGCCGCACCGGGCAGGTTGACGGATATATGCGCATTGCTAAGAGTAGTGGATTTTCTTGTTTCGATACCGCAATAAGAAATATTTTCATTTTGAGCGCTCATGGAAATATCCAGTGAGCCGCTGCCCGTGAACCTGTAACCCGCGCCGTTATCATATGCAAGCAAGCCATACTCTTGCGTGGTTTCACTGTCTGTGTGTTCATTCACAATTTTGTTGGCGCCCTCAAGGTGAATTGTCAGCGGTGTTTGTGCAGCCTGATTGATACGAATGGCACATTCAAGCCCTTGTGCATACTTCAGCGTTTCAAGCGTTGCATCATGCAGCGTTAATGTATTGGTATCAAAATCGAAACGCACCGTACCGTTACCGAGAATATCCGCCGCATTTTCCGTGTTAATTCTTACGCCGCCAACGGTAATATTCAGCGCTGTGGCAATAAATACAGCTTTAACTGTGACATCGGACTGCGGCATTATAAATGTGTTTTCATTCACTTCAATTTCATGATTTTCGCTATCATACACCTTGAGCGAGTCAAGCACATAGCCCTCCTCGGGAGAAACGGTCAAGGAAACCGTTGCACCGGCTTTCTTTTGAAGCTCATCGGTTGTAACCGTGCCGTGGGGCGCGCTTTCGATATCAATATCCCACAGAAGCTTTGCAGTATGGGTAGCCGTGTATGTTTCGCCCAAAAAGCGGCACGTGGCGGTGGAAGTTCTGATATTATCCTTATCCTCAACGCTTACCGCGGCAGGTACCGATTGCTCTTCACCGCAATCTTTACAACGGAATGTCGCTACGGCATTCTTGTATTCATCCGCCCACACCCATTCCGGTTCACCATAATCATGCTCTAAATACGGTGTCAGTGTTTTTCCTTTCAGCGTACCGACCTGCTCGGTGCTCAAAGTGCCGGTATAGATATTGCCGCTTTCATCGCGAAGCGGTCGGTCAGTATCGACTGTGAATTGCATACTGTTATCGAAGTCCTCCAGCAAAAGGGTGTCGCTCAGGTTGCTCCAACGCAGGCGCGCCGTGTTTTCAAAAACATCGCAATCGCCGATGGTCGCATTACCGCCGCTGTAGTACAGCGCATTTGCCTCGAGCCAATCCGCTTTAAAGCTGCCGCCGCCAAGCACACAATCACCATACAGGGATAATCCGCGCGCTTTTATGATGCCGCCGTATTGCTCCAAGCCACACAAATCGTTTTCGCGCAAGGTGCCGAAATCAAGCGTGCCTGTTTGCTGCTCTTGCCCGTACACCTTCAAGCTCTTATCTTCACCAAATGCGCGAATACTCTTTTCGGAATCATAGCGAGCATCAAAAGACATGGTAACGCCATCTGCCAATATCAAGTTGACATTGCCGTGCAAAAACATCGTCATCCCGATTTCCATATCGCTATCCAATATGTACCACCCATCGGATAAAGTGATATTCTCGGCTGCCTGCAAGCGCTTTGCCTTTACCGATTTTTTCGCGCCGGTTTCATCTATATAATAGGTATTAACCACAGGGGCATATACCGCTTTGGCGGTGACAACCTCGGACTGCACATCAAGCCGACCGCCGGGAACAAGTCCGAAGCCGTTACAATTCCAAAAGACAAATTCCATACCGTCCGGCGCATTTTGGCACTCCGGTAAATTGTAGAATGCACCCATCGGCACCTGCACCTGCGTTACGACCTCGCCGTTAGCATCCTGTTCGATAAGCTTCACGGTTTTCATTTCGGCGGTAGAACCGCAAACAGTACAAACGCCATCGCTCCAATCATGCCTTTCGGAGGAACCGATTTGTTCCGAACAGTCCTTACAATAGCTGCCATGCCCCATCGCATTTTCCCAGCGCACCTCTGTTTCGGGATGCGAACACGGGTAAATCTTGGCATAGCGGTTTTCAAAGACAGCAGCATAGCGGCTCTGTCCGTAATAAGTGCTTGTATGCATCGAATTACAGCCGGCTTCCACCTTTAAAGCATTATGCAAAAAAGCGGAAGTATGAGAATCGTTAAACGTGCCGTTATTGGCATTGCAAATCGCCAGACCGCCGACTTCACCGCCGCGCGCCTCCACCGTGCTGCCATCATTAATGATAACGGAGCAAACATCGCCGTTGCCGATACCCGCGGCGTTACTTTCACCTGTGGCATATACATTGGAAGCCGGAATCTCTATCGTGCCGCCGTTGCCGATACCCGCGGCGTTAATTTCACCCGTGGCATATACATTGGAAGCCGTAATCTCTATCGTGCCGCCGTCGCCGCCTTCACCGCCGCCGATGCCGGCACCATCCGTACCGCCGTAAGCTTTCACGGTTGAGTTTGTAATGGTGATATTGCCGCCGCCCGTAGCCTCGCCGCCGCCGATGCCCGCGCCGTATGCACCGCCACGAGCGCTAACAGTAGAGTTATAAATGTCAATTTGACCGCAAGCACTCTCGCACTCGTTGCCCGTACCGATGGCTGCCGCGTCTGTTCCCGCAGATGCTTTCACATCGGAATTGTCGGCGATCGAGATATTGCAGTTGCCTGTCGACTCATCCCCTGTACCGATAGCTGCCGAATAGGCACCGCTCTCGGCAATCACCTTGCTGCCGGAAATGGTAATATTTCCGGCACCGCCTCCATAACCGCCGCCGATACCGCAGCCCGAAATGCTAGACTGAAACCACTCAATTAGAAACGTAATCAAAGAAGCCACGCTGCTACCATAAGCAGAGGCATCGGTCTTTATTTTACTGCCGGAAATACATTCATTCATGCGATTGATATAATCTTGTGCCGAACCATAGCTGTAGGAGGTTGCCACGACATTGGCACCCGAGCAAATCTTGATATTGCCGCCATAGCCGCCGGCGCCACTGTAGTACTTGCCGCCGCCAATGCCCGCGCCGCCGGCGCTGACCGTGGCAATGACACTTGCATCATCAATGAGTATTTCTTGTGCATTACCGCCGCACCCTGCACCGATACCGGCACCGGAATGCGAGGAGGCAATCACCGTGCCGCCGTAAATGCCGATAGGCTGTGTTTGATTTGCTTTACACCCGGTCCCGATACCGGCGCCTGTCACATTGGCACCGCCTGCCTTTGCCGTTACCGAGCCGCCGTAAATATCTATTGGGGGGTTCGTGGTGCCCGAACCGCCGCCAATGCCTGCCGCACCGCCCGTGCCTACTGCAGCAATCGTGCCGCCGTAAATCGCAATCGAGCCGCCGGAGCCATCGCAGTAACTGCCGGAGCCGATGCCGGTGCAAATGCTGCCTTGCAGCCCCTCGGCGTTGAGAATGCCGCCATAGATGCGAATACCTTCGCCTTGATATCGGCTCCCACATGCGCCGTTGCCCCCTCCGAGAAGCGCGGCATTGCCGGTTTGGTGCAAATCAATCGTGCCGCCATATATGCTTATTACATTCGCCGAGCCGCCCTTTGCGCCGCCAATCACGCTGCCGCCGGTCCAGCCGCTGGAATTCAAATCTAAAATACCGCCGTGAATGGTGATATCACCGGTATCGGCATCGCCGATACCGCCGCCGATAATCGCCACATCCGTATATTCGGCAGGGAGCTCATTACGGTTGATATTCGCATAGATTTTCCCGCTGTTGTAAGCTTGGGTGTAAATCGAAAGCGAAGCCTTGGGCGCCACTTCAATCCCCATACCGAGGGTTAAAGTGGTATCATCGCATACAATGAGGTGAACTACGCCCGTTTCAACGAATAAGCGCTCGGGCATGGTGGTGTTTTCGCTTACCACATAGCAGCACCCCGCGCTCAGGCGGTTGCCCTCCACCTCTGCCAGCTCGGTGTAGTCACTGCATGCGTAGTTATGATTTACTATCACATGATGCTCTGCATCCCATTCGCGGAATATATACTGAATCTCACTCTCTTGCGCAGCCGCCCCGGCAGGGAATGCCGCAAAAGACCCGAATGCAATTAAAACCGCTAACAGCATCCCTACTGCTTTGTACCATGCTTTCATAATTTTCCTCCGACGGAATAGTGTTTTATATATTATATATCATATCAGTTATAAAAGACAGAGTCCAGTACTTATTAAAAAAATTCTAATTTCTTAACAATAACCACTTGCGCTGTGCGTTTCAATAAAAACTTTTTTCGCGGCATATTTACCGTTTTTTCATCTATCATAAAGCAGTACATAATTGCGCAGGGCGTAAATGAGCAAGCGCCTGTTTATTTTGGCTAAACCTTTTAACACTTTTCGCGCCATAAAAGGTGTTACATTGTAAAAAAAGCCCTGATTTATCCGCCTAAGCGTAAATAAATCAGGGGAAAGAACTCACACTTCACTATGCTTATGCCTTATATACTTTTACCGAACATAAATCGGTGTTATAGTGCTCTTTTTTGCGCGCGGTAATAAAGAAACGAATCATCAGCGCAAGCAACACAAGGTCCGTAGCGGCTAACGCTACGCCTAAAAATGCAATATTATCATTCCACTCCAACAACTCCGGCGTTAATGAGAAATCATATAACCCGTGCAGCAAAAAGGGAAGCACAAAAGCCAATACACCGTATCGCTTTTTGCCGGTGTAGAGTTTTTTGCCGTAAAACCATCCCATCATAAAACCGTAGCTCAAATGCCCCATCGTAAACCCGCGAACGAGCATAATCACAGGTGTGGCGCCGATGGCATACGGAATATCCTCCACCAAACCGAAAGCGGTGCCGATAATAACCATAAAAGCAACCACATCTGCCCATGAATAATTGATTGCACGCTTTTTGAGCAGCCCTTTAAAGGAGAAAAACTTTACAAACTCTTCTGCAAATGCCAGCACAATAAATGTGTAAATTGCCTTGTAAACGAGAATGTTAACGGATTGCAGCGCCGTCGCTTTCAGAATACGGCTGACTATGTATAATACAGCGGAAAGCGCCAAAATCGGCAACACGCATATCAACCCCCTGATAAGCGCCGATTTGCAACTTTTTTTGTATTCCAAATCTTCTTTTTTTCGTTTCATTATCCATACAATCACCAAAACAGAGGGGATAATGCTCAACAAAAAGAACAAAACAGATAACCACATAATAAATAAAATTCCTTCTCACATGTTTACAATGTTAAGCGCCAAATCAAAACATAGAATGTAAAATGATTGGCGGCAAGGCATTGCCTTGCCAATGCCTTTGTGTATTTCACAATGGCATTAATCATTCACTGCGTAGGTCGGTAACTGATAATCCTCACCTTGGAACCGACATCAATAATATGAAACACCGAGCCATCCTTCAGCGGGCAAATGGCAATGCCTTCACCCTCTGCATCCAACCTGCCGGTACAGCGCACAAAAGTTTCTTCCACATGGCCGGTTTGTAAATTGACCGCATACATCGTTTTATTGCGGTAACCGGAATTCGTCACCATATAAAGTGTACCGTTATAAATTTCGCCGCCTTGCACCTTAAAAAGCGTTGTATCAATTTTCAAAACGCCACGGTACGAAAAATCGCTTAAATTGAGCATACGAATCTCATCCACATCATTAGATTGAGAGTAATACAAAATATCATCCTGAATCACGCACCAGGGAATGCGCCCGTTCCCGCGCCCCTCTTCGGGCAAAGTATGAAAATCAATATACTCCAGCGTTTGCGGGTCATACGCAATCACGCCGGGATGGCGAAACCCGAAATCCTCTAACGCGATATACAGTTTGCCGTTATATAAGCACCCGTCACCGAGATGCGAATAACCTTTAAGCAACAATTCTTTGGGCAGGCACATCTCTTTACACTCAAGTATTTCGCCGCTTTCTATATCAATTTTCGTAATGGCATTGTAGTCAAGAAACTTATATGCCCCGATGCCGTAAAAAACTTTTCCGTCCGTCGCAAGCCCCTGGCAAAAACTGACGCCGTCACCATAGTTATACTCAAGTGTGTGGGTGATTTCCATATTTCCGGAGGTGATAGACGGCTCACCCGACACGATGCCGCCAATCCACGCAACAAGCGCAAACCAAATAATTAAAACCTGCCGAATAACAAATGCTATTTTTTCCATCGTACGGCTCCTTTTAGGGTGTTTTGCTGATTTCTATGATGTTATTCAAATACAAAATAATTTGTCTGCCATATGGCGCTGCAAGTTTCTTCATCCATAAAATCGCCCATAATCCAGCCGTAGTAACGCCCTTTCACAAGGTGACCGGGCGCATACAGACTTTGATTTACCTGTGTTGCAATCTCATAAGGACTTTGGCGCATTGCCGTGTTTGAGTTGGTTTTGAGTACATTGGCATAAGGCAAATGTTTTGTCGGCTTTTTCTGCATATCGGCAGAATGTGTTTGAACAAAATCGTTAATATATTTTATTTTTTTCTTTGCCGTCACATTCCAGTGGTTTTCATAATAAAAAGGCATTCCCATAAAGGCGGTTTGCCCTGCGCCGTTGCCGGCATCCAGCATATCTCCCGCCCCCAGCGTTTCATATGCGGGGGTCATTAAAACAAATTTTCCCCTTACTTCCGAAAGAGAAGGCATTTTTGTATAAACGCCTGCGCCGTTTTGAGTATATAAATACGCCTCGTTTGTAGCAGGGTTTTTTTGTGTTTTTAATTGCTGTATCTGCTCCCGAAAGAGTTTTACAAATTCTTCTTCATCACCGTTTTCTTTTTTTGCGGTAATAATGACACACTCGCTCGGGTTTTCTTTTAAAAAGTCTTTTACCTGCTCGAGCACGCTCTCACTCGTTAACGGCACGGTGCATGCCTCATCTTCATACGCATAAAACTCTATATCTAAATGAGAAATAAAATACATCGCTAACAAAAATACCGGATGAAGTACGCTTAATACGCCCGCCGCATAAAGGCCATACGCCGCCTTTTGCCTGTTGCCGTGACAAAGCAGCAATTTTCCCTGTGCGGGAGAAAAACGCAAATCCAAATACCTCACGCCGGCCTCTAACTGCTTTGCAAGCGTGAGCGACTGCGTTTTTGCATATTTACCCGTATTCAATACAGGAAAGCCGAAGAATTCGGCATGGTTGTTTGTTGTGTTTTTGCAATATACGGTTGCGCTGTCATGTGAACCGGGAAGATTGATTTCGCAAAGATAGCGGCTGTCTGCAATGGCTGACATCCAGTTTTTGGAGTTTAAATTTTTATAGTTGGCGGTAATTTCGGCAGTATTTGCCGCATTCGCGCCGCTAAAACAAAGCACGCCTGACAACAACGCCGCCGTCAACAGAATACTGATTAGTTGTCTTATTCTTTTCATCACTTTTTCTCCAAATTGAATATTTTACAACTAAAACTTTTATTCATTGATTGTAGCAGAAAGCGTGTTCTGTTTCAACCGAAAAATGTTAAATAAATAAAATTTAAAGAATTACATAAAAATAATAACATTTTTTCTACTATTTTAATAGACGAGGGATTATTGTGGACTTACTGCGTTCAGACTCACTTCCCGAAAAATTGCCTTAAGTTTACGACATTGAAATCAAGGGGGCTGTCGAAACAAAATTGTTGAGACAGCCCCCCAGACTGTCGAAAAACCTCTTGAAGAATTCACGCTTCAAGAGGTTTTTTGTTGAAACATTGAAAAATCGTTGAAATTAAGAAAAAATCAAAGAAAACGCTGGTATTTTGAGGGTCCTTTGCCCTCCATAATGCCAGCTTTTTTAAATTCATGCACGCAAGTTTCAGCTTGACCCACATTTCTACTTGAGCCAAACCTCGATAGGGTGTATAACGCATGTTGGTTTTGTAATAGGCACCATTGAGAATACTGAAAGAAGTTTTGGAAGTCTCATGAATCTTTGTATTTGAATACGGCTTTCTCCGAGTTGATACGCCAATTCTTCATCTGTTCGCAACTTCGTCTCCACTGGAGACGAAGTTGGTTTTTTGCTTTTTCCTTGATGTTTCATAGCATCATACAGCAATTTATATGTATATGCTTTTTCACTCGGCAACATGTTTTCTCTTTGGTGAATATTGCTTTCTACCATTACAATTGCAGCCATGTCGTCATCATAATCACAGACCATTGCTTTTATTGCGTTTTTTCTGCAAGTTCACTTTGTACTCTTTTTTAAAAAAATCCACATCCGAAGATTTGGGTGAAAGGATAAAAAATAATGGCACACCGGTTAGGATGTGCCATTATTGTCTATATAGCGATTTGTTTTAAATCAATTATGCGATTTATCTCTTTTCGCCTATCGCTGCCTGTAGAGCGATTGGCTAAATGAAAATTGGTGCATAGTGGCACAAATTATGGAAAAATGCGTTTTTTACATATAATATCTTTGGAAAAATGTATGGAAAAGTGTAAAATTTGATTGATTTTTTTAAAGATTTGTGTTATTCTAATGTCAAGAATATTTAAGGAGGATAATTATGCTCCAAAGAAAAATCACTAAATCCATTGAGGATTTTTATAAGAATCAACCCGGCAAAGCACTTATGGTGATCGGTGCGAGGCAGGTCGGTAAGTCATATATTATTGATGCTTTTACTTCTTCTAATTATAGCAGTGTTATCAAGATAGATTTTATTGAAAACCCCGATTATATTTCTATTTTTGAGGATGCACAGGGAGCAGAAGATATTTTGTTGCGTTTATCGGCTCTTTTCGGTGAAAAGATGATACCGGGGCAGACCATTATCTTTTTTGATGAAGTGCAGGAGTGTAAAGAGTTAATTACACAAATCAAGTATTTGATTCAAGAAGGAAGCTACGATTACATTCTCAGCGGGTCACTCCTCGGTACGGTTTTCAAGGATATTGTTTCCGCACCGGTGGGGTATATGGATATCATGGAAATGTACCCGCTGGATTTTGAAGAGTTTGCATGGGCGAATGGTGTCGGCGCAAAGGTGATAGATGCCCTTCGTAAATGCTTTGAACAAAAGCAACTGGTGGATTCATTTGTCCACGAGAGAATGATGGCTTTGTTTGAGCTATACCTCATTGTTGGCGGGATGCCGGCGGCAGTTTCCGCTTATTTAGACTCTAAAAACCTTCGTAAGGTGGCAGAGGAACAGCGGGCAATTCTGCGACTTTATAAGCGAGATATTTCTAAATATGATGAGCAAAACCGCTTATATCTCAATGAAATTTTTGATTTAATTCCGAGCGAATTAAATGCCAAAAACAAGCGATTCATTTTCAAGAACCTTCACGATAAAGCACGCTTTGATAAATACTATGATAGTTTTTTGTGGCTTAAAAACGCCGGAGTTGCTCTGCCGGTACATGTGGCGGATGAACCGAGAGTTCCTCTTTTGCTTTCAAAATCACAGAATCTTTTTAAACTCTTTTCAAATGATGTCGGCTTGCTTGCCGCACAATACGGCAATGAGATTCAGCTAAAAATCTTACAACATGAGACAAGCATAAACTTTGGCTCCATTTATGAAAATGTTGCAGCACAGGAACTGACGGCACATGGGTACGCATTGTATTACTACAATAGTAAAAAGTTCGGCGAGCTGGATTTTGTGATTGAGACGAACGGAAAAGTGCTGCCGATTGAAATTAAATCAGGGAAAGATTATTACCGCCACAATGCGATGGACAATTGTTTAGGTATAACAGAGTACGCTATAGAAGAAGGGTATGTGTTCTGTAACGGGAATGTTGAGAGCAAAGGCAAAGTCACGTATTTCCCGATTTATATGCTGATGTTTTTGCAAAAAAATGAGATGCCAAGCGAGATTGTTTTCAACACCGACTTTTCCGATTTGAATGATAAGGTTTAATCAATTTGCTAATACTTTTTTTAGGTTTTTTGAATTCACAATAGATAGGAAAAGTAATAATCGAATTGTTATACATTAGAATGTTTGAAATCAGTCAAAGTGTGATGCGGGAACTTTATGGTGTCGGGAAGGGTTTCAAAATAAAAAAGTGTCAAATAACAAATCAAACGGAGATAAAATTATGAAATTGGAAGAAAAAATTGAAGAGCTGCTACAGTCACATCAAAATACTAAATATAATGAGTTTTGGTCTGTATGTAAGAAAATTGTAGAGGATTCCATTCAACACAGCAAACTGATCACAGCTCAAATGAGAGATTATGATCTGCACGATGCCTCTCATAGCGAGCAAGTAATACTTATTATAGAAAACCTTTTGGGTGATAAGATCAATGGGATTACTTGTTACGAAGCAATCCTTTTGTTTCTATCTGCATATTTGCACGATTCAGCAATGGCACTGCCAGATTGGGAATATGAGTTACTGAAAGCTGTTGAAGGGACTGAAGAACTTTTTGATAACACGCTTGCCTTTAGGATCAGTAATGATTTCAAGAAGGAACACTCGTATTCAGAGGCATGGGAAATCATTAATGAAAATAAAGATAAATTATTCTCTTTTGGCATTGCAAAGGATTTTGTTTTCGCAAAATCAGATGAAAATGAGTTAATTGTTTCGTTAGCCCGATTAATGCGTGAGTATGAAAGATTCAGAAATGAATATAGTGCAGAGTTAGCCGCTAATAAGCAATCAGTTGTTGAATATATTAATATAAGC
Organism: Clostridia bacterium; assembly: GCA_017432485.1. Taxonomy (GTDB): domain Bacteria; phylum Bacillota; class Clostridia; order Oscillospirales; family Acutalibacteraceae; genus RUG714. The sequence goes on from JAFRJB010000075.1 coordinate 22,847, forward strand.
AAACTAATAAGAAGCGAATTTATACGGAAAACTCATCATACCAGAGTGGTAGAAAATATCAAATCCCTTAAGAAGAAATTTGAATGTATCCTTGGTGGATATAATACAGAACACTTTGTGCAAGATCTTGCTGACATTTGTAGGTGCCATGGCGAACCTATTATTGAAGTATTTAAACTTCCAACTGAACGAGAAGATCTATTTGAGGAAAAGTCGAATATTCAGTTTGTTGCAACGCTTTTGCGGCTTGGGGATGTGATTCATTTTAGTTCTGATCGTGCACCTCTTTCGTTATTCGCCGAAAAAAGAATAACGGATGAGAATAGCTTTATACACTGGAATGCTAAATTCCAAGATTTGAAGTTCGGATTTGATGTATTAAACGGAACTATAATTGTAAAATACTCTGCTTTTTGTTCCAAGCCGGAGGTATATTATTTTATACAGGATTACTTGGATTGGGTAGACAGTGAACTTGACAATTTTTTTGTATTAAAGCAAAGATGGGAACAATGCAAATTGGAAAAGTTAGAGAATTATGCGTTGCAAATTTCTAATCGCGTAGATCGCACTCAATTAGATTACGACAATAATGTTTTTATACCCCAAAGAAATATGCACTTCGTACTTAACCAATCAAAGATATTGGAATTGCTAATGGGGATTCAACTTTACAAGGATGAGTTTTTGTGCCTTAGAGAATTATATCAAAATGCTTTAGATGCAACAAAGTGTATTATTGCCATAAATAAACAAAACGGTGTTCATGAAGACTTAACCATAGAATTTGGCATTGGTGAAGAAACTGTAGAAGGTGCAAACAGAAAGTATTTGTACTGTTTGGATCACGGAACCGGCATGAACAGATATATCATAAAAAACTATTTATTGCAAATCGGTAATTCTTACTATAAATCCAAAGATTTCAACAGAAAGAACACAGAATGGGGATATGAGGTTAATCCAACTTCGCAATTTGGGATTGGCATTTTATCTTGTTATATGTTAGCTGACAAAATTGGAATTACTACTGTTCATTGCGAGCATAATGAAACTAACAGTTTTATACTGGAAGGAATAAATGAACATTTTTACTATATAAATGCTCCTGAATTCGATACGGAACGAATTGGCAAACACGGAACATTAGTCAAGCTATACTTAAAAGATGAATTCTCCGACATTAATAATCAGTATATTGAAAAATTACCAATACTTATTGGAAAGGAACAGTCTCTTTTTATAAAGGATTATATCGACGAAAATACCTTGAAGTGTAATTTGAGCTACATTCTCAGTGCACATATTTGTGTTGCGAATCAAGCAATTCCTGTTAATGTTAAGTGTGACAATGATCAGTTATATCCAACTATTCAAAGTAATATTATATTGAATCTCGAAAACTACCCGACCATCACCAAAGTGGATTTGGAACACTTTTGGTCTGATGTTCATTTTCTTAGCGGCGAACCTAATCCTTATCTTGAGCTGGTAGAAAGATTAGATTTGATTGAAAACTACAACATAAATGTTCGTACTGAAAATATGGAATTGTACTCTCATATATCTTTGCCCAAAACAGGAATGGATAAGGATAATCCTTATTATTATCATATGTTCCATTTTGTTGGACAAAAAGAAGGTTTAATTCTTGTTGATGGAATTAGTGTAGAAGTAGCTAAAATTACAAGCGCCGGGATTATATACTTTTTGCAACATGATCTTTCACGCCATGCGATTATTAACTTTGTGGGTAAGGAAAGACCGTTGCTGTCTGTTGATAGGAAATCTTGTGTGTCAATGCCATCAGTAAAAGATGAGCTTGAGCAGTTAGAAACAAAATTCATTGAGCAATTGATCAACATCGTTTGTGAGCATGTTACAACTGAAGAAATTGATGTAAATGATAGCCTTTTCTCAACAATTTTGAACATAGTAGTCACATTATTTCCTTCGTTGGCTGACATAATCCTCACTCGATTATGTGAAACATCCCTAAGTGATGCTCCGATTCCTGGTTATTTGAATCTTGACACAAAGGCAACAATTAATGGGTTAATCAGCAGTGCTAATTTTACTTTGAAAAATGTTGACTTTAGAGAATATGAGGAGGTATATAGAAGGCTTTTACTTGGAAAACTCCTCGATGTAAAAACGATAGAAGTCGTAGACGATTGTTTGACAGTTCAAGGTGCAGCCTATCAAGAGTTGCCGATCGAAAAGTATAGAAGTAATGAGAAAGAAGCATCGCTTTCCTCAGTCGCAATCAAAGCAGATAAATGGGAAGGTCGTTTCAAAGAATACGATTTGGCAAGCAATTTATGGCCAGTAGTTAATCCCTTGCTTTTTGATGCATTGCATGATGAATTATGTGATATTATAGTATCGATGCATTGTAAACAGATAGAAAATGTAGGAAATGGCATACAGGGAATAGCTCGATTAAATCCAATTTTAATTAATCCTAAATATGGAATAGGTGTAGAAAAGAAAGATCCTTTCGGGCAAAAACGCTTGCCAATATCTAATCCTGATTCAATAGCGAATAATTATTGGTTATTTGAATTAACAGACCATAATAGAGACATCGTTGATGGCAAGAAAAAAGGGGTATGTTTATTCGCCTTTATAGCACCAAGAGAACTTAGTGCAGAAGAAATCGAACGGCTGAAAGAATTCGAGCAAAATGATCCTGAGTTTGTGAAAGGGGTCAAGGAGGGATGGAGCATTTTGTTTATTAGTAATCAAGCATATGTGATAATGCCCGGAATAGTAACGAAGGCAGAAATCATTAGCAAAATACCTGAAAGTGTAAAGAACAAAAATCCAGACATCACTTTTTATAACACTGATGATACTATTCTGTTCTAATTACTCAATAAATCTACTTATATAATAACGTAGTATTTTTAGAAAAGTATTTGATATTATATGTGCTTTTTGATTAATAAACCATTCATATTACGTTCCGAAATATGAATAAAAACGTTTTTTAAATACTATATTTGAGTTTAACACCCCGCCACAAAAAGTGGCGGGGTGTTGTTGCGTTTTAAAGCCAAACACTTACATTCAAATCATACCAATTAAAGATTCTTCGTCGAGTTGAGAAACTGTAAACATAGTCTTGGGCATCTTTTAGCGTTAGGGTAAAAGATGCTATTTTGATATGTTCGGGTTCCTCATCGATTTCCTCTTTATTGGTTCTCAGATACCAACGGAATTCATCTTTAGAAACCCATATTTTTTCTATGAAGGCTTCTACAACACTATCCGGAATAACCAAAGACTCAGGTGGCGTATATGAAGAGAGTTGTTTCTCTAAATCCTCAATTCTTCCAACAAAATCTTGCTTAATTTCACTCACAGGAGTTTGAGAAAGGTCATAGATTTCTTTTGAAAGGATAGTCAATTTTAATTCATATTCGGCTTTTTTTGAGCGAAAGTATTCTCGGTCAATATCTCCGTCTTCTCTCATCTCAATCAAATGCGAAATCTTCTTCCTCAGCTTCTCTGCTTCCTTTGTTTTTTGTGCAACAATCTCGCTGTTGTCTGGTTGTTTTTCCTTTTTAGCGATGTGTTTTTCCAATATTGAAAAAGCAAGTTTTGTGGTAGATTCCACATTGGAAATATGGTTTTTGAAGATATGATACGCCATTAAATCCAGTTTCCAACCCGAGAGGAAAGGTGTATCGCATAAGCCGTTGGTGGGCAAACCTCTCCGCCTGTGTTCTTCAATGCTTCCTAAATTAATAGAAGTGTAACATTGAAAATCTCGTCCGGATGTTCGATGTTTTCTTTGATAGTACCTAACATTGAACCGATTGCCGCATTGACAAACCATTATTCTTCCCCATACAGAAGAGGATGGCTTATGACCGTTATTACATTTTTTATTTGAATTCTTTGCAACAATTCTCTGAACCTGTTCGAACTCTTCTTCACTCACAATGGGAGTGTGGCTTCCTTTTACTTTTGTTAATTCTATTGCGCCTTTATTTGTTATTTTCTTTTGCTTCAGATAGTCCGGAGTGTATTGCTTGTGATAAGTGATTATCCCGCAATAGAAAGTGTTTTTTAAGATTTTAATAATCACCGATTCATACCAATTCTTTTTACCCATTGCAGTTAATCTGCCGGCTTTTTCTAATTCATATTTAATTGTTTTGGTGCCACAACCATTTAAATACAAATCAAAAATCATTCTAACAGTCTTCGCTTGTTCAGGGTTAATAACAAATGTATTTTTGTCAATACGGTCATAGCCTAGAATATTGCCATTGCCATAGAATACGCCATTATCCATTGAAGTTTGCTGACCGGCTTTGACTCTAATTGATGTCTTGCGGCTTTCATCTTGAGCCAGCGTCGCCATAATAGTCAACCGCAATTCACCATCACCATCAAAGGTTTTGATATTATCGTTAATAAAGAAAACCTCTACACCTTTTTCCTTTAGGTAACGGGTATATTGAAGCGTATCAACTGTGTTTCTGGCAAAACGAGACACTTCTCTAGTTAAAATCATATCAAATTTTTTTGATTCGGCATCTTTTATCATTTTCATAAACTGAGGCCGCTTCTCGGCAGATGTTCCTGTAACGCCTTCATCAATATATTGACCAACCAAATGCCATTCGGGTCTTGCCGAAAGAATTGGTTTGTACCAATCCATTTGATTTTCCAAGGCGGATAACTGAGCTTCATGTTCGGTTGAAACGCGAGCATAAATGACAACATCCTTCTTTTGAAAATCAGAATTTAATCCGTAATTCATGAATTAACATCTCCTTTTTCTTTTGTGAAATCTCTTTTCGTTTTAAACGAACTGATATCGACTTGGAACTTATATTTATCCAATATACTTAGAAACATATATTCTGATATGAATCCGTCAGTATAGAGTTGCTCAATCAGTTTTAAAGCTGCATAGATATTTTCTGTCTGACCATGATCTATATTATTCATTGTGAGCCTCCTTTGCAATTGTACGAACTTGATTTCAGTTTCCAAATCTTAAAATCATAGCCGTGTCTGTTTCTGCAAATCATACATTCGTCTAATGCTTTCTGCTGTTTATTAATCCTCTCAATCCAGTAGTTTTTATTATCATAATAAAAACTTGCACAACCGGAACATAAAGTGATTTCCATGTCGGGTTTCTTTTTGGGGGTGAATTGCATTATTCGTCACCTCCGGTTGAATTGATAGATAGCAAAAGCTTTTTTCGGATTCTTCTGATTTTCGAAGTAATACACTGTCTTGATGTGTGTAAGCATTGGGCAATTTCTTCATGAGAATGCCCAAAGATTACAACTTGTGTGAGTATCTCTTGATCTTCTTCTGAAAGAGATTCAATAGCTTTTATAAGCGCAGGGTTACTGATTTCATCAAGCCAATTTAGTGAATGGGCTTGCCCATTGCCCTGCTTCGTCCATTCCTGTTCATAATAGTTTTTTAAGAGAGGGTTCTTTGTTTCGCCGTCAAACCCATCATCATTGATAATTGCTTGAGTATGTTCAGCAAACCTCCTATCGCTGTTATAGACTTCAAGGTCAAACTGGCGCATGATTTTAATCTGTTCTTCAGTCATTCCATTTTGTCTATACTCGTTTTCCTGTTCTTTTTGTGTTTTATTGAATTTGAATTTATTTAATCCATTATTCCAACTCATTTTCTAATCTCCTTTACTTTTGAAATGTGTTATTATTTGTTGGATTTCAAAAGTGGAGATTAGGGGTATTTAGCAACGCCAGGTTGCCAGTTCTTTAAAAACAATAAACATCCTTTCCGCTGATGTAGACAGGATGTAAAAAAGAAAAACCGTGTACCAATTCAGTACACGGTTATTTTGTTAAAAGGGCGCAAAAAAAGAAAGGGTACCAAATTGACCTTTAGTTAATAAAAGTTCATTTTTGTATCCTGCCTTTAATGCATATCAGGCATTGTTAGATTAAGAAGCCGAATTTGATAGCAATTATCAAACTCGGCTTGATTTAATATGGGACTGTTTTTTGTTAGCCAATGGTTAACAGCGGCCTGTAAAATATATCCCTATTTAGGGATATATTTACTGCTTGTTGTCATTTTCTAACTGTTTAATAAGTTTGCGCCAGTAATCACTTTCCAGATTTAATTCGTTTGCTTTTCTGATCAACCTTGTTGCATCCGGTATGGAACTAAGATACAAACTAATATCTGCAGGGAGATAATAATTCCTTGGATTATTGGCTTCTTTAGTTAGAGCTGCTAAGTCAAAAAACAATTCTTTTTCCTGATTGTTGAGTTGTAAAACTTGAGAGATTTTAATTAAGAGATTATCGCCAGGCGGGGATTTTTTCCCCAATTCGATATTTCTTAGATATACATGAGAAATATCTAAGGTGGTAGACATTTCTCTCAAAGATAATCCCTTTTTCAAACGGTATTCGTTTAAAGCAATACCAAATAGGTTTTGATTATCCGGTAGCAACAAGATGCCCTTTAATCTTTCCGGCTGTTAATAGAATTGCTTCTAATAGCAAGCTTAAGCAACAAGGAACAAGCAGTAGTTGAATTTTGAATAATAAAGAACCAATAATTACAGAAACTATAACCGAAAGGATTATGAGACTGATCCTGCGATATTTTCTTTTTTCATCCTCATCTAAAGGTTTTGCCGGAGTATCCAACGGGGCAAAAGCAGCAATCACTATCGTAGAAAGAAATGCACCAACCAAAGCAATTATTTGAACGACCGTTTTTTCAGACAAGGATATAAGGTAGGTTGCTGCAAGAAATGATAAAGTGGTCAAAATTTCACATCTCATTTCGGTATCAGCATGATATCCACCAGCGAAATGTCTGATCGCGCGAAATGAGATGTAAAAGACAATACAATTAATAATGCAATTGAATATGAGACCGAAGAAGATTGTTAAACTGAAGAAAAAAACACTTGAAATAATTAGAAAAAATGCGTATACAAAAATGTGTTTATCTTCATAACTTATCATATCTAGTTCAATAAGAAAATCACAAAGCAGATTTGAAAAGCGATTGATCATTTTCTGTATTTTGCTATTTCCTTTGGGGGAATTGGCTGATAAAAGGTAAAACTCGTTGTGCTGTTTGCACTATTTTTTAGAGACTCAATAGCGATCGTTTTAATAATCTTTTGAATTTTCTTTTCCATTGTTTTTCTCCTTGGTTTTTTGATTTTTCCTTTGTTCATCAAAGGATGTTTTAATTTAACCTTTTTTATACTCCATATTCAAGTGATTTTGAACCAAATAGAAAAATAATGAGCCAAATTGATAAAATATAACAAATTTAAAATTGTTTTTAAAACAAATTGAAAAATCTAATCATAAAGAGAATAATTCGCTATGAGATTATTTTTTGTATTGACATATCGTGATATTATAAAATATAGACTAAATGAAAGGTAATATAATATGTATTTTGATTATAAGGATATGGGGGCTAGAATTGTGCAAAGGCGAAAAGAATTATCATTAACGCAAAAGCAATTAGCCCATATATTAAATGTGTCAAACAATCATTTATCTAATATTGAAAATGGAAAAGCTGGTCCAAGTTTAGATTTGTTTATATCTATATGCAAAGAATTAGAGATTAGTAGTGATTTCTTGTTGTTCAATTGTTTACATCCAGATCCTAACAGTTCCATTCAAGAAAAAATAAAACTATGTTCTGATGAAGATAAAATAATCATTTCAAAATTTGTAGATTTTTGTTTGTTTGAACAAAGGTGATAACATAATTGTTGAAATATGCAAAACGATGTTGTATAATCAGTTTGATTATACAACTTTTTTATTAGAGGTGAAATGATTCTATGAGAGTGTGTATTTGTGAGGATATTGCTGAATACAGAGATTCTGTAAGGTGTTATTCTGAACAGTTTTTTAAGGATAATAACATTGATTACACCATTGATGAATTTGATTCTGGAGAATCATTGCTTTCTTCCGAGTGCTTGAGAGATTATGATATTTTTTTAATAGATATTGAATTAAAAGGAATAAATGGAATTGAAGTAATTAACATATTAACTAAACAAGGAAGTAAAGCATTTTTTATTGTCATTACTGCTTATAAAAAATATTTAGATGAAGCGATGGACTTAAAAGTTTTAAGGTTTGTTGAAAAGCCAATTAAACAAGATAAAATGTATTCTGTATTAAAAAAAGCGGTTGAAACAATTAACGAATCTGTGATTGAACTTAAAGCAATGGGGGGACAATCTTATTTTATTAAGCAAACGGATATTATATATGCAGAAGCACGATTTAAAAAGTCGTATGTCTTTTTGGATAATCTAACTATTGTTTCCACAATGCCTTTTAGAGAAATTAAAAATCTATTAATATCTACAGAATTTTTAATTCCACATAATAGTTACATTGTAAATAAGAATCACATAACATATATTCAAAGGAATATGATGAAGGTCAAATTAAACAATAATGAAGTTAGCATACCTATTTCTGCAACAAAACAGAAAATAATAAAGAAAGAAATACATGGCTAAGGAGGCATTATGAATAAAATACTTATAGATGTTTTTTTATATGTTTTTGAATGCATTCTTTTCTATTACTATTGTAATAATGCATTTAATAGTAATATGAAAAAATCTCTTCGATTTTTGATTGTTTTATTTGGGCATATTGTTCTATTTTTTGTCTATCAAATAGGAATTAACTATGTCAATGGCATAACAATTATTATTGTTTTATGTTTATTGATTAGATTTGTTTATAATTCAAATTGGTTGACATCTATCTTGCATTCAATTTTTTACTTGGCCACTATGATAGCCGGGGAGTATTTAGTATATCCTTTGGCTAATGTTTTATTTGATTTAAAAGATGTTGATGCCCACAATAATTTACATAGTTATTTGTTTGCTGTGATTACTAGCAAAGTTATACACTTTATTTGTATTATGGTTATGCTATTCTTTATTAGTAAAAACAAACATGAGCAAGTTAAAGATACAAAGGGGTTCGCTTTGATATTGACTGTTCCAATTTCAAATATGGTAATTTTGGCATTTATTGAATATATATCAAAACAGTTAAGCTACGATTTTAAAGCAAATGTATTATGGGGAATGATTGCTCTATTCATGTTGTTGACAAATTTCTTAGTTTATTATAACAGGAATTATATTATTAAACAGGCAGAAAGAATAAACGAGTTGAATATAGAAAACCAAAAGAAAAAATTAGATGAACAATATTTATCAATTATTGAAAAATCTAACGATGAGATGAAAATACTAGCTCATGATTTTCAAAATCATTTAATCTTTGTTCGAGATTTGAGTAGTGCGGAAGATAAAGATAAATATATAGACAAGATCATTCCAAGAATTGATAAGTACTCTAATGCGGGTATTAGTAATAACAAGACATTAGATATTATTATTAGCAAGTATTCAACATTGTGTGATATAAACAACATTGGTTTTTATGTTGATGTGAAGACGGCAAATTTGAGTCAAGTTGATAGTTTTGATTTGGTGACATTACTCAACAATCTTTTAGATAACGCTTTTGAATCAGCATTGCAGAGCTCAAAAAAAGAAATTCAGTTATGTATTTGTCATCACTCTCAATATTTTGACAAATTGACAATTGCTAATTCTTGCGAAAATAGACCTGCAATCAAAGATGATAAATTAAGCACATGGAAAAAGGATAAAAAAGTTCATGGATATGGGTTGAAAAGTGTCAAGAAAATTGCAAAAAAGTATAATGCTGATTATTACTGGGAATATAACGAAGAAAGCAAGACTTTTCTAACCTCAATTATCATTCCTAAGAATTAAAACACTTAAAACAAAGACTGTCCAATTGGGCAGTCTTTTTATGAAAATCTATTTTTACTCCAATTTTTTCTAATTTTAGTCGAAATATATTGCATTATCTTGTTTAAATATATATAAAGTAATTGTGATATCCTCAGGAGGTGAAATAAAACTTTTAGTATTCAATTTATTCTGTGTTTAAACAAGGAGGAAGAACAAATGAAATCATTAAACAAGGTTTTAGCGTTACTTTTGTCAGTTGTAATGATTGTGGGAATTGCACCGGTAAATGCTTTTGCAAATATCGGTGAGTCAAAGACAGCAATTAACACTGAAGTTGAAGAAACTGATGTTCAAAAGCTCAAAGTTAAGTGTGAAGATGTCTCTTTAAGAGACGAATATACTAAAGTCTTTCAACTGGAAGATGAAACATATTTTGAAGTTAAATCTTTAACTCCTTTGCATATTAAGCAAGATGGAGAATGGGTAGAAGCAAAGAAAATATCTAAGCCCGGCAGGGTGGAAGATATTTTAGAGAAATGTGAAAAACTTTCGAAGGCTGCCGAAAAAGAATTATCTGCTGATGCTGATAAAAAAGAAGAAAAGACAACTGAAAACACTACTGCGGTGGAGACTCAACCAAAAGAAGAGAAAGAAACAAGTGATTCTAAGGTTGAAACTTCCACTCAAGAGGCAACCTCTGAAGCTACTGATGTAAAAGAAGATGCTCGTGATACAGAAGAAGCTTCTAAAAAAGAAGACAATAAGGAAGCAACTACTAAAAAAGCCGAAGAAACAACAACTGAAAAACAGACAAAAGAAGAAAATGGCGATCGTTCGGGAGAAAATCCCAAAAGCGCGCCTGTAGTTGAAGACCATGATTCAACTACCGACTTGACTTCGACTGTATCAGAAGCTTCTTTCTTTACTAAGACTTATTTAAACGATGGAACATCAGGTACTTCACAAAGCGCAATTAATAAATACAACCTTTTGCTTTTAAAATATAGCAATGTTGCTGCGCATGAACCAAACGAAGTTACGATTTCTTCTAATCTGTCAATGTCCTTAGCAGTCACCGGAACAACTCCCGGAATGATGTATTTGTATGAAAATGATAGGGCAATGGAAAATGTGTCCGATTCTGACTATAGTAATTTCAATTACATTAGAAATAGAAAGGCTCATTTGCTTGACTTAATTACAATTACAAACAGCGGCAGTTATTCTTTTGATATCACTGACATTTACAATCGTTGGGGAAAAGGGATATCTGACAACAACGGGTTGACATTGATGACAGCCAGTGATTATACAGCGGCAGTCAGTAATCTTTCGGTCACAAGAAGATACAGAACAGTTAATCCTTTTAATAACGAATCAACATATCATACAGTTGATATGGGATTAGCAGGAATGGTCTATATTGATGACTTTACGGGTTCAGTTGTGATGGCTCGTGAAGAAACCGGTTTTTCAAATGGGCTTATGCCTGTTGAAATCACAAGGATTATTGATTATGGTGTTGTTGATAATTCAACAACAAATGTTTACGGCAACAACGCGCATATCAATTATGAGGGAAGAATTAAAAAAATAACTTCTGCCGCAAATTCAAATACAGATGATCTGTATGCTTGGCAATATATTGATGGAAGAACTATTTATTTCTCCATGGCTTCCAATGCAAGTTCTGCAACAGATGTCTATAACGAAGGATTTAGTTTTTCAAAGCCAAATTCAGATTATTCTAATGCAACAGTGACTGGTGCAGATAATACTGTATATGTGTTTGACGATTCAGGGTATCTTGTGGAAATTAGAAACCCGAATGCAGGGAATACTGACAAGAATAAGATTAAAATCACATACTTCAACAATCCAAAAAGAATTAATTATATTCAAGACGGACAATTAAGAAGATATTACTTTAACTATGGTAATAATTCTTACACATTTGGTGGTAATACTTTCACACACAAAGTTATGAAAAATATTACTGCCAAATACAAAAACGAGAATGATACCTACTCCAATATTCAAATTGATAGCCAAAATGCGATTTGCAGCTATGAATATGAAGCGGTTGGCAATAATCAGGTTGGATTAAAGAAAGTCACTTATCCTGATTCGAGTGAAGTAAATTACAGTTATTCCTCAGGCGTTTTGTCAACAATTAAAGATGTTGATGGCAGAAGATTAACACTTCATTATTCAATTAGTGTTCCTTCTTACAAAGTCACGACATCAACAACGTTGTGCAAAATTGAAACAGTCGCAAACACAACTCTTAACAAAAAACCTGCAATTACCGAATATGTTGAAGAAGTGGTGAATATTGATGATGATCCTAATGCAAGCGATTATCAAGAATATTTACTCAAGTCGTCATTAAGTATTGACAGTAGCAACAGTTATCAGCGAGTATTTACCAATCATATTGGTGAAAAAGAAGTGATCAATTATGATTACAACTTAAAGCCTGTTACATATATTGATGAAAATGGGAATACTTACCATTACAAATATGATGGGAGTGGAGAGATAGATAATTTAGTATTGATCAATAAAAACTACCCATCATCGAACTTGATAAATAATGGTGATATAAGCGGTTCCCTTAACACTTGGACTATTAGTGCTGCAGCTAATGTAAAGAGAACAAAGTTAAGGTACTTAAGTGAAAGTGATAATTATGTAATAAGAATGAACGGTGATGTTGGCAATGATGTTTACGCGTATCAAGTTTTTGATGCAAGCAATATCTCTGCTGATTCAGTGTTGGTAGTTGGTGCAGATGGCTTTGTAAACGCACCTATTAATAACAACAACAATTTCTTCGGTCTTGAGGTATATTCTTGTAGTGATAGTAGTGGTTCGAACCCCGATTTACTTTATTCTATGCCTTTTGATAGTACTATTTGCTATGAGAGACAATCCAAAACCGGTGCATTCACATTAGAAAACACTACAAATTATATAATGGTAAAACTATTGTTTTCTAAACAAGACAATATTGCTTTCTTTGACAATATTTTCTGTTATGTTGACAATGATGGTGTTGTGAAAGCAGCTGCGCCGGTTGAACCAAGTGTTACTCACCAATATGGCTACAATGCTGATGGAATGGTGACTTCCCATATTGTCACAAACGGTACCGACTATCAGGCAGAACAGTTTGCCTACAACGCCAACAACTCCATAACTTCAAGAACTGATTTTAATGGAGAAACTACCACATATGATTATGATGCAAATACCAGTTTGTTAGGTACCAGAACGAATAACATGGTGACAAATTACACTTACAACCCGATTGGTTTGTTAAAAACTGTCAATAATGTTGTAAGTGGGCTGGGAAATGATCCTCTTAGCATTACAAAATCATTTAGCTATGAAGGCAACAAAATATCCTCTGTTACACAAGGAGATATCAGTTATGACTTTGGTTATGATTCATTTGGTAATGTGAAGTCTATTGATGTGAACAATTCTGATGACAATACGCAATCCGTTGCCTATATGAGCAGTACCAAACAGGATGCGGATACTAATGTAATTACTTATGCCAGTGGAGATTCATTTAAATATGTGTCAGACGATGGAAAGATTACACAAATCTCGGTAAAACATACAGGAGAAAGTGATTACAGTACAGTGGCAAACTATGAATATTACGCTTCAGGAAAACTGAAAAAGTTAACAGATGTGTCTGCCGACAGAGTGGTTTCATATGCTGAGGATGGGAGCTATACTATAGTTGATGGTTTGAATCAAAACCCATATCTTGCAGGTTCAGGTGGAATTCAGTTATATTCCTACAAACCGGTAAACTCAAACACACAAAAAGTGAATATGTTTGATATGGCATATACATATAGAAAGAACGAAGACACTTTAGAGAATGGGAATAAGAAGTTATCTTCTACACTGAAATACAAAGTTTATCAACCGGAATTGACTTTTACCAATCCAAATCCCGGACCGGATGATCCGGAGACTATTGTAATTCCAGAGATTGTAGGCAGTGTCACTACTACTCAAGCTTCTACACTGATGAAAGATTGCTTTGGTAGAACGCAGTCGGTGAAGACAACTGCTACGACTTCCGATTCTCAAGATGTGAGAGAATTAAGTGGTGCGTACACATATGTGGATAATACGAATTTTGATAATCCAATTGGTGACACACAACCCTCGTCAAGTTTAATTAAAACATATGACAATGTGTTTAAAAAGAACAATAATGAAGAGTACAATTTTACTTTCTCTTATAGTTACGATACTGCTCATAGGGTGAAAGAAATATCATATGTAGATAATTTGTCAAGCAATCCAACAACAGTTTTGCTTTCTAAATATACTTATGATGTGTTAGGTCAATTGTTAACAGAGTATGATAATGCTTTAGGTGAATACAATGAGTATTCTTATGATAACAAAGGTAACATTTTGACAAAAACAATGTATGACAATACTGCGTTCAGTTTCAATAATGGTCAAATTACTCATCCGGCAGAGTACTCATACAAGGTTATTACATATACCTATGATACATCGGTATATAACAAGCTTTCATCGTATGTTATCAAGAAGTATGATCATGATGATAATAGCAATTCGGAACAGGAAACCACTTTGGAAACAAAGAACTTAACTTATGATGCTTTGGGTAATTTGTATGATTACACGGCACAGACTGTTTTTGGCTCTGAAGATTATGACCTTGTGTGGGAAGGTGACAAATTAGTGCTCGCGGCAGCTGATGATTTTGGCTATACTTACAAGTATGATTCCGAAGGGCGCGTTATCAGAAAAACAAAGGTTGATTCCAATATGACACCTGAAATGGATATCAATTATCTTTGGAAGGGTGATATATTAGATGGATACCAGTTTACTTTTTATGAGTCGTATTTGACAGTCACAGTTAAAAACTTGTATGATGAAGATAACCATTTAATTGGCTTGAATTATCACTTTGCAGCGGCATACGGGTTGATTGACGAATCACAGTTAAATACGGAAGATTTCTTCCCCAATGATTCTATTATTTGGTTAATCAATGATGGGCAGGGAAATGTGATTGGTATGTATAACGATACCGGTGAGATTAATTTCGGTTGCTCTTATGATGCCGGTGGTAGTGGGCAGTATGAACTATCCGGTAATTACATGGATGAATTGCAGGAATGGTATGAGGAGCATTATCCCAATAATCCAATTAGCACTTCTCTTTGGTACCTTGGGCAGACTGTATCTATTAATGGTATCTATTCTATGTTCAATCAAGAAGGATATAGAGGGCAGGCTTACGACCCTGATCTTGGGTTGGTGCTTTGCAATGGTAGGTACTATTCACCATTCTTTAGCAGATTTATCAATGCGAATCCCGAGACAGTAATGAACCATGTTGATCAGCCTTATGGTACTAATATGTATGCGTACTGTTTCAATAATCCTGTAAATTACAAAGGTGATTATGAGCCTGTATTTAATTGCGGTGTAGATTCTTTCAAAGAGATTAAGACGACTGCATGGGCATGTAAATACTTTGATTAGTTCCACAGGAATCTGTGAAAGATTTCAATAATTAAACATTTTAGATGCGCAGAGAGTGTGCGAGAAAGGAGAATTAATTATGAAAACAAAACAAGTATTGTCATTTGTCTTATCCTTTATATTGCTACTTTCCTGCGCATCTGCTTCGTTTGAATGCATTGCGGCAAAGGCTGTTTCTGCCGATTCTTTTGCCGAGTCCGTTGCAGAACTGACCGAGGAAGAAGCAGAAGAAGGCAAGTCGATTGAAGAGTCGGTTGCCAGCCGCATTATTGTGAAAGCATCTAAAAAACCTGATACATTCGGCAGTGCCGAATGTATCAGGGGAACCAATGGCAAGTATATCTTCCAGTATGCAGATGATAGCCAAATGGATGAAGCCTTGGAATACTACAACTCACTTTCGTTTGTAAAGTGGGCAGAAGCGGATAATATGGTAAAGGGGTATTCTGTGCCATACGGCGAAGCCATGCTCGGTACCAATCGGGCGAATGAATATATTGCTCAAAATAACATTGCAACTACAGACATCACGGTTGCAGTGATAGACACAGGTATCTATTTTAACCACGAGCTGTTCCAAAATGAACGAATGATAGATTCCGGTGTCAATTTGAGCGATAGCGGAACCGAAAACTCGGCATTAGGTGATAACTATCATGGTTCGAGTGTGACAGAGATTCTGTTAAACAACACGAGTAAAAATGTCTGCATTGCCGGCTATAAAGTGATGAATAGCAGTGGTAGCGGCACCAATCTTGCCGTTGCTACCGGCATAGAGAAAGCGGTAGAAGATGGTGTGGATGTCATTAATCTCTCACTCGGTGGAGCAGAAAACGAAATCATCAGTGAAGCAGTACAATATGCCATCAGTGAAGGTATCACAGTGGTGTGTGCCGCAGGCAATTCAAAATTAGATACGGTGCACTACACTCCTGCAAATATGAGCGAGCCAATTGTGGTCGGTGCAATTGATAAAGCGGGCAACAAAGCCTATTTCTCTAATTTCGGTGAGTCGGTAGACTTTGTAGCACCCGGTGCGGATTTGGAAACAGTCTTTAGAGAAGATACAATTGATGGTACTTCTTTTTCAGCACCTTATGTGGCAGCTGAGGCAGCAATCTTACTTTCTGTACACCCGGAGTATGATTGTAATGCAGTGTGCGAAGCATTAAAGAAAGTTTGTATTCCTTACGAACATTTGAGATATCACGATGGATATCATCCGATTACAGAGGATAGGGGATTGACTGGTAGGGATACATATGAAATATTAAATTGTCAAACAGATATTCCTTCATCAGATACTCTTTATTATGGCAGTGGTATGCCACAAGTGGATTTAGCGATAGAGTTTGTGGATGATTTCGAGAGAGAAATCGCACCCGATTTTTCTATTGATTCCGGTCATTATATTGATGAAGAGTATGATTTGGAGATTACCGCTGCACCCGGCACCGAGATTTATTATACACAGGATGAATCTTATCCTTCTAAAGAGAACGGTGTCAAGGTAGAAGGCAGTATTCATTTAGATGAACTGCAATCTTTTCGGGCGGTAGCATTTTCGGAAAACAAGGCGCCGAGTTATTTTTCGTCACGAGAGTATTGGTTTGAGTACCATACTTCTCCGGATGACTATACTTTTAAGCATATGTCTTATGGCAATTATTACAAATCGTACAACGGAACGAGAAAGAACATTATTGTGCCGAATCAGTGTAATGGTTATAATGTTGAGTGTTTTTTTATCAATACACCCAATACCCATTTAACTTCATTGACTTTAGAAGATGGTCTTAATCTAGACTTACAGAACAACCCAAACAATGTGAATTATTCGAGCAATTTATCAAAAGAACGCATTGTAATTATTAGTTCTAATACTCTAACAGGACTTGGTGTTTATGGGAAACATTTCAAATCATTAGTTAAAGTAGATACGCCGAATCTTATGGCATTGCATTTTTATGAGAATTGCCCAATTCGAGAAGTGAATTGTCCAAAAGTTTCCAATTTTTCATTGGAGAATTGTCCAAATTTGATAAAGGCTGATTTTCCTCTTGTCACTCAACTTCCAAGTACAAGTCAGGGCTTTAAAAATTGCTATTCCATTCAAGAAATCAATTTACCAAATTTGGAAATTGTTAATTGTGATCAAGTGTTTCGAAATTGCTGCCAATTAGAAAGACTGAATATTCAAAACATAAAAGAGATTAATTGCCAAACAAATGCGTTTGCTAATCTTGCAAAAATCACTAATTTAGAATTGCCAGAATTAGAAGTAATAAAAGAAAAGAGTCATGATCAGTTTGACTGTTCATCGATTGTTAGTTTTTTTGCTCCTAAATTGAGATATTCAGGTGACATGCTTGGTTTTTCATTAGAAAAGTCTAAATATAATGAAGATACAAAGTACTATCGAATGGTTTTATCATCTGTTTTTGAAGGAACGGACATTATTGGTGAAGGGCAAGCTTGGAACCCGTTTGAAAATCGGCAATATGATTATAAATATCCATTGGATATATACGGCACTCCCGGCACTTATGCTGAAGCGTATGCAAAAGTATACCATTTGAACTTTTTCGCATTGCCAATTTTAGAAGAAGCGCCCGAAGCGATGGATGCGGGCGGGGTGATGACTACGAAAGTGTTAGGATTTAATAAGCAAGTGCAGTGGTACGGAACCAACCGCAAGGATAATCATGGTGGTATGGCGCTGAGCGGTGAGACAGGTGCGACACTGGATACTTCAAAGTATAACTACCGCTACTATTACTGCAAAGTCAAAACCAGTGATGGTGATTATAAGAAAACCATCACCACCGGCGAAAGTAATTTGAGTTATTATGATTACCAAAAAGACAAATCTATCAATGTTAATGACATTTCTTTACTATTAAGATATCTAGGCAAAAAGGTGAACACGTCAAATAAACAGTATGATGTCAATGAAGATGGTGTGATTGATATGGCGGATTTGAGTATTCTATTATCTTCTGAAGTGTATGGTAAAACATATTAATAGTTTTAGGGTGGATGTGAAAGCATCCACCCTTTTAATAAAGTTGCTCCATTATTTTCTAATTTTAGTCGATATGTATTGAAATAATTCTTTTAAATAATATATAAAGAAATTGTGATATCCGTAGGAGGTGAGGTCTTTAATAAACATAAACCAACATACTAACTATTAAATTGGAGGATGTAATATGAAAGTATTAAACAAATGTATTTCATTATTGTTAGTCGTTGTATTAACGGTAACTGTATTTACAGTAAACACTTTTGCAGCTAATGATGTAAAAGAAAACTCTAAAGAAACAGCATCAGAAGAAACACTAAAAGTCGAAAGTGAAATTGTTGAAAAAAGAGACGAGTTCACTAAGGTTTATCAACTTGAAGATGGGTCTTTTTATGAGATCACTTCAGTTAAACCTCTTCACATTTTGGAAAATGATGAATGGGTTGATGCTAAAAAAGTTTCTGTGCCCAACACAGTCAAAGATGTTGCCAAACAGTGTAAGCAGTTGACTGCAGCAGCACAAAGTGTTAACAGACAAGAGAATAACCGTGGTGCTGCGATGCATCAATACAATCAGAGTAATACTGATCTGACAGTAACATTTTTAAATGCCGATGATGATGAAATCATTGATCAAAACAGCATTATGTTGTTAAAAATCAACAGTTTTCCCACAAACAATAATTCTTTAGTAACCATTTCCGAAAGAATTATGTTGGATATCAATGTTGAGATTGAAGACACCGGTTCTATGTATGTCTATGAGAATTCTTCCAGTATGGACAATGCGACCTATTCTGATTTCAATTCATTTTATTATCTTAGCAGTAGTGCATATGATGACAAATTGTTAGATACAGTCGAGATTGTAGATTCCAGTTTGTATGCATTTTACATTACGAAGGCATATAGCGGTTGGGAAAAAGGATTTACTCCGAATTATGGCGTTGCTTTTATGACAGATGATGATTATACCGCCTACTATTATGAGGTCTTTGCGACAAGAAGATATAAAGAGTGTACTGCTTTTAACACGGAATCCACATATAGCACTTTCAACATGAATGATGCCGGCACAGGTTATATTGATGATTACAACAACTCTTTAGTATTGAAAAGAGATGAACTTGGTATGGTGAATAGCAATTTGCCGGTTAATATTAAGATTATTTATGAGCAGAATAAAAATAACAATGACTCATCACAAAATGTGGTAGGTAATGCTGCATATGTAAATTATGATAGCAGATTAACAACTTTCTCGATTGGTAATGATAGCGGTTTTCAGTGGAATACATTAGAAGGAAAAACATTACGGTTTGTTTCTAATGGAAGTCCTAATACCTATCCTGAAATGTATAACGATGGGTATTCTTTTACAATACCATCTGACTCTACTCAAAAGCGATATATTCAAGATTCAAGTGGGTATAAGTATATTTTTAATTCGGATGGAAGCATAGATAGTATTCAAAACAGTAGCAATGTAACTGTTGCTCAAATTCATTATGTAGATGGTGTCAATAGAATTCATTATATTGAAGATAATAACAATATTAGGTTCTATTTTACTTATCAAGATAAAAGCTATTCTTTTTCGGGGAATAGTTTCAATTATACGATTCTTAAAAGTATTGCAGCTAAAGAATACGACCCTGACTTGGAAGAACTTCACAATATAAAAGTAGATAGCACCCATAATGCAATAATGAATTATGCCTATACTGCGGTTGCAAATGGAAAAGTTTCGTTGAGTACGGTCACATATCCATATTCAACTCCGAATACAGTAGAGTATTCTTATGTGTCCGGAAATCTTTCCAGTATGATTAATAATATTAATGGAAAAAGGTTGACTTTTAGTTATGATGAGATAACCGAATACAGTCTGTCTGGTTCAGCTCCATATGTCATCTCTCCAACAAATAACAATACAGTTAATCGAAGAAATGCTGTTGCAGGATATACAATTGAAACATTAGTGAATTCAACATATCAGTTTGAGTCCAGTTTAACTATCAATAGTAGCAATGCTTATCAAAGGAAGCTTTATTACAGTTCCGGCGCAGAAAAACTCATCCAATATGATGAACAATTGCGAGTGACTCTTTTAAAGGATAGTAATACCATTCATATGTATTCTTATAGCAATGGTGTCAGGAGTGAAGAAACTTATAATATTTCAAACACGTCCGTCAATCAATTACCAATTCACGCAACAAGTAGTAGTGCATGGGAAGGATTTTATGATTTCTCTAGTAGCGAAGTGAATACAGTTTCTTTAAACTACAATCATTTTACTAGCAATGTGCTGTATTTGAGTGATATTTATGATGAAGAGGTATTCGTTGAAAGTGCGGTAACACCCGGTCAAAATGATACAAAGATGATTGTCGGTGGTGACTTCTTCTCAAATGCTACAAGTGGTCATAATGATATCGGAATTCTTGTGTATTATCTTGATGAAGATTTGGAACCGGTGCCGGTTGAGTATGTTAAGATTGATTCTTCTATTTATTTAGAAAAGCAATTCTGTTATAAAACAATTGATTTGCCAACTTTACCTGATGGCGAGGATTCCTTTATAGTAAGAGTGTATTCTAATGAAAGCAATGCTAAAGTTTTTGCTGACAATTTCTTTTGCTTTTTTAAATAGTCAATAAACAAACACAACATTTTAATATTATAAATAAAAACTCTGCTGCACAATCCTTTGTACAGCAGAGTTTTTATTTTTAAGTGGTTCTATTTTTTTTAACGCAACATATCATTCTTAAAATCTTTTATATTTTGAAATGCAGCATAGATAATTATGAGGAGAAAAAATGAAATATATAATTGAATCTGATAAGAGTTATATTACTGTTATTTCTGAAGAAGAAAAATCAACAACATACATTAATCAAAATGTTATTACCATTAGTCGTTTTTTAGATATTTTGATTGAAAACGCAGTGGAACCATGTCATGTGCAAAATGTATATGATGATATAGTTAACCGGTAAAACCTAAAAGTGCTGCATTTTGAAATACTTTTAATATTGACAACCGTTGTTTTTATAATAACGGGTTTTTCTTGTCTTAATAATAACACCCGATAGAGAACCGCACTTCTCTATCGGGTGTTATTCACTGGATGATTTTCTTAATTAACGATATATCTGTGATTTTTTTGCTCTTTAATAAATTGTGTTTTGTATGGAGTTTAAAGATTTATAGACCTGAGAAAATTATAACTCCGTTGAATATTTTTTTCTCATTTATTAATAAAATCGAAGCAATATTTGAGTTGATTTTTTATCATTGTTTTTTGTGTGCTTCGTGAAACAAACGATATTATGTTTCGAATTTATAGAATAAATTCGGTAAGAATACAATTATCGAAGAATTGTAACATAATTTTGATATTTGTCGATATTCATTGAATTAATAAACTATATACATTATGATAAACTAGTTAATAGCATGCTTAATTGTTCGCACGAAAGGAGAAAAAATGAAAATAAAAAAATACTTTGTTGATATTTTAACAGCTGTAGTAATATCTATTTTTCCGTTGTTATTATCGGAAGTGATTACATGTTGTTTTTCTAATTCATTATCCGAAAAAAACAGAATTTGGGTTATCGTTATTTCTTATGCTATCTGTGCACTAATAGTTTACTTTATTAACTTATTTTTGCCTAAAATTAAATTGTTTCGTAGGTATAGAAAATTTGAGGGAATTTGGATAGAATTCATTCCGGAATTTCCAAGGAAGATAACAATTTGCAAAATATACTATCATAATGGGGAATATCATTTTGATGGAAGAAATTTTAGAGATAAAAACGAGGTTGTAGGCTTTAAATCTGTGGTGATGGCAGGGAAAGATGATAAACTGTTTTATGTTACTGATACAACTAAAGCTGTAGACTACGAGGGGTTTGGAAAAATGAAGTTTGAGCCAATGGTTCGTAATAGCATAATTTTAGGAACTGGTTATTTTATTGATGTTAAAAGTAATATCCCGGCTTCAGTGATTGAAACCGAAATGGTGAAAATTGATAAATGTTTTTGCGAAACATATTTAAGAGGCATTACATATAAAAAGTTAAAAACTATGAGTTATGCTGATATTTATGAATTAGTAAAAAATTCACAGTATACAAAAGAAAAATTGAAAGAGAAGGTTAAGGAATGATTAGTAATCAAGAGAAAAAAATATTAGTACAAAATGCAATTAAAGTCTATAAAAATGCATATGCACCATACTCTCGTTATAAAGTTGGAGCAGCTATTCTTACTGATGATGATAATATCTATACTGGTAGCAATTTTGAAAGTGCAGCTTTTGGTGCGGGCGTTTGTGCAGAAAGGGTGGCATTAGGTACGGCACTATCCAAGGGAGAGCGAAAATTTAAAGCAATATGTGTTTGTGGAAATAATGTGAATATTACTCCTTGCGGTGTATGTAGACAGGCGCTTGCAGAGTTTAATGATATTGAGGTTATTTGCTGTGATGAACATGGCAATACAAAAGAGTATTTTTTATCTGATTTATTACCTTATTCATTCGACTCAAAACAAGTGATATATAATATCATAAAATGGCATAGTGAAAAATGATATTTGAGATGATATCTATGTATTTTTTTGCGTTTTTTTGGTAATAAACAATATCACTTGACAGGTTTTCATTACATTGTTTCAATTTGTGCGTGAAATAGTTTTAAAATAGTATAAATAATTGTTTTTTCGTGCTTTTTTTTACGAATAATATGTATAGTCTGTTTTATTCAATTATCGAAAGGGCAGTAAAATGAAATCAAAGACTATTTTAATAACTGATTTTTCAGATGAACTCTTTATTTATGCTTTTCAAACAATGCTGCATGAAGAACACGGGATTGTAGCAATCGATAATCTAGAAATATTTCTTAATAAAGTCACCAATGATGGCATGGACCTTTTTTCCTGTGTCCAAACAGATGAAAACAATGAAATTATTGGTCTTGCAATCGCGCAACCAATCAAATTATCAAACAATCATTTTGAAGAGAGCTACGGCTATATCAAAGTTTTGTGGGTGAGCACAAAATGCTCAAAAAATGCATGCGGGTCCGAATTATTAGAATTATGTGAAAAACAGTTTAGCGAGATGCATGTAAAACAGTTTGTTGCGGATTTGGATGAGGTTAATGAAAAACTATTTTTGAATAATCATTATACTAAAATCAATTGCCTGCTGCACAACAACAATCTGGTTTTGTGTAAAAAAGAATACTAAATAATAAGCGCTGCAATTGTTAGAGTCTGATCCAAAGAATATGGGGCATCAGAGCACCAGTGATATTACCGCCGATGTGTTAAGGTTTAACAGAGAGTACCAGTGGTATGGAACGACTTTAAAAGATAATCGCCTGGGTGTTGCATTAAAAGAAGAAACCGGAGAGACGCTGGACACTTCTAAATATGATTACCCTTACTATTTTTGTGTTGTCAAAACCCATGATGGTGAATACAAAAAGGACATTGTAACCGGCACTCGAAAGACATTGGATATGAATGGTGACGGTGTGATTGACATTGGTGACATTAGTTTGCTATTGAGTCAATACGGCAACACCCCAGAAAAAGACTACTATGATGTGAGCGAAAACGGCATTGTGGATATTCAAGATATCATCACATACTTGCTATATTCTACTGTTTATGGAACAAAGGAATGACAAATCTGATTTGATTTCATTTCAAATAGTTAAATTAATATAGAAAAATAGAAAGGAGGATAATAATGAATTATAGATATTATATTGCAAAAGCATTGGATGCTGACAATAAAAAAGCAAGAGATATGTATCTCGACCAAGCAAGAAATGAAGCTTATACAATTGCCGATGAAAAAGAAATGCAGAAAGCTTTAGAAGAAATAGAGAGTTTTAGGTAAAAAACTATCTTTTGCTGTCCAAGTTCTAGGAACAAATGTATGGAAATAGCTTTTGTTAATGATTTTAGTGATTATTTCTTCGTTTCGAGTTTTAAAAGATTTGTCTGTTGACTTTAGAAAATCTCAATAACAGAAGGATTACTGAGAATGCTTACACATTTAGTTGTTTTCAGATAATTGAAAAATGGACATTCCTTTACATATATGTTGAATTATTGAAAATCAAAAGTGCAATCTAAAAAATTGTTAATTATAATTACCTTCCACTTGTTTGTTCCCAA
>JAFRJB010000076.1 GCA_017432485.1 Clostridia bacterium
CAAATCCTTCGTTGAGTGTTCAGTGTTCAGGGTTCAGTGTTCAGTCTCAAGGCTACGCCTTGCCTTTTATGAAACCGCCCTATCAAGGGCGGTGCGCGCATAGCGCGCGGTGGGTGAAACTGAAAACTGAAAGCTGAAAACTGAAAACTGACAAATAAGGGTTGTCGAGCAAACAGCTCGACAAATCCTTATTTGCAAAAAAACCTCCGCAAGTCGCCTTGCGGAGGTGATTTTTATTTCGATTTACTTGCTGCGCGCTGGCAGGCTTTGACAATTTCCACAATCGGGATAATCGAGATTGCCAGTGCCATCGCAATTAAATAATGCTTCCAATCCAGGTTATAGAAATTAAACAGGTTTGCTACCGGCTTAATTTCAATGACCAACCCGGTCAAAATTAAGCTCAAGACCATAGAACCCCAAATTGCCCAGTTTTGCGTAGGCAGTTTAAAGATACTCTGGCGCTGTGAACGCATATTAAAGGAGTGGAAGATTTCGCACATACTCATGGTCAAGAACGCCATCGTCATTGCCAGCTTACAGGTTTCACCGTTAACCAATAACCCTGCATTAAAAGCATCAATATAGCCGATGATATAAGCGCTCAAAGTTAAAATAGTAACAATAATACCTTGGTAGAGTACATCCACACCCATACCTTGCGCAAAGATACCGTCACTCGAGCTGCGCGGTTTGCGCTTCATGATGTTCGGCTCTTCTTTTTCAAGCCCTAAAGCGAGTGCCGGGAAGCAGTCTGTCACTAAGTTAATCCACAGTAAGTGGGTGGGCAGTAAAACGGTTGTCGCCGTGCCGGCAAGCAGCGCACCGCCCGCACCGGTCACACCAAAGGCTTTTAAGATTAAGCCCATAAAGACCGTACCGATTAAGATAATCAGCACTTCCGAAAGGTTGGAAGAAAGCAGAAACTGAATGGCTTTACGGATATTATCGTAAATTCTTCTGCCTTCGCCGACGGCATGCACGATGGTTGCAAAGTTATCATCGCTAAGCACCATATCGGCAACATTCTTGGTAACATCCGTACCGGTGATACCCATGCCCACGCCGATGTCGGCAGATTTGATAGACGGCGCATCGTTAACACCGTCACCGGTCATAGCGGTAACCATACCCTTCTTGTGCCAAGCATTGACAATGCGGGTTTTATGCTCGGGCTGTACGCGCGCATAGACCGAGTATTTCTCTACATTCTCATCGAACTCTTCATCGCTCATCTTCGAAAGCTCAGCACCGGTCAGGGAGCCGTTTTCATTTTCAATAATACCGAGCTCTTTGGCGATTGCCACGGCGGTATCTCTATGGTCACCCGTAATCATTATCGGGCGAATACCGGCGCCGTTACACTCTTCAATCGCGGGTTTGACTTCGGGGCGCACCGGATCAATCATACCGGTCAAGCCCACAAAGGTTAAATTTTTTTCAATGTCGCCGGGCTCTGCAAAGTCTGTCACGGCATCTTCTTTCATCGCAAGGCAGAGCACGCGCAGCGCTTTATCCGCCATCGCTTTATTCGC
The DNA here is from genome assembly GCA_017432485.1 of Clostridia bacterium. Classification (GTDB taxonomy): domain Bacteria; phylum Bacillota; class Clostridia; order Oscillospirales; family Acutalibacteraceae; genus RUG714. The sequence goes on from JAFRJB010000076.1 coordinate 1,536, forward strand.
CGCCGTAATTTCAGCACGCAGCGCATCGGTCATATCGACTGCCTTCTCGCCGTCAAAATACTTGGTACAAAGCGCAAGCACCACATCGGGCGCACCCTTGGTGTACTGCACTTGTTTGCCGCTCACCGAGTGGATGGTGCTCATCATCTTTCTGCCCGAGTCAAAGGGTGCTTCCGCAATACGCGGGCACTCTTTTTGCAAATCATTTTTATTCATATCCATACCGAGTGCATAGTTAACCAGCGCTACTTCGGTAGGCTCGCCGAGCACTTCTTCGCCTTCGACTTTAACATCGGTGCAAAGGCTCATACCCTGCGCAAGCAGTTTTTTATCTTTGGTAAACTCTTCGACCACAGTCATTTTGTTTTGGGTCAAAGTACCGGTTTTATCCGAGCAGATAATCTGCGCGCAACCGAGTGTTTCCACAGCAGTCAGCTTGCGGATTACCGCATTTTTCTTGCTCATATTGGTCACACCGATGCTCAGCACGATGGTTACCACTGCCGCCAAACCTTCGGGGATAGCCGCCACGGCAAGAGAAACCGCAATCATAAAGCACTCCAATACAGTTTCGAGCACTGCGCCGGATTGTGAAAACGCACCGTTGAAGTAATCGGCAATTAATTGAATGGCAAAGATAGCTACACAGATAATGATAACAATGATACTTAAAATCTTGGAAAGCTGATTGAGTTTTTTCTGCAGCGGTGTTTCGTTATCTTCCGCTTTGGCGAGCGCATCGGCAATCTTACCCATTTCGGTATCCATACCGGTGGCAGTCACAACAACAGTACCTCTGCCGTAAACCACGCTCGAGCCCATGTATACCATATTTTTGCGATCACCCAGCGGTACATCGTCTTCGCCTTCACCGCCAAGACCCAAGGCTTTGATTGCCTTGTTAACGGGAACCGATTCACCGGTCAGCGCCGCTTCCTCAATCTTCATCGATGCGCATTCAAACACTCTCGCATCTGCCGGCACGGAATCGCCTGCTTCAAGCACAACCACATCGCCGACCACAAGGTCTTCACTGGGGATAATTTGCATCTTACCGCCGCGAATAACCTTAGACTTTGCGGCGCTCATTTGCTGCAGCGCTTCAATGGCAGCCTCGGCTTTACTCTCTTGGTAAACACCTAAAACCGCATTGACAATAACCACAAAGAGGATGATGAACACATCGGCATCTAACCCCTCGCCTTTAATAAAGCCGGTCACGCAGCTGATTGCCGCCGCCACGATGAGCATAATAATCATCGGGTCTTTTAACTGGTCGACAAACTTCTTAAGCAAAGAATCTTTTTTGCCCTCATCGAGTTTGTTCTTACCGTTTTTCTCGAGCCGCGCGAGCGCTTCCTGCTCGCTTAAACCGTTTTCGCCGGATTTTACCTCTTCGAAAACAGCCTCGGCGCTTTCAAGATAAAATTTCATACGCTTTTATCCTTTCAAAAATAATTTACGCATAAAAAATCCCGCTAAAGGATTTCCCTTTTAGCAGGTAAATACAGAGATACCTGCCCAATGCAGATAAGTCTCATTGTTTATAATTACGCCAGGCAGTACACACTGCCATGTATGTTGACTGTAATTACGCGCCGCAGCGCGCCAACTACTCCCCTATCTTGGTTTATTTTACCATAATATTATAAAGAAATCAATAAAAATTTGAGCGGTCAGCGGTCAGCGGTCAGCAGTTAGCGAATGGTGGCGTTGCTACGCAACGCATTTAAATCGGGTGCGGGTGACTCCCTGCAGTGCAGGGAGATGTCGCCATAGGCGACAGAGGGTACGGGCTCCCGTCAGGAGTCCCGCC
>JAFRJB010000077.1 GCA_017432485.1 Clostridia bacterium
GGAATCCGGCCTGATTTTCAACAGCGGTACCATGGAGAACACCTATTTCTACTGGGGATTTATCCGGACCGGTGGCCTGTCCTTAAGATGGTTCCGGGATAACGTATGTGATAAGCTGGATGTGTCGAAAAATTCCAATATTAATGGGAGCCCCGGGGCTCCCTTTAGTATTGGAATTTTTTGAGTTGCCGGAGATCTTCGCCCTCAAACTTAATCGGCACATACTCGCCGATGATGCGCGAGGCAATGCGCTCGCCGTATTGGGCGTGAATACCGTTGATATCGAGATTGGTCGTGATAATCATCGGCTTGCCCGCCAGCAGGCGCCCTTCAATAATATTGTGCGCCACGGCAGCGGAAAACGAAGTGTGAAATTCACTGCCCAAATCATCTAAAATCAGCAAGTCGGCATCCAAGAGTTTTTGCATGGTGTATTTGCCCTCAACACCCTTAAACTTTTCCTTTTCAATATCGGAAAACACCACACCTGCCATGCCGTAGACCACATTGTAGCCTTTTTTGATAATCGCGCCGGCGGCAGCGAGCGTTAAGTGCGTTTTACCCAAGCCGGTTTTGCCGAAGAGGTACAGCGAGGGGGAAGCGGGCGAAAAGTCTTCGCTATAGGCTTTGAGGTAGTCATAATTTGCCTTCGCTTTTTCGCTGACATCCTTGCCGGCGGCATCGGTCAAATTGCGGTAGTAATCGAGCTTGAAGTTTTCAAAACTGCACTGGCCGCTCGGGGAAATGCGCGCGAGTTCCGCGAGCGAAATTTCCACCGCGCGCTGTCGAATGCAGCTGCAAATTTTTCCGTCTACCCTGCCGGTGTCGCGGCACTTCGGGCAGTGATACTGCGCTTCCAAATAGTCGGCGGGTAAGTCTAAACTCTTTAAAAGCGCTTTGCGCTCCTCCTGCAGGCGCAGGCTTTCGGCGGCAAGCGCCTCAATGCTCTTGGCGGGGTCTTCACTGTAAAAGGTTTTGGCAATAGAGGCGCCGATGGAACTGAGTTCGCGCGCAATTGCTTCCATGCGCGGATACTGCTGCTCGATGGCAGCCTTGCGCTCTACGGAAAGCGCCAGTGCTTTGGAACGGTCTTCGGCGGCGGCGGCAAACGCCTTTGCAATCGCTTCGGGGTTATACATCGCTTTCCTCCTTCTTGTATTTTAAGTCAAAATTATCGACAAAGCGGTTAAATTTATCAATCGAAAATGAGGGGTCGGAAGCGGGTGCCTTGCCCTTTTTCGCGGGCGCTTTGCCGGCTTTGCCCGCCTGCTCAAGTGCCTCTGCCTGCGTGGTGGTCTTAATGCCCGCTTCGTGCCAGGTAGTGACAATCTTATCTAAATAGGTATAGTTGACTTTATCGATACTGTCGAGCATTTTTTCATAGGCACACGCAAGCAGTTCCACCGGCATTTTCCACTCTTTGGTCCACTTCAAAAACAGCGCCTCCTGCTTTTTGGTGGGGTTTTTATAGGGGATGCCTGCCTGCTCGCTGAAACTGCGCCACAGGCGGTTGGTTTTATTGAGCTGCTTGATTTTCGCTTCCGCGCTTTCAAGGGTGGTGATGCCCTCTTCCGCCCAGCTTTCGCCCACGGTTTGGATATAGCGCGTGCCGGTTCTGCCGGAGAGCACCGCATATTTGATTAACATTAAAATCACTTCTGCGGGCAGCCCGTAGTAATCGGTCAGCGTTAAGAGCATGGAGCGCTCTGCCTTGGAGATGGTTCTGCCGAAAATTTGCTGGCTCTTTTGGAGCAAATACTCAAATTCGGGGCTCTCCTTGGCGCGGGCGAGAATGTCGGCATCGTCTGCCATCGCGGAGCCGAGCGCGTGCGCCGGCTTTTTGGCGGCAGGCGTGTCGGCAGTGGGCTGTTGCGCTTGCGGCGCTGCCGTTGCTTCTTTGGCAGGCGCTGCGCTTTGGGGGATACCGCTAAAGCCTTCGGGCACAATAAAGCCGTTGTCGATCCAATAAAAAATCGCTTCGTTGACAAGCGCTTTGTCAAAATGCAGCTCGCCGGCAATCTCCTCTGCACTTTTGGGGCAGTCGGCATGGCGCAACACCCAAAGCAGCACAATCATATGCTTCGGGTTGGCAAGCTTTATGAAGTTGTCGGCAAGGGCGTTCGGCACTTTAAAAGAAGAATCGAGCGCCGCTAAATTGACTTTATACTGCATAACGGCTCCAATATATAATAATGCGGAATGCGGAATTCGAAATTAGCGGTGGCAAGGCAAAGCCTTGCTGACTGAACGCTGAACACTGAAAACTGAAAACTGTGAGCGCAAGCGAACTATTGCGGAACATTATTGTACCATTTGGGGCGCCGATTTTAAAGATGGAATATTGAACAATATTTGGCGGACAATTTCGACCTTTTAACGGCAAATTTTTTAGTCTTCAACAATTTGTCAACACTACTTTAAACAAGTGAGAAAAACTCGCGTAATATTGCGCATTTTTTGAAAAAAATAAAAAAATTTCTTGACAAACCGCCGCCTATATATTAGAATAATGCAGAACAATAAAGTAAGGCGCAAGCCTTCACCTTATTTGCGAGAGCTCAAAGGTCAATATCTTTTAGGCTGCACAGGGTTTCTGCGCGCTATTGATATTGCACCGCTTTTGCCGGTGTTTTTTTATTTGATGGGATTAATCACCCGAACCTTGTTGGTTTCAATCGCCTCTTTTTGACAATAGTTGCGTTAAAAATCTTTGAAATGCGACAGCATTCCTTCAAATTTTTGCCTTACTCTTGCCAAAAACAGGCAGATAGAAACTGCAAGCATCCCTCGCCGAAAACAGACAGGCGAGAGACAAAAAGGCTCGAATCCTTAACCCCATTTTTGAGATGCCGATAAGGTTTAAGTTCTAATCAAAATAATAAACAATGGAGGTGCTTGGAAATAGCTGCAAAAAACAACACGTTGGTCAATGAGCAAATCAGAGCAAAAGAATTAAGAGTCATTGCTGCCGATGGCGAGCAGTTGGGCATTATGTCTTCGAGAGAAGCGCTCGACCTTGCCGAGGAGAAAGACTTGGATTTGGTTCTCATTGCGCCTAATGCAAAACCGCCCGTGTGCAAAATCATGGACTACGGCAAGTACTGTTTCGACCAGGCAAAGAAAGCTAAGGAAAACAAGAAAAAGCAAAAGACAATGGAAATTAAAGAAATTCGCCTTTCTTTAAACATTGATGTTCATGATTTTAATACCAAATTAAAGCATGCGGAGCGTTTCCTCAAAGCGGGCAACAAAGTCAAAGTTTCCATTCGCTTGAGAGGGCGCGAAATGGGGCATTCGGATATGGGCGTTCAAACGATGAAGCGCTTCGCCGAAGCCTGTGAAGAATTTGCCACTATTGAAAAACAGCCGAAGTTAGAGGGCAGGCAGATATTGATGTTCCTTGTCTCCAACCAGGCAAAGTAGTTTAAGCAGGTATTCTCAATCACTGATTACTAAGGAGGAAAAGAATATGCCGAAAATTAAGACACATACCGGTGCGAAAAAGCGCTTCAAGCTTTCCAAAAACGGTAAGCCGATCAGAGCTCATGCAAACAAGAGCCACATTCTGACTAAGAAGACCACAAAGAGAACCAGAAATTTGCGCAAAACTGCGGTTGCCGACAAGACCAACCAAAAGCAAATTAAGAGACTGATTCCCTATAAGTAAGAAACATTCGCCGCGGGAGTTCCCGGGCAAACAGCCTGCCGGGCAGGCAAATCTAAGAATTAACGGAGGTACAGATACATGGCTCGTGTTAAGGGCGCGATGATGACTCGCAAAAGAAGAAAAAAGACTTTAAAGATGGCAAAAGGCTACTACGGCGCAAAGAGCAAGCTCTTTAAGACCGCCAAAGAAGCCGTGATGAAATCCGGCAACTATGCCTACATCGGCCGCAAGCAGAAGAAGAGAGATTTCAGAAGACTCTGGATCACCAGAATTTCCGCTGCTTGCAAGCAAAACGGTATGAACTACTCTACCTTTATTAACGGTTTGAAGAAAGCCGGCATTGAGCTCAACAGAAAGATGCTCTCTGAAATTGCTATCGCAGACCCGAAGGCCTTTACCGCTTTAACAGAGCAGGCAAAAGAGGCTTTGAAATAAGAAAATGAAAAAGGGGCTTTGAAGCCCCTTTTTAGTTGCTCTGCGAGCAGTTGTTCGCTTTGCTCACGGTTGCAAGCATGGCTTGCAGTAAAACCCATAGGGCAAAGTATTGAAGGATAAAATGAAAAAGATTATATATTATATCCATATAAATGAGGCTCAAAAACTGCCGCCGGCGTTTTGCGCGGCGCATTTTTCGCAGCGCTTTGCCGACAGCGCGCGCTTTCGCTTTGCGCGCGAGCGCCTGCAGAGTATCGGTGCCGGTGCGCTGCTTTGGTTCTGCTTCGGCGATGTGGAAGAAACACTTCTCACCGGGGAATACGGCAAGCCCTATTTGCCGGAGAGTGCGGTGCAGTTTAACCTCTCTCACAGCGGGGACTATGCCATTCTCGCTACGGGCGAGGGGGCACTCGGTGCGGATATTGAGAAGTGCAGCGAAAAAAATCTGCCGGTCGCGCGCAAAGTTTTCACCCCCGCCGAGCAGGCGTGGTTGCAAACTTCACCCGTAGAGCGCTTTGAGCAGTTATGGACCCTCAAAGAGAGCGTGATGAAGGCGCTCGGCAAGGGATTACAGCTCGACCCCGCCTCATTTGAGGTGCTGGATATGATAGAGGGAAAACCCGTAACAGTTGAAAATGTAAAGCTTTATAGCTTTACAACACGGCATGACGGCTACTGCATTTCACTTTGCGGCGAAAAAGAACTAAAATCCTTGCAGTTACGAGAAATAACGGCAGAAATGCTGCTTGAAAAAGACGAAAAACAGGGCTAAAACAGCAAAAAATCGGCATTTGTAAAGTTTAGTTACTTTACAAATGCCGTTATTTTTTTGCTGTTTTCAGGCGGTTGCACCGCGCGAAAGGTGCGCCGCACCTGTGAGAAGGGAAGCTTTTAGGCGCCGAATGCTGTTATTATGACTGATTAGGTTTATCGCCTGTATAGATGTCGGCGTTTGATTTCGAATAGGGGTTTTTATTTTGCTTGGGCGGGGTGCTCTCTATGGAGCGCGCGCCCCATCTGCCGAAGCGCACCAGGCTGTAGCGAATGATACCCGCAAGCAGCCACGCTGCAAGCGTTGCCCAAAACCACCAAATCGACAGCCCCGTCGTAAAGTGCAAAATCAGTGTCAGCCACATCGGCACCGAGCACAGCCAGGAGCTGACTCGGAAGAATAAAAAGACAAAGAAAGAAAACAAATTTTCCAAAAAGCGGTTTTTCATCGCGCCATCTCCTTTGTTTTAATGACAATGTTATTGTAAAGCAAAGCGCGCCTAAAGTCAAATAACATTGACAAAACCCCTACCTGCCTTTATAATAAAACTATATTTGTATGAAGGAGAAAGTCATGAAAGAGAAATTTAAGGCGTTTACCGAAAAACATTCACAGATTTGGGAATTTATCAAGTTTGTGTTTACCGCCTGCAGCACAACAATTCTGTATTATATTATTTTCTGGGTGGTAGATGCGATTTTGGAAAAACCGCTCGCCGGCGTTGCAGTGCACAGCTCAATTTTGCACTTCTTGGGCATTGATTCGAATTTAGGTTTGGCGATTGCTTACCTGAGCGCTTCGTTCTTAAGCTATGTCGCTTCCTACATTATGAATAGAAAGGTGACTTTCAAATCCAACTCCAACATCGTGCTTTCCACCATTTTGTTTGCACTGATGGTGGTCGTGACCACCGCGTTTACTTCGTGGTTCGGCACCTTTGCAACCGAGTGGGCCACCGCAAAAGGCGGCTTCTGGGCAAGCGGCTTTATGAAGAGCATCGTTATCCCGACAGTGGCAATGCTTATTCCCTTTGTATGGACCTTCCCCTTCCAGAAGTTTGTCATTTATCGCAACAAGAAAGAGCCCGAAGCGGAAGCTGAGGCAGAAGCTGTTGAAGCAGCGGAAGCGGCTGAAAGCGTAGAAGCAGCTGAAGTTGCAGAAGTGGAAGAAGCGCAAGCAGAAGCAGCCGAGGAAGCTGCAGAAGCAACAAGCGAAGAATAAGTGTTTGACATTTGAATATGTGTTAAAAGCATAGATAAAAGCGAGTTCGTTTTTGCGAACCCGCTTTTTTAGTCGGCAGTCAGCGGTCGGCGGTTCGGTTTACCGAACCGGCTTTTTTGCGGTGTTGGTGAATAGATAAAAGCCGGGAGTTCGTTTTTGCGAACTCGCAAGGTGTTTCTACTTCTCTTTGCTTTTCTCTCGTTTTATGTCGGTTCGGTTTACCGAACCTGCTTTTTTACAGTGTTATGGAAAAGATAAGAGATAGTAGGTGGGAGTTCGCTTTTGCGAACTCGGAAGGTGTTGTCGCTGTTCTTGTCATTCAATTTTACACCGGTTCGGTTTACCGAACCGGCTATTACATATGCCGCAAGCGGCACTGCTGAAAAATGAACACTGAAAACTGAAAACAAAACACAAGTTCGTTTTAGCGAACTCGCTTTTTTTGCAGTCGGTTGAATAGATAAGAGATAATAGACAGGAGTTCGCTTTTGCGAACTCGCAAGGTGTTGTCGCTGTTCTTGTCATTCAATTTTACACCGGTTCGGTTTACCGAACCGGCTTTTACATATGCCGCAAGCGGCACTGCTGAAAA
>JAFRJB010000078.1 GCA_017432485.1 Clostridia bacterium
GCTAAATCAGAAAACTTTTTATATAATCCATCATCTATATCTTTTATTAATGTTGGGTTTTGTAAGATTTTCAAAACGCAAATCCGTCTATTTCCTTCACAAACTTCATAAAAACCATTATTATCCTCCAAAGGAATAACGGCAATACTATCAATAGGACTCAATCCATTATCTATTATGTCTTTAGCCAAGACAACTAACTTCTCATGCTGATCATTTATCATATTAATTATTGACTCTATTTCATTAAATGATTGTTCTAACCTAGGATTATCACAGGAAAGGAGTATTTTATCTATGGGTAACTTAGAATATTGCATGATGCGCCTCACGTTGATATAAATATAACTAATAATACCATATTCAGCAAAAAAACACAATAATTTAAAACGTTACTTGACAATTTTGAAAATTCACTTGACATTCATATCAAGTATGATATAATCTAATTATCGAACATTTGTTCGATAGGCAAACAATAGTTTGCGAGAGAGAATCGTCCACGCATCCGTGAACATGCGAGTAAAGGGTAGGCTTCTATTTATATAGAGCCTACCCTTTTGTTTAATAATTTTTGTAAAACTTTCTCACATCACCCGAACAAAACACCCCAAACAATTTCTATTTTATAGAGGGACTTTTTCCCGCGCCCTTCGAGTGAACCTCTTCCCTTTTTTGTGTGACTCTTTTTGTTTTTATTTGATAAAACTTTAAGATGTTTCGACACAATCCCCGAAGTTTTTACGCGAAGGTAGGCTATAGTTAAGGGCACTTATTTATTATTTCTTAGGAGAATATATGATTACCGGACTGACCAAAAGAGAAAAAACCACCGAAATATTTTTTGATGAAGCCGGTGCATTCATCACCGTGCGCACCCACAATACCGACCTTAAAAACAGGCTAAGTCGGTACTGCAAACTCTACCCTGAAGAGTGCCGATTAGTGGCAAAGGATCGCGAAATCGGTCTGCTTGAATTTGAGATCAAAAAAGGAAGATTATCCTTTCGTTTAACCGCACCCTACCCTGAAAATCGAAGAAAACAATTAAGCCAAAATGCAAAAAATGCGAACCACCTACCGAAATGATGGGTGAGATGCCTTATGCGTTCAATAAACCGTTAAAAAGTGTCTGCGTTATCGTAGCGAGCAGACTGTTTGTGCCACAAACAGTAAAATACTCGCTAAAAGGGCACCCTTAAACCCGTCCAAAGTTGAGTTAATACTTCTGTTTTTTACGATGGAGGTTTTAGGAGGTTATCCTCCTAAAAAAATACCATTTTTTCCATTTGTGGATAAAAAGGGTCTGCTCGCTACACTGACGCAACGCAAAAATGCGTTTTTATTTTCCGTTTATTTTTTGTCAAAAAATTTTTTGATTTTGATCAAAATTTTGCAAAAATCATTTCAAGTTTTTAATAAAAATCTCATCAAAAAAAATGAAGGAGAACTAAATATAAAAATGAAATATGAAGTGTTTTTATCCAAAGAAAAATAAAAATCGAAGAAAGAGCCCTTAAGCACAGCCACTACATACGAACTCGCTTAAAATCCGATATTTAAGCGGCTTTTAGCGTTTTCGTTCTTGCCTGGCGTCAGCCAAGCGGCGTACTCAAAGCACTAAAATCCATCTTCACTATCAGGATTTTAAGTGCTTCGCAGTTTCTATTTAGCTGATTTGTTCTCTAACAAGGCGAAAAACGCAGGAATACTTGGCGTATTGCGAGTATTTTTAACGAAATTAGAGGGCAAATCGGCAAATAGAAACCGAATTCATATGTAGCGGCTGTGCTTTGGACCGATTCCAATATGGCAGAGCCAGAATCAGAGAAAGGAACCGAGAACGATGCAGATAATCAATTTACTCATTTACAGAATAAATCATTATATAAAACCAAAAATAACCAATAGAGGTGATTTTTTGGAATTAACAAAAGAAGATCTGCATGCCCTCAAGCAAGCGGATATTGAAACCATCAACCACAACAAACTCTATGATGTCAAAGAGTTGAATTTAAATATTTCCGAAGACATTATGCACCGCTCTCAGCGCTACTTTAAGCAGGTCAAAAACCCCTACACCATCAAAGTCGGGGATGTCGGCGTGAAGCTCAATTTCGGTGACGGCAAATGTTTGTGGGATTCGCTCATGGATATAGTGACTAAAGAGGAATGTCATTAGTTGGCATCTATTACCAATTGAAAAACGGAAGGTGGTGTGCTACAATGGTCTTGCAGAAAATGATTACGCCACCTTCATCAAACTAATAGATGGAGGAAGCTGTTTATGACAGAAAAATACCAAGGATTATTAGAGCAACCTTCACAAACCAAAACGTGGAAGGTTGCTCTTTATATTCGCCTCTCGAAAGAAGACGGCGACAAAGGTGAAAGCTATTCCGTCACCTCTCAAAGAGAAATCTTAACGGAATACCTCAAAAGCCATCCCGACTTGGAGCTCTACGATACCTATGTGGATGACGGCTGGTCGGGCACCAACTTTGACCGACCGGATTTCAAGCGCATGATGGAAGATGTGTATGAAGGCAAAGTCAACTGCGTGATTGTCAAAGACCTCTCGCGTTTCGGCAGGAACTACACGGAATCCGGCAACTACATTGACAATGTGTTTGTGCGCCTGAAGGTGCGCTTCATCGCGCTCAACAACGGTGTGGATTCTTTTTCCAACACCATGAATTCTGCAACGCAGTGCATTGCGGTCGGTGTGCAAAATGTTATCAACGAAAGTGTGGCGGCAACCACCTCGGTGAATGTACGCGGCACGCTCAATGTTTCGCGCAAACAAGGCAAGTTTATCGGCTCCTTTGCGTGCTACGGCTATCAAAAAGACCCGCAGGACCACCATAAGCTTATTATTGATGAAGAAGCCGCCGAAATTGTGCGCATGGTTTTTAAGCTCTTTTTGGAGGGCAACAGTATTCTCAGCATCACCCGCGAACTTAACGCAATGGGCATCCCGAACCCGACGGCTTATAAACGAGAAAAAGGCTTAAACTACTCCGCACGCACCGGCTACAGTAATGACGGGCTGTGGTGCGACCAAACCGTGCGCCGCATTCTCAAAAATGAGATGTATATCGGCAACATGGTGCAAGGCAAAAACACCACCATCAGCTACAAAATCAAGCAGTGCCGCGCCGTGCCGCAATCGGAATGGATTATTGTTAAGAACACGCACGAGCCGATTATTGACAAAGAAACATTCTACAAGGTGCAGGCGCTGTTGAACAAATCGACCTTTTCCCGCACCTCCCCCACTACACACAAGGTGGACATCTTCGCGGGCTTGGTCAAATGCGCCGACTGCGGCAGAGCCATGAGCAAAAAGACCAACACCTTCAGCTACGGCACCTACCGCTATTATCGTTGCGTTTCCTACAGCAAGTTCGGCGGTTGCTCTGCACGCTCCATTCGCTTGGATGTGCTTGAGCAAGCGGTTTTGTACAGTATCAAAGCCGTCATCGAAACTGCGCTGGAGCTGGAAGCCTTTTTACTGGAAGTGGAAAAGAAAGCCGCGCAGCTCCCGGAAGCCAATGTGCTGCAACGCACCATTGATAAAAAGGTTGCCGAGCGTGATAAGTACAAAAACATGGCGCTCAGCCTCTACCCGGATTTAAAAAGCGGGGTGATTTCGGAGGATGAATATGTTGCCCTGAAAGCAAACCTTTTGGAGAAGCAAAAGGAGCTCGAAAAATCAATCGAAGAGCTGCAAAGGCGCGGCAATAAGCCGGGCGAAAAGGACATGACACAAAATGCATTTTTGCAGCACTTCCTGCAATATGCCACCATCGATAAACTCACACGACCGATTGTGGTAGAGTTGATTGATTCCATTTATATTCACAAAAATAAAAACATCACCATCAACTTCAATTTTACCGATGCCTATGCCGATGCACTCGACTACATCGCCGATGTCAAACGCAAAATGGCTGAGGAACTCAGCGGCTCACCCACAATTGATATTGCATAAGAAAAACGCGCCGATAGGGATTCCCCTATCGGCAGCGACACTTCAAGCAACGGTATGAAATATTGACAATGAGTGTAAAAATTTCTGAATTATAGTATTATTGACATATAATATTAAAAATGCTATAATTCACACAGGAAGGAGTGATTTTAATGAGTTTGTTTGATTCTTTAGTTTTGGAATTTGGCTACAATGAGCCGATTCTCACCAATGAAATCACTTATAAAAACTATTCCAAACCCTGGATTTATAAAGAAATGAGTAAACTTTGCCGCTCAGGTCGCATTGTTCATTTTGACAAAGGTGTTTACTATATTCCCACTCAAACCGCTTTAGGCACAAGTCGGTTAAATCCGCTGCGCGTTGTCGAAAAGAAATACATCAAATATAAAGAAAACACATTCGGCTATGTTTCGGGTCTTGCGCTTTTAAACAGTATAGGGGTCTCCACTCAAGTTCCTGCCAATATCGAAATTTTCACAAATAATGAAACCGCTATTGTCAGAGATATTCAGATTGGCTCGCAAAAAGTGACCCTTAGAAAATCTCGAACAAACATTAATTCCGATAATGTTGCTGTTCTGCGTTTTTTGGAAATGATGAACACTGTATCCCCTTCTTTTTTTGATGAACACAATAAAGCGATTATTAAAGAATACATTTTAACTAATAACATTTCACGCAAAAGCATCACAAAATATGCACCGGTATTTCCTGACAGAGTGATGCGCAACTTAATTGAAAGCGAGGTTATTTATGATGTTGCACAATAATAAAGAACTCTTTGAGCAAACCGTTTTAGCAGCTTCAGAAGCATTAAATATTGAATTGCCGATTGTTGAAAAAGACTACTATGTCACTATGTTTCTCAAAAAAATTGTTGAAAAACAGCCCGACATCGTTTTTAAAGGCGGCACATCTCTTTCCAAATGCTACAAACTTATTGATAGGTTTTCCGAAGACATTGATTTAAACCTGTTGGGAGAATCAAAACCCGGAGAAAGCCGAAGGAGAAAACTAAAAGCAAACATTGTATTCACCATTGAAGGATTTGGTTTTTCGCTTGTTAATACGGATCAAATTCGCAGCAGAAGAGATTTTAATAAATACATTATTTCATACCCTTCAAGTATTTCTGCAAATTACCTAAAACCGGATTTAATTGTTGAAACCGCCGTATTCTTCCGTTCCTACCCGACTAAAACCATGTCGGCTGACAGTTTGGTGTATCAATACCTAAAATCAAACGATTTTGAAGAACTCATTGAAGAATATGAACTTGAGCCGTTTGACATCAATGTGCAAACCGCTGACAGAACGATGGTGGATAAATTGTATGCTTTAGGAGACTACTACTTAAGTGGCAAGACTGATGAACACTCCAGACATATTTATGATTTACATAAACTATCCGAAATTGTGGAAATTGACGATTCATTCTTGGCGCTAATGGAACAAGTCAGAAAAGAACGTGAGCCTCATAAAACTTGCCTCTCGGCACAAAACAATGTGAATTTATCAAAGCTTTTGCAAGAAATCATCGATTCAGAGGTTTATAAATCGGATTATGAGAGTAAAACATACAATATGCTCTATAAAAAGGTTGGCTATGATGAGGCAATTCAATCATTGCAAAAAATCATTAATAAAATCTAGCAAATAACAGACAAACGAGTGTGAAGTAAAAATACTTCACACTCGTTTAAATTAATGCTTATTATAATAAAGCAATGCTAAAAAAGCAGAATAAATACCCCCTGCAAAGTTTTCATGCCGATAGAGCATCTTCCCTATCGGCAATGGTGCTTCTTATTTGAAAATGATTTCAAAATATTCTAATTGAATAATAATCCCTTTATTTTTATTTCAAGACATTATAAACAAAAAACAGCAAATTGCTCTTTTATATGAGAAATATAAAATATTTTTTGAAAAATACACATATAAAATTGACTTTTGCATAATATAATGATATAATTTCGTCGGAGGTGATAGTTTTGATTTGTCAATTTGGATTTAAAAACTTTAGATCATATAAGAATGAAACCGTTTTTGATTTTCAAGCCGCTGCACTTTCTGAGTTCAAAAAATCACTAATTGAGAATGAAAGTGCTTCATCCTTGTTGCCTGTAAGTGTAATTTATGGTCCGAACGGCGGGGGCAAAAGCAATATAATTTACGCTTTATCTTGTCTTATTTCTACCGTCGTGAAACCAATTTACGATTTAAAAAAGAATCGCATTCAATATATTTCACAAACCGAAGTTCCTGTAGAATCTTTTTTATTTGATGATTGTTCCTCGGGTGAACCAACCGAGTTTAATCTCTACTTCAGAAAAAACGCCTATGAGTATAGGTACTATCTGGCACTTTCCAATTCCGGAATCGAATCGGAATCTTTATTCAGGAAAAAGCTCGGTGGAAAAAGGACAGCTACCATTTTTATTCGAGAAAAGAATAATATTGAGTTAGGTGCAAGTATTGATAAAGCAAGCATTAATAAAGATGTGAACCCCAAAATGCCATATTTGTCATTCTTGTCAATTAACTATAATATTTCTGTTATTACAGAAGTGCAAGAATGGTTTGAATCATGTATTATTTCTGACTATTCAAATCCTAATTATGAAACCCTTATTCCTTTAATTGATGATAAGAGCTTCAATTCTTTACTATTCCATATGCTTAACGATATGGATATTGAAGTTACCGGTTTTCATTATGACAAGGAAAACAAAGAATTGTTCTTGACCCGTAAGATTAATGAATCAATATATTCACTTCCTTTCAGTAACGAGTCCGCCGGAACCAAGAAAGCTTTTGTTGTATTACCCTCAATCATCATTGCATTGAAAGAAGGGAGACTGTTAATAGTGGATGAATTGGATGCCAAGCTTCATCCAAAACTTTTAAGATATATCATTAAGCTTTTTACTAATCCCAGAATCAACAAAAACCATGCTCAATTATTGTTTACTTCCCATGACTTATCCACAATGAAAAACGATGTTTTTCGAAGGGATGAGATTTGGTTTGCCGCCCTTGGGAAAGACCTTTCCAGCGAAATCTACTCTTTATATGATATTCGAAAAGAAGATGGCAACAGAGTCAATAATAGTGCAGCATATGATAAGCAATATTTAGAGGGGAGATACGGTGCAGACCCTTATTTAAAATCTATGCTTGACTGGGAGGATCAAATATGAGTTTAAAACCTCCCAAAAAGTCAGATCTCGGCAAAGCATGGCTTTCAAAACGTTCAGGTAAAAACATTCCGATCTATCCGGAATACCATTTGATTGTTACCGAAGGAACCGAAACAGAACCTTTATATTTTGATGCCATTAAGAGACGGATCAATTCCAAGTTTTCTGACAGAATCAATTTGAAAGTTACAGGTCGAGGAGAAAATACAACTTCCTTATTCTATTATGCCAAAGAAGTTGCTGAAAACGGTTCATACAAGCATGTTTGGATTGTATATGACACCGATGATTTTCCGAAGGATAAGATAGACACCGTTAAATTATTGTGTGATGAAAGCAGCACCAAAAGCTGCGAATATCACGCTATTTGGTCAAATCAATGTATTGAATTATGGTATCTGTTACATTTCAGTTATATGCATTCCGATCTTCATCGTAATGATTACTTTCCAAAGCTTTCAAAACATTTAGGTTTCAAGTACCAAAAAGATAATCCCGATATGTTTAAAATCCTATTGCCGCACCTTAATACGGCTTTAAAGAATGCAACAAAGCTTGATCAAGACAATGCCGGGAAAATGCCATCTCAATCTAAGCCCGGAACAAAGGTATTCGAATTGATTGAAAGGTTAAAACCATACATCTAAACATACCGGAGCATAGATAAATCCACCTCACAAAAAGCAACGCGGAATTCCGCGTTGCTTTTTGAAATCGATCGTATCGTACTACAACCACACTTGCAGTAAATCATTCAATATGATATAGTAACTGACATATCAACCACGAATGGAGAAAAAATGGATATAAAAGAACTTGCAATTGAAAGCGCGGATCTCTATCTACAATATCTAAATGATAATAAACAAGATAAGGGTGTTCAAAAATATCAAATCAATCAAATAAAAAGAAGTAGAAATTCGAATGAAAAGCACATCTTTTATTTAGAGTTAGACAAAGCCCCGCATATGAATGACTCACTACAAATAAAAATAAAAGATAAGTTTTTACTCGATCCTTCTGACAAGGAAAAAGAACTTATAAAACCAATCGAATGCAATAAAAAAAGAAAGATGATTGTTGTTAGTGTTGTTGACAGGTATTTAGATGTATTGATTCACGCTAACCCTTCTGACCTTACAATCATCAGTGATATGAAATTTTTAATCGAACGCGTTAGAAATTGGTACAATTCTTATGGAGATGACATTTCTTTTCCACTCCCCGGTCTTTCTACTGTCCCCTTCAACAATTCTCAATGCGTAACAGAACTTTCTAAAGAACAAAAAGAAGCAATATACGGAATTCTAGCCAATCCGTTTACATACATTTGGGGTGCTCCGGGAACCGGGAAAACTCAAGTTGTCTTATCAAACGCTGTTTTATCTTACACTAAACAAGGGAAAAAAGTGTTAATCACCGCACCCACAAACAGCTCGTTAGAACAAACCCTTGAAGGGCTTCTTCCGGTAATGGAGAAAGCCGGAATTGATTACAATAAATATGTTGTCCGCCATGGCACGGCTTCAAGCAACTTTTCCGAAAAATATCCCGGTGTATGTGAAGACACAACCATTGATTCTTTGCAAAGTAGAATTAATGAAACGGAGATTGATTTAATATTTCTAAAAAAACATGTTGCATTACAGCAATTTCAAGATATCTTTAAGAGCTTAAAACCGGAATTGGTTGCTTTATCAAAAGAGTATACGAATCACCAAATAAGTATCACCCATTTAGAAACAAAAAAATCAATATTGCTTGATAAAAGAGGTGAATCTTTAACTGCAAAAAAAGAAAAAGTTAAAAAGGAAGAATTCTTAATCCATAAATTAAAAAGAAGCGAAAACTCGATATTTAAACACTTTAATAAAAGAAAAACGATCGTCCTCAAAGAGAGTCTTCAAGATACAATTAAAACCATCGATCAATTGTGTGAAGAAATCGATACAATCGACCGGTCTTTAGATGATTTGCTTGATCAAATTTCGAAAGTGAACGAATCGTTGCAAAAACGATCTGCCAACTTTGAAATGGGTAAGAGAGCGCTATTGTCAGCAGCAAATACCATCCCGGAGTTGTATGCAATAATAGATAGTTCAACCATTATCAATTTTTTAAATTGCGCTTCAGAAATTGACACATTTCTTTTAAAACACACTGAAGGAATAATATATCAATCAAACATTAATTCTTTAGATACAAAAGAATGTGAGGCGCAGATATTTAAACTGAGTGAAACATTACACTATTACCAAGAGAAAAAGAAGACATTATCATTTTCTGCAAACCGTAAGAATACAGATGACTGCCTTGTGTTCGCCATCACCGTAGATAGCTTGTTGACAAAATATAAACCAAATGAAGATTGTTTTGATCATATTTTTTTAGATGAAGCCGGCTACTGTCCTCTAATAAAAGGCTGTACGCTCTTTGCTTTCGATTGCCCTGTCACGCTTTTGGGAGATCATATGCAACTACCGCCTGTTTGTGAAATGCCTAAAAAAGTAATAATGCAAGAAAACAATTGGCCTGTGTTTCTGTGGGCAACCTCTGCCATCTATGCAGAATATGCAATTGAAGATGATGTTAAAAACCTTTACCAATCTCTATATTTTAATCATAATGTCCCACATAAAACAATAGAAATGAAACAGTACAAACTGCTCACCACATACAGATTTAGTGATAGTTTGGCAACCTTATTAAACGATTATCACATATACTCGAAAGGGTTTCGGGGACTACCAAATGCAACAACAAAATTATACTTTATAGATGCAAAACGAAGCAAACCACAAAATGGACGTACTAGCCAAGCTGAAGCCGAGGTGATTATAGACTATGTTAAAAAACACAAGTCTGAAAACATCGGCATCATTACACCTTATGTTGCACAAAAGGAAATCATAAAAAATAATATAAAAACAATTGGTTTCCCATTTGAAAATGTTCTCACAGTCCATCGTTCTCAAAGTAAAGAATGGGATACAATTCTTTTTAGTGTTGTCGATACAAACGATAAGTGGTTTATGGACTCACTTAATGAAAAATCCGGTGGCAAATTTATTATTAACACCGCTGTTAGTAGGGCAAAAAAGAAAATGATTATTGTTTGCGATTATAACTATTGGATAGGTCAAAAGAAACAATTAATCTGCAAGCTTCTTGAAAACGCAGAAGAATTAATAATATGAAATGAATCAGGTGTGAAGAGCATTCTAGCTTCACGCCTTCTTTTCCGTATGTTCATAATTACTCCGCATCATGACAGTTTTTACACTAATCCTCTTTCATTACAGCATCTAATAACAGTCCCGCAATGTCTGTGTTTTCAATCCTAATAGCATTTTGAGCCTGAGAGGAAAATGCCATGTAGTTAATACTTCCATACCATGCAGTGTTTTGGTCAATGAGTGTCAGGTTTTCTGTTGTTTTTTCCTTTTGAATGAGTTTTATCCCATAGTTTTCAATCGAAGAATACAACTCTTTTAAACTCTTTTGTTTGCTTTCGGAATAACTACTTAAGCTTTTTGTAATAATCACCACAGATACACCATTTATTAACTTCTCGGAAAGGATTTGGATAAAAGAAGCAAACTTTGATGATCGAATATAAGAAGCAGCAAGGACGATTTCTTTTTGTGCACCGCGAATATCATCAATATATTTTGCATAATAATCTGCGCCACTATAGATGATATCGCTGTTTTCCATAATCATTGGAGCAGATTTCACCTTATACCCGATAGAAGCATAACCACTCAACCTCTTTTGATACATCCTTTCGAACACCGGCACATGAATATCAATATAATCATAAATGTACACCTCGCTTTTACCCGGGTATTCTCTATGCAGTCTTCCTGCGTATTGAGCTACTTTCCCTTTCCACGCAATCGGCAATGCCAAAAATAATGTATCTAATCTCGGATAATCAAATCCCTCTCCGATATATTTCCCCGTTGCCACAATTACTAACGGCTCATTTGACGAGATTGCCATAAGCCGCTCCATTTGTTCTCGCCGCTCTTTCAGTGACGGTGTTCCGTAAAGTTCAACAACGTTGTCGCAAAACTCTTTTATCTTTTCAGAAAGATAAATCACATGTTCCCTGCGCTCGGTTAGCACTAATGGTATCCTGTCACTTGCAAGTGCAGTTTTGACATCATCAAGAATTAAGCGATTGCGATGCTCGCTTTCTGCCAATTTTTGATATGCAGCAGCGATATTAATGTTATCAATCGATAAATCCCTAAACCTTGTAAAACGCGGAATAATATAGTGTTCAAAGCTTCTTTTCTCTGCCTGTGTTTTTGCATCCACCCGGTAACGAATGGGACCGCACTGCATAAAGATAATCGGATGATGTCCATCTTGCCTGGTGGGTGTGGCAGTCAAACCGTAAACATATTTAGAATTTGCATATTTTAAAACTCTTTCAAAATTGACAGCTGAAATATGATGGCATTCATCTACAATGATCATGCCATAATCCCTAACAATTGCTTTTACGTCATCACCATCTATCAAAGACTGCATAAGTGCAATGTCCACAATTCCTCCGGGATGACTGCTCCCGCCGCCTATTGTGCCAATAGGCGACCATTTTCTTTTCCTGCCTCTTCCTTTTTGCTCCGGTTCGATAATATCAATTCTCAAAAAATCCTTCAGTGCTTTTTGCCACTGCTTCATTAAAGCTTGCGTATGTACAAGT
This sequence comes from Clostridia bacterium, assembly GCA_017432485.1. Lineage (GTDB taxonomy): Bacteria > Bacillota > Clostridia > Oscillospirales > Acutalibacteraceae > RUG714. The sequence continues at coordinate 11,918 of JAFRJB010000078.1, forward strand.
ACTAAAGTGTTGGTTTTCTTTTTTCCAATCATATATGCGGCAATCACGGTTTTTCCAAATGCGGTGGTTGCCGATAATACACCAATCTCATTTCCAAGCAAAGCTTTTGCCGCAGAATTTTGCTCTTCACGCAATTGCCCGCAAAAAGAAACAGGAATGATTTCTCCTTTATTTGTTTTATCCACAATCTGATACTCAATACCGGCATCATCTAACAATTCACAAAGAGCTTGCTTACAACCACGCGGCAAAGCAAGGTAGTCATCTGTCATTTCCGCTGTTGAAATCACCCTCGGTTTGTTGTAAATCGACAGGCGCATTGCCTGTGCTTTATAAAAATCAGGATTTTTAAATGCCGCAAGGCGTTTCATAGAATTATGAAGATTTGGTGATAACGCTTTTTTTGGAATAAAAAGCATATTTGCCTGCACAATGATCAATTCATCCGCACAATCCATTGCCGTAATGGAAGGATTTTCTTTTGTTTTCCATGGTTCCACATCAGAAGCCGACATCAACTCGCCCATTTCATTCTTTCGGGCAGCCAAAAAAACTTCAACCTGTTCCGGCGGTATTTTCTTAATGGTATCTAAAAATGCCCAACAATCATCATATTCCGCAAAGTATTTATCCACAAAAACACTGCCGCCGTTTTTTCGTGCTTGTCCCTGCAATGGTAATGCTATTAAATTTCCAAAGCCGCCTTTCGGCATTGTATCCTGATTGGGAAACATCCTGTCATAAGATGCAAAAGACAAATGCATGCATTCTTTCATAGTTTCCGTTAACAAAATGCTTCCCAGTTTTCTTGCATCCAATGCAGATATCGCTTCCTCAAAAAACATCCACAAATGTGCTCCGTTGCCGGATCGAGATATTTCTATATATGATGAAAATCCGTGGTTCTTACAAGTTCTCTGCACTGCGAGAACATCCTCTTTGAAATTCTCATCGTCAAAATCAAAAGCTAAAAACAGACAGGTTTCATCCTTTAACATTGGATAAATTCCAATGACATCACGGCAATAATAGTCCTTGCCGGCAAGATGTCGATATATATCTTTGTCCGTTAATTGCGCTAACTTTCGGTTTGGACATTCACTGCATTTATATTTCTTTTTATCACAAACACCATCTACCCATTCATTTTCACAAACAGGCTGATAACCGCCTCTTTTGAGCGATTGACTATACCAACGGCGCGCGAAAACATCCTCTCGCCCTTTAAATAAAGAACGAAATAGTTTTATTTTGGCTTCAGGTGAACTGTATTTATTGATACCGCTTACAATCTCTGTTTTTTCATTTTCTACAATCGGTAAACCAAGCTGTTGCTTGAGCCGCATGTTTTCGCTCTTTAATCGTTCGTATTCTTGCAACAAGCGGTTATATTTTTCTAATAATTCATTGTAACTATGCATAGCAAACCTATTTATTATCCACCCACTCTTCCACTTCTTCGGAAAAAGAATAAGTATGGTAGCTCATAAAACGCTTTAGCGTTTTTCTGATACTTTCTTTTTCTTCTCGGGTACTTTTCTGAATGACTTCTTCCAAGTAATATTCCAACTCATTTTCTATCTCATATAAACCGCAATCATAATCCTCATATTCCAGATATGATAAATCCTCGGCACAGTGCAAAATAAACTCAAACGTTTCCATATGCCCTATATCTTTTAAAAAAGTGGACAATGTAGGATATATGAACTCCCCTAATTTGTTGCAAAAACGATATGCATTTTGATAATCTATGGTACCATCAGCGTAAGTATAGTTTTTAATGATTGAATCAAATTGCCGACACATTTTTCCGGCTAACTGTTTTTTTGCGCCAACAGAACTGCTGCTCAAAAGTTTTAACATCATTTCATTATCGGCATTGGACGAGATAAACTTGATTAATTCTTGTTTACTCATCTTTTCAAGCTTTGCCGAAAACTCCGATTTTAGTTTTGAATCATCAAAATCAATATCATCTTTGCGATATGCTTCCAATTCATATAACATAGCCGCCATGTGTTTACAGTTGCCGATTGCAGCATATGGGCAATCGCAAAACATTGCGGTCACCGCGCCTTCTTTCACGGTTATTTCAACCTCATATTCTTCACTTCCACAAACGGTCGCGGAATATGTATTCCCTCTTTTTGTGATTTCATCCACTGCACTATCCCGGTAATAATCATATCCTCTTTCTAAAATCTGCGGTTGAAACAGTTGTTTCCAGTCTTTCATAATCCTTCTCCCATCAAGAATTAGATTTCTAATTTAATCGTAAATCATCTATCCGCTATTGTCAATAAACTAATTCCATGATATATTAACACAAAAGGAGTTGATACAATGAAAATTCAGTTATCCGCCATTACCGATGCACTCGATATGATATGGGAAGAGTGGTCAATATACCTCAATAGAGAAACCGGCGAAATCATCAATCTGCCGAATGAAGCTTTTGCGCTTGCCGAAGAGAATGAGAGTGAAGAAGAAATTGACGAGGCACTCACTCACGCAGAAATCGTGGAAGATGAAAATGATATCACTATAGCGCAAGATATTTTGAACCATCCCGAAAGATACGCCTGCCTGCCTGACCAATATGACATCAATGAATATGAAATTATGCGCGATTTTTCACAGTCCTATGAAGATGAACACATTTGCGGTGAACTATGTGATGCCATTACCGGTAGAGGTGCTTTTCGCTTCTTCAAAAGCACAATTGCCAGGTTGGGTATCCGAGATGAATACTTTGCTTTTAAAGAGAAGGCATATAAAAAAATCGCAAGAGAGTGGTGCGAAGTAAACAAAATAGAATATTACGAAGATTAAAAATAATATATTTAAGGCGGCGAGTTCTCTCGCCGCCTTAAATTAAATTGACTGTTGTTCTTTTCTAAGCTTCTACCAATTTTTAATAGCAATTAATGCTTAACTCTCCACAAGCACTTCCCAGTTACCGTTGCAATTATAATTCGCCTTCCAAAGTGCAATTTTTGCACTTTGAAGAAGCATTATTTGCACTTTGGGCGGCATTTTAAAAATCAATATAGCGGTATCACTTCGTTACCCGGCGGCATTTTGGTAATCTTCGATAATCGGGTACAGGTCGTTGTACATATCCTGCCCCATTGACACATTCTCGCCCAATTCCAACACCTTGCCGCGGGAGTATTGCTCCCATGTAGGGAGCCCTTCCCCATTCGGGTTACCGGTTTTTACAAAATTCACCCAATAATGCTGCATGGTCTCGCTCAGCGCCAAATCACTTTCATCATAGAGCCAAGCGTGGCGCCACAAGTTGCCGTATGCATAAGGCATTTCTCCGCCGTGATAGGCGCGCAGAGAGCGATTATTCTTTGTAAAACAGTATAAGTAAACAGGCTTTTCCTGCGCTGCCATATATTCCGACCAGCGGTAGTGAGAGTAGGCAAACCAGGCACCGCTTAAGATGTAATTATAGGTTCCCTTTGCTTCTCCGCCCATATCCACGGCAAGGGCATATTCCTGCTGTTTGCTGTCATATGGGAACTGCTTTAGTGCTTTATCGGCGGCATTCCCTGCCGGGAAGAGTTTTTGCAAAGCTTCTGCATAGTCCGCCTGCTCCACCTTTTGCATGAAATTAAAAACATCTGCTTCATGCGCATTAAAACCGTTTAAAAGCGCGGTTTCATTGTTGTTTCCCTTTTCATAAGTGAGGTAGGGCTGTTCGGCAATGGCATAGCCATCCACCGTTATGGCAGAGTTTTCATACTGCGTTTTTACCAATTTTTCGGCAGGAATATCGCGCAGCTGCTCTATGGTTTCGCAGCCGAATTCTTTCATAATATCACTGCCGGTTTGCTTTGCTTCTTCAAAGGAGCGGAAGGTGTGGAAAGGCTTTTTCGCTGCAATGCCGCTGCTTTCCGCAATGGCATAGCGGAAAAGCCCCTTCGCAAGCGGAGAAACGCACAGCGCGTTCACGCTTGAGGAACCGGCAGACTCACCCGCAACCGTCACCTTTTGCGGGTCACCGCCAAAGGCGGCAATATTTTTTTGTACCCACTTGAGTGCCTGAATTTGGTCGAGCAAACCGTAGTTACCGGTGGTGCCTTCGGGCGACTCTGCCTGCAACTGCTCATTTGCATAGTAACCAAACACGCCTAAGCGGTAGGTAATCGAAACAAAAACAATGCCCTGCTTCGCTAAATCCTCACCGCGGTATTCACTAAAAGAGGACTGCCCTGTGGTGAGAGAACCGCCGTGAATGAAGACCAATACAGGCGCATCGGAAATATCGCCTGCCGGTTTAAACACATTCAAATACAAAGAATCCTCACTGACTGCCTCGCGGTAATTATCGGAAAGAGAGATTTTGTAGTTATTGTAACCTACAATTTGTGTTAAAGAATTCATCAATTCGCTATCGCGGCTTTGCATGGACATTGGCGCAAAGTGGTCACACGCCAAAACATCATTCCACTTCTCAGGCTCCACCGGTGCTTTCCAACGCAACTCGCCCACCGGCGGCTTCGCATAAGGAATGCCGGCAAAAACCTCCACGCTTTTATCGGCGTTGCAAACCCCTTGCACATCACCGTAAACCGTTTGCACAATTTGTGTTTGCTCCGGTTGCTTCACATCCACCGCCGGCACCCTTTTGAAAGGCGGTGCAGACACAAGGCTGATAACGGCAAACACCGCGACCAGTGCTGCCCAAAGCCCCATATGCACGAGTTTCTTTTTGCCTTTCAAAAGCTTCACTTCGCAAACAATGAGCCCTGCAATGGCAAGCAGTGCCAATGCCCACCCTAAAAGTGTATTTTTGGAAAGCTCCAAAATGGCAAAATAGATAAGAGCCGTAAAGCCTGTAATGATCCAAAAGAAAATGTGCCGATTCTTTTTTACACTGTTCTTTTCCATGCACTTCCTCCGCGAATAGCAATATTTGAATTCATTATACCATAGAGCACACGCCTAAAGCAAATTGCCGATGTGACTATTCGCCTTTGCTATAGGCTTGTAAGTTAAGCAAAAAAATTCACCGCCGACAGGAAACCTTGTCAGCGGTGAATTTTTAATACTCTGCTTTGTCGGCATCTGCTTTGGTCTTATGTATCGTGCCAAAAGGATGCTCAGGCGGCGCATAAACCGAAAGAATTTTGAGCGGGCGATTGCTGATATTCTTAATGTTGTGCCAAGTGCCCGCCGGCACAATCACAGCGTCACCGCTACGCACGGTGCGCTGCAAAGCAAGCGCATCCTTACTCTCACCCATCATTGTAAGTCCTGTTCCCTCTTCAATCAAAAGCAACTGGTCCGTAGTTTTGTGCTGCTCAAGCCCCACTTCACTGCCGGGTGCAATGCTCATCAATGTGACTTGAAAGTGTTCACCTGTCCAAAACGCGGTTCTGAAGTTGCGATTTATCCGCGCTTCACGCTGCGCTCGAAAAATAAGCGCTTGTTTGCCGTAATCTGTAATTGACATAGAATGCATTGGTCTGTTTGCCATAGCTGCCTCCTGCTGTTTTTACCATTCTATGAAGTCGGTGCAAAAAACGTGCTTTTGAAGTTTTAAAAAATGCAGTAAAGTGAAAACACTTTACTGCATTTTTCCGCATTTCAACCGGACTGACCGATTTTCCTCCAAATAAAAGCCTTTCTATACGGCAATAAAAATGACTATTGTGTCGTTTTTAAAAGTTGGTATTTCATCAATCATCCTTTTTTCTTTTGCCGATAGATTTCTTTTAAATTATCCACTGCCATTTGATTTTCCATCGTGTGGAACATTAAGTAGTTTCCTGACATTGTTTTGGGCGACGCCTGTTTCAAAATTTCTCGACTGCTTTCACCGGTATAGTAATGCCAAAATCGGTAAAGGTACCCAATCCAATACATCACTTCTTTATCAAAGCAAGTGCCGCTAAGCAGCTTTTCTTTGAAATCACTTGCGAGCTCATCCATCAAGTATTCCTCACCTACCCATTGTGTTCTGTCAAACTCCGCATCTAAGCCTTTTGCGATCTGAGAAGTCATAAACACGGTGATGAAGTTCTTGCTTTCAAATCCTTTTTCAACCGATAATTGAAAAAGTCGCCCTTGCATATCACACAATTTTCTCTGTAAACTATCCATCAATTCGCCTCACCGAGTATTTCATCGAAATAGTTGCCTGCTCGCCTGTTTTTCTTATACATCTCATCCGTAAGCTTAAGCCCTTTTTGCCGATAATCCGCACTCGCCTTTTGAATAATCTCTTTTTCAAAGAAAGATAACTCAATTTCTTTTTCAATCTTGACTTGCCGACATGCAGCTTCATTGAGGCAAACATATTGTTTACCAAGCTTCAAAACAGAAAGGCAAGAAATCAGCGCAGCATCCGTAACAACCCCTTCAAAAAAGTCATCTAAAACACGGTACATTCTGTCATTCGCGATACTGCCAATAGCAAAATCATAGCCTGTCATAAGATTTTGATATTTTTTATATAAGCTCGTGCCTTGGATATCCTTCATCTTTTTTCTGTTAAAAGCGATAAACATTGCCCACTCAATATCATCATGAAAAGTAAAACTGTTGGCAATGCTTTTCGGTAGAGACACAATATAAAACTTTGATTTATTAAAACTACAAACGAGCGTTAAAGGCTGGCGAGGAATTGTTCCCAAATAAAAGCCTTTTCCGAAATCACATTCACTTCGACTTGAAGGCATTATTTTCCCTTCCACGCCGGATTTAGAGCCATGGTATAATACCATTCTGTTATCCGGTATGTTACATGCCTTTTCCTCATTTGCAATCTTTTCAAGAATAAAGTCAAAAGCGGGAATATCGTTATCATTGCAGAGCTTAATTAAACTGTCTTGGGCAAGCTTAGATAATTTATTGTGCCCGTTTTCACAGCGATTAATCGTTGCAAAGGAAGTGCCCAGCTTTTCTGCAAATTCCTTTTGACTTAAACCGAGATACTCTCGTATTCTTTTTACAACATATTGCATACTATCACCTTATAACATTTGATGTTATTGAAATAATAACATTTGTTATACTTTTTGTCAAGCTTTGTTCCTCGCAAAACCCACAAATAATATAAGGCGGCGAAGGGCGTGCAACATAGGTGGGTTAATAGATTTTGAAATGCTCTTTTGTGCTGTAACGGCTTCAAAACGGGGATACAGGCGTCAGCCTTGCATCCCCGTTTATTCATTGTTTCGGCGCAATATAGCTATTTCAAAATTGCTTGCACCTCAAAAATGCAAATTTTTGTGTAAGAAAAGGCAAAAAGCACAGGAATACTTTGTGTATTCCGAGCATTTTTAACGCAGTATTACGCGAAAAGATGTTTTGAGGCTATTAACCCACCCTATATTGCACGCCCATAACTCGCCGCCAATTCTTATGCCTTATGTATTATCACCGTTGTCCTTTTGCTCGTTTAAGATTATATCTATTTTTTCTCTTACTTCTTTTTGTATTTTTTTTATTTTTTCTTTATCCCCAACAAATTCTGTGCCTACTCCTGTTGAACAAAATCTCATAGCAGCAAGCTTTTCATCATCACTCATAGCAATGTCTCCTATTCCGGCAAGTTCATAAAGCTTTTCAAGCACCTTTACCATCGCGTAAGTATCTAAGCCGCAGTAGGCAAGCAGATTTTTGCGGATAGTCTCTTGCTCTTCGGGTGTATGGTTTTGCAAATCCGGGAACGCTGCCATCGCTTCGCTGCCGTTGTGAATGCCCTCCAAGTTGTGGTAATCGAGCGCAGGGTCATCAGGGAATAGCGCCGGCAACACCACTTTAATGGAATAGGAATTCCCCATCGCCTCGCTGTAGTAATACTTCTTTTGGAACGGCAGCATCAAATCTTTCATGTTGTCGTGAATATTCATCAGGTGGTCGGCAAGGTCGGGAAACTGCTCTGCCAAGGCGCGAATGACACCTTTTTCAAACTTCATATTGTAAGCAAGCGAGCACACATCTTGCGGAATATCGCGGCACAGCTGCTCGGCAAGCGCGCGGCGCGGATCTGTACCTGCAACTCCCAAATGCTCGCGGTGCTCGGGTTCTGCGCCCGGTGCACGCTGAATGTGGAGCGAATACTGGAACGGCACCTGCATATACGGTCTCTCGCCATCGTGCTGCGGCACGGCAGGTTGATAGGTCTCAAAATCGAGGTGATACAGCGGGTAAGTCAGCTGCGCCAAAAAGTCGCGAATCCCCTTTTTGTCTACATGCGGCGGCAAATGCTCTACCGCGCTTTTGACTTGCAGTAATTGCGCTTGATTGAGCTTTACATCATGCTCCAAAATGTCTTCGAAGCTCACAATACCGCGGTAATACAAATCATATTTTTTATCACTTGCAAAGCGCTGTAAATCAAACACATTGTTTGTGGGCAAATGCCGCGCGCAATAGTTGTAATACGCGCACTTATAGGGTGACTCGCACCAAGGACCGATGTCCCGCTCCGGCTCAAAGTCATCACACCGCGCCATATAGCGGCGAATGTCGGCAATATTGATTGCCACGCCCGCCTGCTTGCGCAGCACGATCTCGGTGCAGTCCTCTTTTGTAAACAGCTCCTTCAAATCCAAATCGCCCCTACGTACATAGTGGCTGTTGACATGCAGATTATACACCCCGCTGATGCGCACACCACACTGCGTGAGCACAAAATATTGAAACGCCATATCATCCAAATAGACATCTTTCAAATGCGTGGAGCTTTTCACCTCGACCAAATCCCAGCCGGTAGGCGTTTTGTGCAGAATATCCACACTGCAAAACAGCCCATCAACCGCAAAACTCGCCTCTGCAATATTCTCCACGCCCTGCACCATCAGTTCTTTTGTTTGCTCAAGCATGGCATCAAAGCCCGCATCGAAATCCACAAGCGAATAGTCGCCAAAGTACTGCCTTGCCAAATCACCAACCTCGTTGCCGACGGCAAAGACCGCCGCGGCGTTATCTTCCGCAAGTTCGGGTTTGAAATAGTCCATCCACAGCATTTTCGGACACTGCAGTGCGCGGGTGTATTTTGATTTACTTAAGTTCATTGTTTTAGTCCCTTCAATACGTTTTCTTCCAAAAAATCTGCCATTATTTGAAGTTTTCCTTCAATGGAATCCAGAACGCATTTTATTGTGCTATTTTCTTCGATTTTTATAGAAAAAGACATTAATACCATCAAGCTATCATCGATCCTTCCCGAAAAAGCAATCTCGCTGTTTTTATTACATGCTTTCCAGTTATTTCTTGCTTTTTTTGCGATATCTATTCTTTCTTTGTTGCACCTATCTGCAATGCCTTTTAATGGTTCCTCTAACAGATTAATATCGTTTTTCGAATGATACGGGTGTAAATGATAGTCTAATCGACAAGTTAATGTCAGATCTCTCGGATCATATTTTATCTCAAAATGAAACTCATAGCATTTGTCATAGTTTTCTTGAATGTTTTCTAAACACTCTCCCTCCCAGTGCTCTTTAGGTGTGAAATTAGCAGAAAGAAGGTATTTATTGGAACCGGCATCAAACTGATCCCAATAGTGGGAAAGATACGCATTTCTAAAAATCTCTAAGGTTCTGAGAGCATCATAAAAATTTCTTGCGCCTCTCCATAATTCAGGTTTCATTGTTTCATGCCAATTGGCAGTTAAATCAATAACTTTTGGAAGATAAGCACTAATGATGCGGGTGTTTAACTGTTTTGCAACTTCTAAAAGTAAGGTGTTCTCTTCTAACTGTTCAAAAACATCCTCATCCAAACACTCACCGATATCTTTCCATTTGAGAATACTATATTTTTCACAAGCCGGCTTACTGCCGTGAATGGTTAGATAGTATCGAGCGATAGTGCAGCTTTTCAATTGCAAATCACTTTTGATGATTTCTTCCGCTTCATAGTATCTTGAAGTTTGCTTTTCACCTTCCGATGCACCGACTTTAACTTCAATAATTGCCAGAGCCTCTTCATTTAAATTGTACACCAAAATGTCCGGAACAACTTTTTGCCTGCTCCCTGTCTTGATAACTTTTCTGACAACAAATTGCCAATCATTATAACGTTTTATCTGATTCTCGCCAAAGAGTTTTTTAAGCAAGTTTTTGCGAAACGCTTCAGATTCGTTAAACAATTGCTTCAGCAGATTTGAGTATCCGTCTTCATGTGCCATTAAAATGTCAAAAATATCACTCATGTTATATTTCTTCATATCTTTGCATTGCAATTTTTATATTCTCTTTGCACTTCTCGGCAAGGCTCTGCGGTTCGAGTACCGTGACCTGCGTGGCAAATTGCAGCGCCCACAGCTCCATATCCTTTTCGGAAATCTTGACCGAAACGGTGACGGTTTCTTCCGTTTCCTCTACAAAGCGCACATCGGTGCCGAAGAAATCGATAATGTCATTGAGATTATATTTCTGAGCGCGGAACTTCACCCACACCGGCTTTTCGGTAAACATAGAGATATGCTCACTCATGTGCTTGGTTAAATCCAAGCCTTTTTCCATCCCCGGTAAAGAGGTAATCGGTTTTGCCTTGCTGCCTTCCACACGGCGAATGTCGGAAATGCGGTCAAGCCGATAGTTGGAAACCTGGTCATACTTATCGTAATTGCAAACAAGGTAGTACCTGCCGTTTGTCGCTGCAATTTGGTAGGGGTTGATAAGATACTCGCGAGGCTCACCCGCACTGTTTTTGCGGTGGTGCAGTTTCTTGTCGGTGCCGTATTCATCATAGTGAAAGACCACCTGCTCCCCTTTGCTGATGGCTTCATCCAGGATTTCGAGCGTATAGAAAATATTATTAGTACTGCTCGCCTTGCTCTTGGCAGTAGCGACATGCTTCATACGCGAAGTGAAATATTTATTGGAAAGGCTTTCCAACTTCCCGATCAAACGCTTTTTGTCCCCCTGCGGGATGTGGGAAGAAAAAACGATGGAATCAATGAGCAGGCGCAGTTCCGTGTCATCAAACTCGTGCTCAATGTAAAAGTCATAGTAAATGGAATTATCTTCATACTCCCCGGTTTCTTTGTTGAGCACTTCTCGCTTTTTGGTTTCAAACTCAATCGGGTAGCCGCAGTCATACAGTGTCATTAAGTTACGGCGAATGGCTTTGCGCTCCACCTTCATGTCATACTCATTTTTGAGGATATTTTGAATTTCCTTTTGCGAGAGCTTGTGCTCACAATCGGTATAGCGATTCAAAATATCTAAGATGTTTAATATAATAATCTTTTTCGGTTTATCCATGTTCCTCACCTCATAATGTGTTCTCGACAACTTCTGCTTTCTCTCTTCGATTAATATTCTATACGGATTGACTCCATAATACAAGACCCTATGTACCTTTTTTGGTGCATAGGGCGTTTTTTCGTATTTTACTCTTTAATACTTGAATTCATCACCTACCCGAAAGACATATTCCGGATAACGCGGAATGTTTTCTATACGCGTGAATTTCAGCTTTTGGTATTCATCCTCTACAAAGTCACAAGTGACCACATTAATGAGCCTGTTTTGTGCCAGTTCCCCTCTCACTTCAAAGTTGGCGTACACTGAGGTTCCGTAGGTATACAGGTCATCATAGTCTGTCTGCAAAAAGATGCTGATATTGTTGCGCTCGGCACAGTTGGCAAGGCGATTAAAATTGCAAAAATCCTCTTTTGCGCGCGCCATGTTATTCTCCGGTGGCGCAGTGCAGAAATCTTCATACTTTGCAATGTACGCCGCCTCAATATCATCCCTGCTATCCAAAAAGTGAATGATTTCCTCTGTACTGAAACAGCTGTTTTCGATGTAAAGGTCTCTGCCTTTATACCCTTTCATGGCTTCCACCAAGCGCTCACGCTGTTCCTCTGACAGTTCTTCCTCAAACGGCTCATGTAAATCCGCTGCCAAGGCTCCTCTCATATATTCCGACAGAGAGCAAGTGGCAAAAATCACCACTTTTTTCTCACTCTTTTCGCTGATTCCTTTTGTGAATTCCAACAGCTTACTGTACACATCCCAACACAGTGAAGCATTGAAGGTGAAGAAGGCAGAAAGCTTGCCTTTTTCAAAGAAAGCGCTCTTGTCCGCTTCTTCATCACCGGTTAAGAGCGTGTGCGGCTCCTCATCCACATACATCCTCTTGTACTCATCAAATAACACATCATGCAATTTTTTCATTGGTTTCCTCCTATTGCTATTACGATTTCTTAAACCTTAATTCTTGCCACCTTGCCCCACGGGGGATTGACTTCTTCATTGTTCAGCAGCCACAGCACCGGAATGCCGTTCGCGAGTTCTTCTTTCGGGAAAGGCGCAAACCCATCAGTCAGGATAATAATGCTTGCGGGCGGGTTTTCCTGCATATGCTGCTGCACATATTCCAAAATGATTTGAAAATCCGTGCCGCCACCCCCTGCCGCTTTAATCACTTTAAACTCTTCTTCATCTGCAAAGGGCTGCGGTTCAATTATCGCTGCATCAAAAAAGCCGAGCCAACCTTTGAGTTTGCCGTTAAATTGGTCAATCGCCCCTTTGATTTCAGAATATGCCGCCGTAATCATATCATCGGACATGGAAGCGGAAGTATCTATCATAAACAAGATGTCTTTGACTAACTCTTCCTTCTCATTAAAATCGGGAAGAAAGAAGGGGCTTTCATCAAAGCGCCTGTCAGGCGGTGCAAACGAATAATCGCAGATTTCCTCCTGCACAAATTCGTTGAGGATCGTTCTCCAGTCGGTTTGCGGTTTGCGCAGTTCTTTGAATAACCTCTCGGCAAACGCCGGCATTAAACCTCTGGAGTTGGAAGGGTCTCGGATAGTGATGGCTTCGCAGGCATCTTCAAAATGCTTCACCCACACATCGCGCAAAATATCATCTTCCTCGAGCATACCCCACTGCGTGTGGTCATCCCAAGAACCTTTAGTGCTGCTCTTTGCTTTGCGCTGCTCTTTTTTAGCCCTTCCCTTTTTAAATTGTGATTTGCCACCGCCACCGGCATCATCACCGTCACCGGAGTTTTCGCTGCCGTCACCGCCGCCTTCACCATCACCGGAGTTTCCGCCACTGCCGCCTTTACCGCTGCCACTGCCGCCGTTCTCGTCATTTTCGTCATCACCGCCGCCTTCTGTATCATCACCGGCACTATCCTCGGCTTCATCGTCACTGCGGGCATTATAGCCGCTTGCCGTATCGCCCGGCATTTCTACCGGCTCACCGGGTATGATTTCCGGCAGTAATGCATACAACTGCTCTACGGTGTACTCATAGCCTTCTTTTCCATTTGGCGCGAGATGCATTCCGGGACCTTCGCCTTTGATTGTGATGCTTCCTAAATCCATATCATTGGAAAGCAGGATATTGGAATTGACCACAATATCACAGGCAATATTAAATTTTTCCGACTTTCTTTCCCCGGTGCGAAAGCAGTGCTGCAGCACCACATGCAAAATTTCATGCATCAAAATGTAATCGAGTTCCTTATCACTCAGGCGGTCGAGAAAATCGGGGTTAAATGCAATGCGCATGCCATTGGTGCAAGCCGTGGGAGTTTTTTCATCCAGTGAAAAGACCATGTGCATTAACAGCAGCCCGTAAAAGCCGTTATTGTTAAGAATTCTCATTCTTGAATACAGCAGTTTTTTCATAAACTCCTGAATCTTTTCATTAGACAGATCCATTCATCAAACTCCCTACTTGCTGATTCCATTTCACAAATTCCGGAAGTGACATCAGCTTTTGCTTGTAGCCTTCTTCAATGTATTGGTAGTCTTTGAGCAGGACTGTTGAAAAATCAGGCGGCATGCGAAACGCATAGCGAATGGAGTTGGCAATTCTCCTCATATCGTCTTTATGCTCGCGGGCATAATAGGTCATGGAAGAAATCAAGGCATACATCGCATCGGTATTTGTCGGCATTTTGGTCTCCACACCGTCAAAAATATCTTCCATTGCCGGCAGGTCGCGGTAAATCTTCGCCCAGGTTCGAAATTCCACTGCCACCCCGGTGCCGACAATTCCCGCAATGAGCGCATACATTTTTTCCACATTACTGTTCACGCCGTTTAAAAGGTTGCTCACCATTTCCCACGAACGCGGTGTAGCAAAGGCGAGGTCATCGGTGCCCGCATCAAAGCCCATCAGGTAATTCTGGCGGAAGGTTAAAAAACCGACCACTTTATCATTCACACCCGCCCCGATTGCCCACTTTTTCCAGGATTTAAAACTGCCCTCCACTTCAATGTGCATCAAGCGGTTGGCAAGCGCCTTGGGCATTTTGAAGGCAACAGATTTGTCGGTGGTTCTGTTACCGGCAGCGATCACAATGCAGTTTTCGGGCAGGCGGTGCTCGCCCACCACCCTGTCGAGCGTTATCTGATACGCTGCCGCCTGCACAGACTGCGGCGCAGCGGAGATTTCATCGAGAAACAAAATGTTGATAATATCCTCGCTGTCATCCATTTGAAAAATCTGCGGTTTGAGCCAAACAGCAAGGGTTTTGTCCGCATTCGAGGTCGGGATACCGCGCAAATCAATCGGGTTGAACAGCAGCAGGCGCACATCGGTCACTTTCACCTTTTTCCCGGTTCGGGTTTCGATTGCCCCCGCAATTTGCCGCACCGCTTGCGATTTACCGACACCGGGCGGACCCCACAGCATTACCGACGGCATGGTTTTGACCGGCAAGTTATTTTGAATCAGCTGTGTGTATGCATCCGAAAGGCGATTTACCATTTTATCGACTGTCATGGACGGAATATTGCTCAGTTTTACATCGTTCATTTTTCTACTCCTAACTGTTCATCCAATTCTTCGAGTTCTTGTTCTTTTTGCGCAATCGCGCCGGTATAATCTTCTCTTTTCGGCAATTCTTCCTCAATGGCGCTTTGCCGCGCTTGCATCGCAGCAAGACCTGCCCTAAGCTTCTTGTAATACTCCGGGAGATTTTCGAGGAAATGGTCAATTCGAATCAAATTACCGACTTCCGTTTTCCCGAGCTCTACATAATACCTGCCATGTCTTTGTAGCCAAATATAGGGATTTTCTTCGCTCATATTTGCAGGGAGAATGATGTCAAACCCCTGATAGTTATAAAACACTCTTTCCTGAATCTGTAGCGCATTTTGGCACACGGCTTCGTGAAGCTTGGCGCGTAGGGCAAGGCGCTCTTCCTTGCTATACTCTCGAAAGAACTCCGGGCTTTGCTCCAAATCCAAGCGGCAGTTTTCAATCGCCTGCTGCTGGTTTTGCAGCTTTGCCGGCAGCGCTGCCAGTTCCTGCTCCAAGCGCATTTTGGTTTCCACCTGCTTGTGCTGCAACACAATAAGGCGATTGAGTTTATTGGCTGTTTCCACGCGCCGCTTCATCAAAGGATTGCCAATGGCGATGGCTTTAACCTCCGCATAATCGAGCACGGTATCGTCAATATCGCTTGCACTGCGCTGTGCCACACAGCCGGAGAGCAAGTCCGTAATAAAGCGCTGCTTGGTTTCGAGCAACTGCCAGGAATACGCATCAAAACTGCCTTTGGTGATGTAGCGAAATATTTGCACGCGCTCATTGGTATTGCCCTGCCTTAAAATTCTGCCTTCGCGCTGTGTCATATCCGAAGGCCGCCACGGCACATCGAGGTGGTGCACGGCAATGAGTTTTTGCTGCACATTGACCCCGAGCCCTAATTTAAAAGTGGAGCCGATTAATACGCGCACTTCGCCCGCATTGAAGCGCTTAAACAATTTCTTTCTTTGGTTTGCCGAGGCGGCATCGTGAATAAAAGCGATTTCTTCGGCGGGAATGCCGTAGGTGATGAGCAGGTGCTTGAGTTCATCATATATGTTGAACACACCCTTTGGCGTTGAAATATCGCAGAAGACAATTTGGGTGGCTTTTGCGGCGGAAGTTTTTTGATAGACATCAAACACATTTTCCGCACAGCGCACCACTTTTGACTGCATGGTAAACCCGTAACGCTGATTATCTATCAGGCGCAAATCCAGCGCGCCCTTTCTGCCATCGGTAGTGATTTTGAGCATATTGTCATCGGTGCGATTCACGCTCCCGCAGCGCACGGCATCGGCACGGCAGGATATTTCCATCAAAAAATTTTCAAAATCTTGTGTTTTGGGAATAGTCGCCGTTGTGTAGCCGTCAAAATCCGGCAAGCCGACATTATCCATAGAATGAAAATCCGCCACAGAGGAAAACAGCGCCGTCAGCTCCGGCAGATTGTGAAACTTTGCAAGCCTTGTAGCAATGCGGTAATTAGTGGTATCCACATCTACCTCAAACTCCTGGCTCTTTTCCGCAAACATGCCCACCCAACTGTCAAAGCTCTGCAAATCCACGCCGGCAAGTTCGCCGCTTTGCAGGTATTGCTGCATGATATAGGCATCCGTTACGGAGTTGGTAATCGGTGTGCCCGTCGCAAACACCACGCCCTTACCGTCATTTTGCTTTTGCACCATGTGGACTTTATCCATCATATCCTGACAGCGTTTGGAACCGCTTTTATTGACACCCAGGATGTTCCCCATCTTTGTTTTGAGGGGCACATTTTTAAAATTGTGTGCTTCATCTACAAACAACCGCGTAATCCCAAGTTCATCGAAGTACAGCCCGTCATAACTGTCCTCAATCACACCGATGATTTCCCGCAGTTTTTTCTGCAGTTTGAACCGGTGCCTGCTGAGCGTGTTGGTGGATTTCATCCGCTTATGAATGATTTCTTCAATCTCTTTGATTTGGTCGTTGAGCTCATCCTCGTAATAATCGCGCGAAAGCGGGATCATTTCAAAACAGCTGTATGTCATCAGAATGGCATCATACGTATTGTCGCGCATTTTTATGAGGGTGTTTTCTCTTTTGGCGGGCGAAAAATTGTTTTGATTGACCACCAGCAGATTTGCCTGCGGGTACATGGTGCGATAAATGCTGACCCACTGCGTGAGCACATTGTTGGGTACGACATATAGATTCTTTTTGGAAAGCCCCATGCGCTTTAATTCCATGCCTGCCGCAATCATAATGTAGGTTTTTCCGGCACCCACATCATGCGCCAAAAGGGTATTCGGCGTAAACAGAATTCTTGCCACCGCATCTTTTTGATAGGGGTACAGCTTCACTTCGGGTGACATATTCGGAAATTCCAAAAACGAACCGTCAAAAATGCGGCGCTTCACACAGCTGAACCGGTCTTCAAAGATTGTTGTTAAGCGCTCTTTTCTGTCCTTATCACTCCAAACCCATTTTTGAAAGCACCGGGTGAGCTCCTTTTGTTTTTCGAGTGCCAAAGCGGTTTCGGAAGCATTGAGCGTTCTCTTGTTTGTGGATTTATCGGTATCATATACCGCAATTTGCCGCAAATTGATGGTTTTCTCCAGCAAGTGGAGCGCATTGATTCTGCTTGTACCATAGGTGCTGGTTGCTTTCACTTCTCTTGCATACAGCCATTTGTTGGTGATTTCCCATGTGCCGGTAATATCATCATGACTGACAAGGCAATAGCATTTTTCACATTGACGTAAATACCGATTTTGATACGGCTCACCAAACAAGTAAAGGATGAATGCCTCTATTATGTCAGTCGGCACCCACGGCGTACCAAGCGTGATATAAATATCTTTGGGTGCCACGGCTTTGGGCAGCACCGCTTCGATAGCACTGATGTTTTCGCTAAAATAGCCGTTGTATTTTTTGTTTGCTTCCAAAGCGGCGTCATACTTGCGCATCATATTGCCTGAAAGGTATTCATCCGCAGTTTCCCAGCCTTTATAAAAACACTCATTCCAAGTCAAAGGATTTTGGTAAATGCTGCCTTTGAGCGCCTTAATGACGGTTTTGTAGTCATTCCCGGTAACGGAAGCAATAAATTCAATATCCACCACACCCAGTGTGGCGAGGGACTTTATGAGCGCATCGGGAATGCTGTCAATGTGAATGCCCTGAGCGCACTCGAGCGCGTTAAACGGATTGCTCCAACTTAGCGGCAAATCCATGCTCGTCACAGCTTCAATATGTGCCTGTTCGCGCTGTTTTCTCTCCTGTTCCAGGCGCGCTTTTTCCTCTTCGCGCTTTTTGCGGTCAGCTTCTTTTTTCTTCTGCTCGGTTTCGTTTTTCATTTGCAGCAAATCATCAAAAGCCAACTGCAGTGATTCGGTTGCCACATCCAAATCTTCCTGCGAAAGCCTGTCGCCGAAGTCTTTTAAGTTTTGAAAAAACTCATCGAGTATTTGCTTTTTTTGGCTGATATCGCCCATCTATCCCACCGCCCTTCGCAATTTCTATGGGCATTATACAAGGAAGGATGGACTAAAAAGAGCCCATCCTTCTTTTTTATTCTTTCGATTCTTCAAATGCTTTCATTTCTTCTCGTACTTCCTCAAACTCTTTGGGGTAATTAAGCTTGTACCACAACTGCTTAAATGCCGTGATCATGTATTCCACCGCGTGTGCTTTCGGGAACAAATAAAGAATTTTTTTCGCTGATTCCAGATACCAATCGGGCACACCGATTTCTTTGAGTGCATTTTCGTAATCGGGCAAAAACCGTTTCATTTTGCCTTTTCTTACCGCTTCGCTGATTTTGTAACAGTCAAGCCGGCTTAAAGGCGCTTCATTTCCCGTTTTTGCTTCATACTCAAATCTTTTCTTGTCAAGATAAAGAAACACACTCTCTCGAAAATCTATCACTTCGCCCAACTCACAAGTTTTGTTTGCAAGCAGGTCTTTCGCATTGTCCTCATAGGTATCTGTGCCTTGAAAAAGCCCGTTCAAAGTGACATAATCTGAAAACTTCTGCGGTTTTGTGTGCGCAAATGCTGCTCTGACATAATCCGTGTCAATTTCAAAAACACCACCGGTATTTCCCGCTTCAATCGCCTCTAAAATGGCGGCATTGTCGGCAAGGTCATTTTCCGTTGGCTTAGCGCCTGTTTTTTCTTCGAGCCTTCGCAACATTTGAGGTGCATCATGCCCTATGATATCCACTTTGAATAATGTATCATAAAGCGCCTCAAAATACGACAAATGAGTCACAGCAATGCGCTTCCCCTCATCTTCAATCACTTCCACCGGAGTGAAATCTTCAATCTCATACCCCTGCGGGATAAAGAGCAAAGCTGCCGGGTTCATACAGGTCCTGCGAAAAGCGCCTTCACATGCCTTTGCAACAAACTCTTTTTCCTCGACCGAAAGGTCGGGCAAAAGATTTTCCACCAAACTTTTGGCGGTTCTATATGGCACTATCGTTGCCAAGCCGCCTCTGATCGTTTTGCAGTTTTCCAACAGCGTTTCGGCGAAAGCCATGCATGCTTCTCGGTATTCCGTGCAGTAATTCAAAACGAGATACGGCTCTTTATCACCTTCATAAGCAAATAGTGTTTCGTATGGGATGTTGTGCCCATCGCGCACCATATCATTCCCGCAATGCGGGCATTTTTTCGCCGGCAAATCGAAGCCGGAGGCGAAGCCCGGGGCAAACTCTGTATGGTAGCAATGCTCACAGCGGTAATGCGCCGGCAAAGGGTTGGTCTGTGTCAGCCCCAGGCAATAGGCAATCAGTGACGAACCGACAGCACCTCTGGAAATAACGGGAAATCCCTTTGCTTTGCTTTCATCGACAAGTTTCATTGCAACCCAAAAAGGCAACGCAGACCACTCTTCGTTCCCATGCAAAAAACCGAGTTCTGTTTCAAGCCGCGTTTTGACTAACTCCGGCAAGGTTTCACCATACATCTCTTTTGCTTTGTCATATGCGCGCTGCTCAAGTTTTATATAGGCACCTTTCGGCAAATCGGGACGATAAATGCTGGGTGGAATCGGTCGAACATCCTCAATTTTTTCCATAAGTTTATAAGCATTATCAATTACCACTTCTTCCGCCTGTTCGCCGAGATATTCAAACGCCGCTAACATTTTTTCTGTTGTGAATAATGACAGGTCTTCAAACATTTCGGGGTCTTTCCCTTTGGAATAAAGCAAAACCTGCCTTGCTATCGCATCCTCTTCTTTTAAATAGTACGGGCTGTTGGAAGCAATCACAAGTGTTTCTGCCTCTTTTGAAAGGGAAATGATTTTTTCAACATCCTCATGCCCATTTAATGGACTTACGAGAATAAAATCATAAAACTTCATTGTTTCTATGATTTCACTCTCATTGTCGCAAAGCCCGAGCTTACAAATCACATCAGAATGTATTCCGTTTGTGCCGACAAATAAACCCTCCCTGCTTTCCAATTCGGCATAGCCGTTTTGGTAATATGCCGAAATGAGCTTATAAAGATTTTTCCTGCCGGTTTCATTTTTGACAAGGAAAATAATTCTGCTGTAATCGTTCTCATCATCCACTTCGCAATAGATTCTGCCGTTTTTATAAAACGCCTCCATGCCGAGAATGAGTTTGATACCTTCTCTCTTTGCATATTTATATGCCTGCGGCAAGGCTTTCACCGAACCGATATCGGTGAAGCCAATCGCTTCCATGCCAAGTTTTGCCGCATGTTCAACGATCTCTCTTGCACTGTTTACCCCGTTCATCTTGGAGTAATTCGAGTGCATATTCAGTTCTATTCTTTGTCTCATTGGTTTTCTCCTTTCGCCGTTTTTTACACTGCAAATTATAACAGTGCGTGTGGCATAAAAAAGTCCCACACCGGGGAAGTGTGGGATGTTACAGTGATTCTTTAGTTTTCGTGGCTTTCGATTTCCACTTTTTGCACATTACCGCATTGCGGGCAAGTAAAGCTTGAATTGTATGTGCCGAATGTGTGGTGGATAGTGCGTGTGCTTGAGCTGACATAACCGCAAGACTCACATTTTTCGCAGTACTTCACCTCATCGGAACCATCCTGGTTTTCAATCACACAACCTTGAATAGCAGAATGATAATACTGCGGTTGCGTTTCTTCTTCCTCATAGGCTTCAGTGGTTGTCGCAGCGGCGGTTGGTGCATCGCTTGTGGCAGATTGTGCAGTTGTTGTGGCAGCAGTACCTGTGCTTTCCTCGGATGTTTTCTCCAAGCTATTGCCGCAAGCTACCAACATAAACGCCAAGATAAATGCCATTAAACAAACAATTAATTTCTTCATAAAAATACCTCCTTTGTGTTTGTTAAAATCAAAATACCATATTGCATGGCGCAAAAATATCCCACGGATGACTCCGTGGGTTATTTCAAGATAATTAAATATTATAATCTGAATTGTTGCATATCATCCAGCCGCAAGAGAATCGGGTCGGCGCCGAAGTTCACACCGCAGTCGATGCAAGCCCATGTATCGGTGAAAAGAATCTCGCCTTCATACTCTTTGCCAAAAGTGGCAGTCGGCGTGTGCCCGAAGATAGTGTAAATATCTTCAAAATAGCGCTCATCTATCGTCGGGCGGTGCCAGATAAGGTCATCCGCCGTGTAGTCCTCTATCACCTTATCGGGTGCGAAGTTGCCGAGCCCTGCGTGAGTGAGAAGGTACTCCCTGCCGCCGGCACTTACGCGCTCATACAGCGGCAAGTCGCGCAGGAAGTCGAGAATATCCAGTCGCGTTTCAAAGGGCTGTTTTTCCAACGCATTTAATGTTACATCACCGCCGTTCGCCTTCCACTCGTTGTAAAGCAACATGTTTTCGACCGAGAGTGCTTCAGTGCCCTCATCGGTCACCTCTTCAAAGAGAAAGGCGCAGGAAAGCAGTGCCGCCTCATGGTTGCCGAGGAGCATTTGAATATTGTATTGGTACATCAGCCACTGCAGCATCTCCACGCCGCCGTCACCGTTTCGGTCAATGACATCGCCGAGGATGTAGAGAAAATCATCCTCGCCGAAATCGGCTTTTTTCAGCAACGCTTTGAACCGCTCCAAATCGTAGCCGTGCAGGTCAGAAATTACGTAGGTCATAGGTTAGTTATTCTTCAATAAGTTTTTCCCATTTTGTTATTGAGTCAGGGAGAATGTTCTTATATTCATTATAAAAAGCCATTAATTCTTCCCTTTGAACAATTATACACCGTGAGTCTTCCGGGACATTCTCGATGTGCGGTGCATATAAATAAACTAAGTAACCACCATCAATATATGGCTGATAATCTAAAGCGTTTATTGTCTTTTTCTTTCCGCCTTTTGCTTGCACAACAGCCCTTCTCTTGTGTTTTTTACTTCTTGATATTAGTTCGCATTCTATTTTTACGGTTGTAGACTTATTTGCAATTGAGTTGGATAACACATAATAGTCTTCTTTAATTTGAAGATAAGAAATAACTAATTCTTCTAAATCAAAATCAGGCAAATTATCTAACAAGTTTCCTTGAATAGCATTGTACGAATACTTCTTTCTTTCCGATACCTTATTAAATATATATTTTGAATACTCAAAAATCAGTTGCTGTGAATCATTTTGTTTTATTATTTCAGCAGTACCGCCTCTTGGTCGATTAAATGATGCTTTGATTTGCCCGGGAACCTCTAAACCAACTCGAAAAGCCTCTACAGGCAATATAGCACCAATATCTTTATCACCATCAAAATAAGGTAATGGTTTGTCAACTAATACACTACAAATCCAGTAATATCCTTCTAAATCACGAGTCCAGTACAAATCATCTTTTTTTACATCCCAAAAAAGATTAAAAACAGGGCTTATTCGTTTTACATGCTTTTTTGTAGCATTGTAAAAATCCTCAAAACTATCAAAATGATTTGTTGCTTCTTTCTCGTAAATATTCGTCCAACCAATTGCCAAAAACTGTTCTTTACCATTAAGGCAGAAATCAATCAAATCATTTCTTTTTTTTGCAGATGTTTTTAAATGTATTCTTGTTGCATATTCGTTCATAATAATTCCTCTTTTCTATTATTCTTTTATTCTACCACATTCTCATACCCTTGTAAATCTGCAAGCAGTTTTTGAAAAGTGATAAAGCATCAATAATAAGATACAGCAAGAGATGCACTGAAAACAGTGCATCTCTTGTGTACTATTTGGTCACTACAACAATCATATATTTGAATGGATGTCCCTTCCGCGCATTTCCTTCTCTAACTTCTTCGTAGCCACTCGGAGAAAGAGGTGAAAAAGGGTTTTCACTATTCATATAGTCTTTCCATTCCAGTTTGTATTCATGGCCCAAGGTAATAGCATTAAAGCGTTCATTTTTTTGTTTTTCAATTTGCATTGTACCATCGCTATTGAACCAATCACCGGTGTTTTTATCTACCCAACCTAATTTTGAATTTTTTTCAATGGTTCTGTATGGACAATATTGTGCGTTTTCAGAAGAAAATAGATAATAATCACGCCTTGGCGATTTGGTAATATTTCTAACGCCTTCACCCCATATTTTAGGTTCGTTACTGATTATAATGGCGAATCCTTTTTCTATACTAAAATTGCTTTCTCCATCGAAAGGAGTAAACTGTTTGTTAATTACAATTTTCTCCAAGCGTTCTACATCTTTCAAATAATCATAACTGGCATCATCGTGAGCACCCTGTAAATAGGTAATCTTTGTTAAGTCCCCTTTTTTATACTTAATCTGCTTATCAGCTGTTTTGTATTTTAATTCAATAGGGTAATACTTATTATCAACCCGGACAACTATATCTGTATACATTTTATTTTCTATTGATAGATGCTCAAGTTTAACCTTGTCGTTATCATCACCAAAAAGCTTGTTACCTTTTTTATCTTTATATTCTCTCAAAGCCCACGCCAATTCAAACTGAAACTGAGCTTCGTTAGAAAAAATCTTTCCTTCTTCGGCAAATTGTTTAATGATATCCTCCAATATTTCTTTTGTTAATTCCATTCTTCTCTCCTCCTTTTTCTTTTATAATACCACACTCAAAACCCAATCGCAATTTAATCATACACGCCACCGTGCGACAAATTGAGGGCATAGAAAAACAGTTATCAACTATTGCAAGTGGCATATAAAACCAAAAAGTGTCAAGTTTTTTTGAAATTTACTTGACATTTTTAAAGATTCTATTTTTTGATTTAAGTGAATTTCTAATCAAACTATATCATTGCATTGATATAAAAATCTTAAAGCGGCGAGTTTCCTCGCCGCGGAAATTATATTTGTAAATTACTACTTAATGCTTGCCGCCGTGGGGACCGTCTGCCGGCATGCTGCTGTTGGGATTCTCAAACTCCAAATTCAGTGCATCTGCCACAGCTTCCAAAATACCGTTGGGGCTCATAGTGGCACCGCTCGCGGTGGAAACATTGATAGATTGCTTATCAAGAATACCCGCAATGACCGTTTCTTTTGCTTTGGATAGATACGGCGCATCTTCCCCCGAAGATTCAATCGTAATACCCGTAATCTTGCCGCTCTTGATGGTCACACTCACGGCAATGCTGCCGTTTCTGCCCTGCCCGGTCCCTTGGTAAGTGCCATCGGCAAGGGAAGCAAAATTGCCGCTGCTTTCGCTTTTCTCGGCTTTTTCGGTTGTTGCTTCTGTAGTTGCTTGGGTTGTTGTTTCGGTTGTCTGCTCACGTGTTGGTTTCTCTTGCTTTGTCACCGCTTCCTGCTCGCCGATACCCAAAGCATCGGCAACGGCGCCTATGATGCCGAGCGAAGAATAAGTTGCCCCGCTTACGGTTTGCACTTCGGTAGATTGCTTGCTGATAATCGCATCAATCACCGAGCTTTTGGCTTTGTTGAAAAACTGACTGTCATCGGCATAGCTTTCTACCGTGATGGAAGTAATATTGCCGTTTTCAACTTTCACACTGACCGTGGTCGTGCCGCGGTAACCCGCAGCAGAACCCTGATAAGTGCCATCGGTATACTGCCCCTGTGTGCAGGCAGTGCCGGGTGAAGTGTTTCCCAAAGAACCTGTCGGAATCGAGCCCGCAAAGTAGAGCCCTGCCATGGCGAGCGACGCCACCGTGCCGCTGACCGCTTCCTTCGGGGTGGTGCGGAGTGCTTTCAGAGCGCAGCTGTCGGTACAGCGGAAGCAGTCAATGCATTCTCCGCTTTTGACCGCGCCGAATTGCTCGCTCTCTTTATCCACATCAATGCCCATCGGGCACACGGTGCTGCAACGCCCGCAGTGCACGCATTTTGCATTCTTTTTGATTTTGAACAGGCGCGCTTTCGAGATACCGGCAAAGATACCGCCGAGCGGGCACAAGTAGCGGCAGAAAAAGCGCTCATGGAAGAAGCTGAGTATAATGATAATTCCCAGCAACAGCCCGCCGACACTCACAAAGGAGCTGAGGTCGCCCCACGCCTTGTAGGAGGAGTATTGCCCGAACACATTCCAAGGGCTGATATTCCCCAATGAGATATTAAAAATCCATAAGATAACAAGTGAAACCAAAATCACATATTTTATCCACTTTAAATAGCGCCTGTTTCTCTCGGAAATGGTAATTTGCTTGATTTTGAGTTTGCGCGCCACAAATGCCGCAAACTCCTGCATTGTGCCAAAGGCGCACAGCCAGCCGCAGAAAAACCTGCTCCACAGTGCTGTGATGGGAATGACTGCCAGCAACACAAATAATTCCGTGAGCATGCCGGAAAACGAGAAGTTGCCGGCAATGATAGCCTTGAGAATACTCTCAATCGCGCTTAGAACGAGTACGAATAAACCGGGAATCACCACGAAGGCAACGCATTGAATAATGTGCCGCAGGATTTGAGTGGTAGAATTCTTTTTCATGCGGAAACCTCCATATTTGCCATTGTTAATCGTTTTCTCAAGGAGCGGGTGGCAATCACATTCCCGCCCATGGTGATGAATATTGCTTCTAAATGCATTTGCTCCAATAAATTAATGCTCGTAGCCAAGTTTAACACCATGCATGCGGTTGCCATGGCATCGGCAGCAGCGCCGTTTTTACCGACAACTGTCACGCTCAACAAATCCGAGTCAACAAACTGCCCGGTTACCGGGTTAATGATGTGCTCTTTTTGTTCATAGACACCCGAAGTGACCACAAATTCTTCCTCGCTTTCGAGGAAGGCAACAGACTGCTCCGGGTAATGCTCATTGAGCGGTGCAAAGGGGTTGCGAATACCGATGGTTCTCCGCTGCCCCAAACTGTATACCGTGCCGCCAAGGTTGATAAGCGCGCGGTCTACACCGTTAGCACGCAAATAGCCCACTATTCTATCGGCAACATAACCCTTGGCAATACCACCGAAATCCGCCCGCATGCCGCCGTGGCGCAAAGTAACGGTTTTTCCATCGGCATCCGGCAGGATATCCCTGTAATCGCCGCGCGCACCGCTCACCTGCGCCGTGATATCAAATGCACCGCCGGTAAGAGCAGCATATTCTTTTGCTATTTGAAATAACTCGATGGTGTCGGGCTGTACGGCAACGGAGCCCGTTCCCGCTGCGGCGGCAAGGCGGTTAAGTTCGCTCTTTTCTTTAAAAAGCGACCACCTGTCATCTGCAGACAGCACCGCTCTTTCAATATTTTCCAGCACTTGCCGCATGGCTTTGCTTTGGTCATCTTTGCACCAAATGGTGATACTGTTGACAGTGCCCAGTGCCGTGAATAGTTTTTGAATTGTTTTCATAATAATACCTCATCAAAGGGTGTCTATGAGTTTAGTTTCTAATCGTAGTTTACCTGCGCAATGTGATTTTTATCTGAACAAAAAATAAATGTTGTGTGAAAAAAGCAGCGAAGGACGTGCAATAAAGGTGGGTTAACAGATTTTGAAAAGCTCTTTTGTGCTGTAACAGCTTCAAAAGAGGGATGCAGGCGTCAGCCTTGCATCCCTGTTTGCTCATTGTTTCGGCGCAAAATTGCTATTTCAAAATTTCTTGCACCTCAAAAATACAGATTTTTGTGTAAGACAAGGCAAAAAGCACAGGAATACTTTGTGTATTCCGAGCATTTTTAACGCAGTATTACGCGAAAAGATGCTTTTTGAGGCTATTAACCCACCTATATTGCACGCCCATGACTCGCCGCTTGTATCAATCTTCAGTAATACTTCTGCCAGAGTTCATTAATCGTTTCGACATAAAGAGCAAGTGATTTTTTATCTTTATTCTTAATACTATTCTTCTTGGCAAGATATATTTCTTTCATTTCACTAAGATGATTTTCTTTCAATACCTCCGCTTTTTCATCTATTCCATTATACCCTTTAGGTTGAAACTCCCAAGTATATGTATTCGGTATGGTTTTTTTATTGAGACGAATATATTGTTGTCCGTCTTTTCCATTAAATACAACTGCAAAATCACAACTATGCTCGATGCGCGAACGATTTCGGTCGATTTTTTTAATGGTAATAACTCGCGTTGAGTTGTCACATTTATTAAATCCGTAGCGAAAACAAATCCGTTTAATTCTTTCAAATAACAAGCTACGTATTTCTTCCGCTGAGTATTCTTCGTCATCATCATTAGGAAATAGATTAATATCAAAATCGTACCCCTTGTTTTGAGAATGATCGCAGGTAATCATATTACGGCTGGCACTACCGACAAATCTAAAGTCGATGGTAAAGTAATCTCTAACAGCGTCCTGCA
Source organism: Clostridia bacterium (assembly GCA_017432485.1). Taxonomy (GTDB): domain Bacteria; phylum Bacillota; class Clostridia; order Oscillospirales; family Acutalibacteraceae; genus RUG714. Next base: position 39,389 of record JAFRJB010000078.1, read on the forward strand.
ACTCGTGAATAATTTCTACCAATTCTTTTTTGATAGGCTCGTATTCACTTTTAGGAACATAATCATAATGATAGTTATTGTCGTACATTATTGCACCTCCAAAATGTGATTTACCCAAAACCGTCCATTTAGCACAACTAAATCATTACATTATATCTAATTTTTTTCATTTGTCAAGCCCAATTAATGCTGCAATCATTGCGGCAAAGCGGCGAGTTCCCTCGCCGCTTTGGTTAATACTTTTTGTTTTGTGCTCAATACAATCGTTCCAAGTATTCTGTCGGCACGGCTTTTGTGAGCCAAACGCCGTTGACGGAAAGGTAAAACTTGTACCCCGCTTTGCTCATTTCACCGCTTTTGACGCGATACATCGCGAGCTTGCCGTGGCGCTGACCGACAAGCAAAAAGAGCTGCTAATGCGCTGTGGGTTTAAGGACTCAAACCCATAAGCCGCAATGAGTTTTCCAACATTACCGAATTGGATGCATTCAAAACAGGTTTCCGTATAGGCACACAACTGCTCATTGCAACGATAACAGATTAACACAAAAAGAAAACAGACTGTAAAGCGACATCACTTTACAGTCTGTTTTGTCATTTAATAAAGAACAATGTTTCCTTTTTCCCGGGCTAATGCTTTCATCTTATCTGTATAACCATTAATACTGAAAAAGACAAAGTGTTCTTTCCTATTCTCTTTGTGCCAATTCACTTTTTCTGTTTTTTCCAGCAAATCATAATAAACATCAATATCCATCGGCGCAGTCGTATATTTACACTCGCCGAAAATGATATTATCGCTATTCTCATCCACTGCCACAATGTCAATTTCGGTATCGGTTCTATCCCACCATCTGCCGATTTTGGTGGGCACAAAATCCCATGTTTCCAGCGCAACCAATGCATTCATATACTCTTTTCTGCAAACATCCTCATAGACAAACGCCGCATGGTTGGCAATAAACCCTTTTTTAATCTTACTCATCACAAAGTCGGTATTGTCCATTTCAATATATGACCGATAAGGATAAATGAAAGAGAACCAAAACTTGATGTAATTATCTTTAATTCTGTAAAGCCCCATCTTACTCTTTTCCGGCTTGCTTTCCGTGGCAGGGACTTCCCTTTCCAAAATATCCAAATCAATCAAAACACTGAGATATTTCGGTAAATTGGTGCTTTTAACTTCTAATGCAGAGGCAATTTCACTCGGCTTTTCTTTGCCGGAGGCAATGGTTTTAATGATAGAGAAATAACTGCCGACATCCTGTACTTCTTTTTCAAGCAGGAAATTCGGTTCCTCATACAAATAGCTTTCCTTTGACATTACACTCTGTTCAATCGCTTCATACACATCCCCAAAGGATTCGAAGGATTCAATGTACTTCGGCACACCACCGGTAACTGCATAGTATTCTATCAATTGTTTTTCGGAAAGGTTTTTGTAAAACTCATGGTAATGCTTAAAAGCAATCTGCCCCATTTTAATCTGCCCTGTTCTTCTGCCATAGAGAGGGCTGTCATAAGAGAGTGTCTGCGCATACATCATATTCACAAGGGAGCCGCAAAGAATGAGCATCACATTTTCATTGGAAAGCACAGTATCCCATATTTTTTGAAGAACCGAAATGAAAGCAGGGTTGGATTTTGCGATGTATTGAAACTCATCAATCACAATCAGTTTTCTTTCATCTTTCCCCTTCTCTACGATAAACCGAAACAAACTTTCCCAATCGCCGATAATAGAAGAGGCAATCAAATCGTCTCCTACATATTCCGAAACAAGCTGCTTAAATGCATTCTTGTTCTCGCTTTCGGACTCCTCGGTTGCAAGAAAGAATAAAGCAGATTTATCTTTCACAAATTCCTTAATCAACGCGGTCTTGCCGATTCTCCTTCTCCCGTAAATCACAACGAGAGAAGCGCCGGTTTTCGCATATTCTTTTTCTAAAAAAGCGCGTTCCTTTTCTCTATTGATAAATCTTTTCATTTTTCCACCTACTATTATAATGAATAAAAAGCTCTTACATAATTATTATACTTCAAAGTATAATAATGTCAAGTATAATTATTTCAAAGAACTAATGTATTGCGTGGAAATTTTAAAAATCAACAAAAACAGTGGACATTTAGACGATTTGAAAGCACGCAGCTGTGGGTTTAATGATTCGGTCTTTTTTGGTTTTGGTCGCCTCTTTTTCAAAAAAGCTTCGTTAAAACTCCTTGCAACACTAACGCCAATCAAGTTAGAAAACGCTGAAATTCGCCCAACCGTGCTCATCTAGAGTGATGCCAATCGCCTCCGGCTTGGCTCCTTTTACCCTAATAAGGGATAAAAATTTGCTTGTACTTTTAAGATTCATTTTTATCCTTTTCTTTTGATTCATTTTCTTTAATTTGTTTTTCTATCTTTTCCCATATCTCTTTCGGGAAATACTCTTCCGGTTCTACATAAGTGATGTCATTTTCGTTAAAGGTTTTCTTTGTCATTTGTTAGCCTCCGCTTCCAAATACTTTTAAATGTTCCTTGTAATCATTAATAATTGCAATAAACCTATCCGCCGGATTGGGATATCGTAAACAAAACGCATCATCTGTTATCTTATTCTGGACGAATGAATCGTCAATGCTCAATTTATGCTGATTCAGCCACCTAAAAGCAAGTTCACAGCCCATACGCATTAGGTATTGCGTTTTCACTTCATCCTGTTCAATATATCCCAGCTTATTTGCATTTCTTTTATAAAGCTCAATGCAGTAAACCAACTGATAGTTTTTTCCAACAATACGAAAGCTTCTATAATCGGTTTCGAGCCTTTCTCCGGGTTTTAAAGCGTTTCTAAAGAATTGGTAAATATTTTCGATTCGTGTTTCTACTGATATTTCCGTTCTTTTTAAGAGAGTGATTACATATGCTTTTTCTCCTTCTCGAGATGGCAATCTGCGCACGCGATAAATATAAAAAGGACTTTGTAATAGCTGCTCATTGATACTTTTTTCTTCTATCTTCACACGAAAATACTCTAAATCATCACCAATGATGTGAATATTAAATGCACCTGACGTTAATACTATTCTTTCCGGAAGGTCATATTGCTCTTTTGCCAAATTTGCTTTTTCTTCATCAAATCCATTTAATGGAAAGCACCACATATCTGTGCAAACCACATCAATTTCTGATATTTCTTTCTCTGCATAGTTCACTGTAATATCATGATTCGAAATATCATAATACGCACTATATAATTTGTCATAGTCTCTTGGCGGAAAGTCTTTTGTAGTATGAATAGTAACATCCTCAATCGGCACAATTCTATACTGAAATTGCCCCATAGCATGAATTCCAAGATCTAAAACAGCATTATCAAATACAACGATGCAGCCCCCTGCTTCGCAAGACAAATTGACCATATTTGTTCTATGATGCGAAGAATTTATATAACCACGAAGGCTCACATAAACTGCAGTTATGGTATGTGCGCGAAACTGTTTGCACAGTATATCTTGTAATTCTCTTGCAGAATAACACCACTTATATTTTATTTCTTCTGCACTTTTAGAAAAAGAAAAATAGCTGTATTCAATTCTTCTATACCAATAATGACTCATATCCTATTCTATCAAATAATTATTATTAAATCTTATCTATTGTTCCACTGCCTGACAAATGCCTCTGTTGCTTTCTTATCTTCCAGCGTATTGTCCCACCAGTACTGCCAAAACTCAAAGTTGTTCATAATCTCCAACACTTTCGGCTTATACACTCGCGCACAGCGCACATTTTCAATCGCACTGACAGGGACATCCGATGCTTCATACTTATTTCGCCGGTTAAGTCCGATAACCCTAATCTCGTCACATTTATCATTCCAATACTTACCGCATAGATAAACTTTTGTGCCTCCGGTAAATTGCGCAGTGCCATAGCGCAAAATAACGTCTTTATCAATACGTTCATGAACAATATTGCCTACAACACAATACTTCCATTCTTTCTTGCGTTCGGTTATTGATTCGTCAAACGTCGAGAATTGCTCTTCAACATTCATTCTATCTCCTCTGGTGTTAAACACAACCCAAATTTCCAAACCGGCAAGCCGTTTGATTTTTCAATAATGGTAACAACAGATTTGTATGGTTCCGGTTTTCTTTCACAACGAGATGTATCCACTTCAAAGAGAAAATCATTCCAATTGCGAAATTTCTTCAAATCATATTGATTTTGTGCATAATTATACCAAATCTCTTCTTGCAAATCTTTATTCTCGATTAAAATATGCTCATAAGATGCGATGAGCATTAATTTTTTTATGCAATCATATAGGCACTCATAAGCATATTCATTATCCAATACAAAACCGAATTGCACCAAATCGCAAACAGCATGATTCCAACAACAGGAGGCATCCTCGGCGCTTAAGCCGTTATCTAAAAGCAATTTTAAAACTTTTAAGAATGCCTCTCCCTTTACAAATGCTAATGACCATAACGGGTTTATGATGTTGTCACCATCATAAGGTATAGAAGGTTTTGCAATATCCATACCATAGCGCAAAAACAAAGCAGTCAGTTTTACAAAATCTTCAGGACACACATCTTCACACAACATTACATCAAGAACACTGTCGTACAAATTGTTAACAACTCTATGATATTGTACTTTTCCCAAAGGTTCTGCGCCTTGTTGAAGCAGGTTCTCTACTCGCGAAAAGTTTATCGTAAAAGTGCTGAAAACTCTCAACAATTCATTATTCAATTCTATTTGATTCAAACCATCACCTTCTTGTTTACAACCAAATCAAAAACGAGACTTTCGCATGCCGGTCAAAGCAAACTACCCGCCGACGCGGAAGCCTCGCAAGGCACAAGCGAATGAGCCGGCACGAAGCCTCCAGGTAAAAAAAGCCTGTCAACATTCGCTTGTGCCGAAGACTGCTTTCTGTGATAAATTGATGCATGCCTCAATCAACTTTAAAACAAAAGCAGCCGGTATAACACCGTTCGTCATTCCTCGGTGGCACTGCATACCGCGTCTGGCCGAGCATAGGTTCATACCATTGGCAGTATAGCATAGGCACAATAAATTGTAAATACGCTCAAAATGTATAATACGAAAAAGCGGAGGATGAATACACAAAGCGGCGAGGGAACTCGCCGCTTTGGTTTAAAATGCCATATTTTCTTTTCCGTAACAACACCGGATGAAAGGAGGTGGTGCTGAAATGGTTTCATTATAAAAACTTAATAAGTTACTCTTTCAAACAAAGGCTATGTTTCATATGGCATTTCTTAACTAATAAATATTATTCTTTGTGATGTCATTTTCAAAGCCGCAGTTTTTGCAAACAAATCGGTCTTTTGCGCTTTCAAAGCCCTCTTGCACATTGAGATACGCATCGCAATCATCGCAAAACCAAAATACCATTCCTTTTCGCAATGACTTTTGAGATAACTGATAGCGACACTCTAAACAATTCCACACTTTTGTGTGTTTATTGTAAACCATCGATCCCCTGCAATTCGGACAAATGCGGTGCTTTTTGATTTTGGAGAAACTCCAACTGTTCATTCTCGGTTCATCCGGTGACAATATCGCTTTTGTTCCGCAGTACGGGCAAACCAGTTTTTCACTATACATCGCTGTTTCAAATTCAGCACCGCAATTTGGGCATTTGCTTTTGCATTCTTTCATCGTATTCTCACTAACCTTTCGCAATAATTTCGTGTTTGACAAGTCCGCGCTTGCCGGTCAAATCGTTAAAGGTTTCTTCATCTGTACCGAGTTCCACGGTATAGTATGACTTCGGCTGACCTTTGACGGTGTCATACCCGATTCTCAAATCATACGAGATTTTTTTATCATAAGCCATCTCAAGATATTTGACAGCTTTATAAATGCTTTTCACTTTGATTTTTATCATATGTATTCCTCCAAATTGTAATTATTAACAGCCTATTCTATTTCAATCACTTCATAATCCTGCGGTTCAAACTCATCCTCGTCATAGTCATAGTCCCCTGGATTAGAAAGATTTAATATTTCAGCACCCTCCCTTTCACAGGACTGCATATATAAACCGTACTCATCTGCAGCTTCATAAGAACTGAATTCTTCATCCTCTTCTTCGCCCGCGTAAATAATTTTAAAAATAGACATGATAACACCTCCGTTATCCAATTAATAATCAACCAATTTTTCGATTTGGGAAAGGAATAACAACACTATCATTATTACTCATATTAACTGGGGACTGTTTTTCTAGAATAACCAAGGGATTAGTAACACATTCGGATTTTTTGCCACGAATATTCGTTCGAGATGATTCGATGCTTCTAATTGCTTTCATTTGCATTCTATTCCTTACAACGGGCAATACATACTCTTTCAAAAAATTATGAACAAGTATTTCTGCTACAGAGATAACATTACCAACCAAAAAATCATGAACAGTTTGATTATTTGAAGTATTCTGACCTAAACCCGCAGAGGAATCAGGTCCATAATATCGCTTCGGATTTGCAAATTGTACTTGAATCTTACCCTTCTCTCTGATGCCGCCCGAACTAACCACTTGTCCACTCGCGGGTTCAGGTATTTCAACAATATACTTAATCTTTTTCTCTGTTGTTTCGTTCTTCATTATAATTCCTCCAAAAAAATATTATAAATAATTACTGGAAGAAATTATCACATTTTTAAAAACAAGTCAACAAAAAACGGGACTAAAATAGTCCCGTTTTTTTACTTAATCTAATATTCCTTTGATTGAACCTATCTTTTTTTTCACTCTGCACACTTCTTGGATGTCATTAAAACCTAATTCAAATGCATCATATAAATCTTGTAACGAAATGTTAACTCTATCCCCGTCCGGTAGAACAAACTCTACTGCATCCACGGTTGCAATCATATTTTCACCGTCAAATTCACACTCAAACTCTTTTTCAACTTTAAAGAATTCACATACTCGATCACAATCATCATAAATATAGTCTAATCGCCTTATAAACTCTTTTCGATTAGCAAGGTCGTCTTTTAATGATTCACTTAATTCTCTTAAGTGTCTAAATGAGTGCAGTCGAATTTGTAGTAGCATTTTTTGTTCTATTTTTGTCGTTTCAATTTCCTTCTCTAATGCTTCAAAAGAACTATAGCATTTCAAAACTTTATTATCGTACTTCAAATATGTGTTTTTATAATCTTGGTCAGACATATATCGATGCATAAACTCGCTCTTTTCATACACTAAAAGGCTGACATTTGAACCTATGCTTTCATAAAAATAATACTCACTATATTCCGGAACTTCATAATTAAATGTTTCTGCAAAAACACATAGTGAATCATTTTTTATTTTTGCACTGATTCGTTCTATATAATTTTTTGTGTCATTTAAAATGGACAGTAATCGATTTGTTTCTGTTTTCACCAAACGAGATAATTCAACAAAAAATATTTTAAAAACACCGGTTTCTTGTAAAGAATTATAGCAGCATAATTGATCTTCTTTGTGGAACTCCAGTCCTGTCAATGAATTGAAATTATTTACAACTGATAGTCTGTGTACTTTTCTTTTTTTTACATCTTTAATCACCATATGGCTCTTACAACACAATCTATCTCTACTATACTGCGTAGCAAGAGAACCATATTGGTCTCCGAATAGAATATCCGTAGAAATAGTAGTATCTGTAAAAAAATTGTCTATATTGATCTTCTTTTTTGATTTTTCTTTGGATGCGACTGCTTTTCTATGGTGGATGATATCAAGATTTGTAAAACCATTATTATATAATTCTGTATTTATTTCTTCTATTGTTACTCGTCTGTATGGTTGCACATCTCGAGAATTCTTTTCAAGCATTTCTATGAAAAGTTTATCTCTATCATCTGCCTCATTTAACATATACATATTCGGATATTTATTCAAAGCAATATTCGTTTCTTCAGCATTCATCCCAACTACCAAACAAATAGCTATGATACAATCACGATGCTTCGTGGGTTTATTTAGATTTAATACCTTTCTGAACATTTCATAGCTTATTCCTAAACTCGTTGCTAATTCTCTTGTAGACATAACTTCTTCGCAGGACTTATCAGCTAACATTTTTCTTTTAGCTTTTACATATTCCGCAAAACTTTGATAGACTTCTTCTTTATTATTCTCGACTTTTTTGCTAGTAGATATGGCTTTGATATTATTACTTTCTCCCATGACATGCTTTCTCCTATTAATTTACAACTAGTATATCACAAGCGTATAAAAAAAGGAACTAAAACAGTCCCAAAAAAGCATTTTTCTATTTTAAATATTAATTATTCTAGTTCGCTACCTCTTTTCATAAAGTTATACAATTAAATCCATTTTAGATACACCCATTCTATCGGAGAACGGTCCTTTAGCTGCTGAATCGATAGAATTAGAAAAGAAATCTTTTCAAGAATAATTTGAGATCCCCAGATCTTATCAACCAAGGTAGCGAGTCACTCGCCTTCTCATGCTCATTCTAATGCCCTTTTTAGGGCATTTTCTTTTTTGGCATATAAAAACCTCTTATAATCAATGTGATATATCCGCACCGCTATGGGGTTGGAAAATTAGATCTCAGATTTTTGCGTTTTTTGAGGATTTTTTTGTGCTTATTAAACATAGAATAGCGTTCTTTTATTATGAAAAATAAACAGAAATTTGTCGAAAATAGAGATTTGAGGACGCGGTCAACTTCGGACTATATTGCCCATTTTGAGGCTTAAATGAGTACATTTTAAGGAACCGGCATGTCTTCGCAGGCATTAGCGTTCGTTTCATTGTAAACATTAAACAACAGGAATTGGAAACTATTGGTAATAGTGCTGAATTGTTCGTCTAATCTTGACAATGGCACCTGCCGCGGCGCGCACCATTGCAGGGATTGTGGAAGATTTAAAGGGTGACTTGAGCGATTTTGACCGCATTGTTACGGGTGACCTCGGGCATATCGGCAGCGATATTCTCTACAAGTACCTGGCGCGCGAATATCACTTAGATATTCAGTCACTTCACGATGACTGCGGCAAGCTCATCTTCGCGCGCGAAGCGCAGGATGTGCACGGCGGCGGCTCAGGCGCAGGTTGCTGCGCCTCCATGCTCTGCGCCCACTTCCTGGGCGCCCTCGCCGCAGGCGACCTCAAAAGGATACTCTTTGTGCCCACCGGCGCCCTACTCTCGGCAGCCACAGTTAAACAAGGCAGAACAATACCAAGCGTGGCACACGCGGTCATCCTCGAAAGTAAGCAATAGTTCAGCCAACAAGCAACAGGTAACAGAAAACAGGGGCGTATAGCATCCCATCCGCCCGAAAGGATAATTATTACTATGGAAAAAATAATCAAAATGATCAACCTTAATAAATACCTCACCGCCATCCGCGCGGCAAACGCCCTGCACACCGCCACCTATGTGGCAGTCGCTACCCTCACCCTACTCAAAGTAGTGCGGGTATATAAAGCAATGGCGAAATAGTGAAACACAAAAACGAAAAGCAAGAAGTAAAGCAAAACCACTTAACTCTCTGCTTTTTCCCCCACACGATTTCCAGTCGTGCTTCTTTACTATTCTATTTCCAAGTTGAGTATTCTTGCATAGTGTGGTATGATGAATACAGAAACCCGATGGCGCGGGATATTTCGGTAAAATGGTAAAGGAGAAGTGGTATTATGGATTATATGGGTATGACACAAGAAGAAGTGCAAAAAGATATTGAGCGCATGCAGAGGGAACTGCAAGAGCGCTTGGAGAAGATGACACCCGAAGAGCGCGCGGCAGCAGAAGCGAAGGCGCAGCAAGCCATGCGCGAAGATGATGCCGCTCTCCAAAAGTTGATAGAAGATGCTACCAAAGTAGCAGCAGATGTCTCGTCCGGCGCAGCCACCAAGCCGAAGTTCTGCGGCAACTGCGGTGCCCCCGCCGGCACCGGCAACTTCTGCGAATTCTGCGGCCGCCCCCTTTCTTAAAACAAACCCAACCGCCGACAGTGTCGGCGGTTGTTGTTTTTTGTGTTGACACCATGCAACTTGACAATTCGGTCGGTTGAGTTATAATAGAATTGTTAAGTGTGTTATGTTAAAGATAGGAAAGCCGTTTAAAGAGTTCGACGAGATAAGCTGGAGATGACCGAGTTCCTAACACTTCACTTAACAGACAAAACTGTAACCCATTGATACTATCAAAAATGACAAAAATTCTCGTTACATTTTTGAGAACCCATGGATTGACTCCGGGAGTTATCACTCTTTTGTGGTGAGTTCGATTGCTGTATGAATGCTTTACACCATACTACATTAAACAATGGATTATTTCTATTGTTTTTGTTGTTATGTGTGTAAAGCGGCTAATTTGGATCAATTCAGTCCGTACACACATAAGTGTATGGACTTTTTATTATGATCCGGATTGGTAGGTGAGAAAGAATGTCAAAGAAGTGTTCAGGGAAGACACATACAAAATCGCAAATGAATCATCACGCGAATCAAAAGAACCCTAATAATTCAGCGTATAAGGCAGCGATGAATAATCGCGCCAATCAGATTAATCCTAATAACGCTAAAACAAAGAGTAAATAACACACACCGCCGACAGGGTATTTCCTGTCGGCGGTTCTTTTGCTTAATACTCAGCTTTGTCTGAATCCTCTTTAGTCTTGTGGACAGTCCCAAACGGGTGGTGCGGCGGGGCGTAAACCGAGAGGATTCTGAGCGGGCGGCTGCCCGCATTTTTGATATTGTGCCAGGTACCTGCCGGCACAATCACGGCATCGCCTTGGCGCACAAAGCGCTGCATGCCGAGCGCAGCGGCGCTCTCGCCCATCATCGTCAGCCCCGCGCCCTCTTCAATGAGCAGCAGTTGGTCGGTCGCCTTGTGCTGCTCAAGCCCCACTTCACTGCCGGGCGCAATGCTCATCAGAGTCACTTGCAGGTAGTCCCCTGTCCAAAACGCGGTTCTGAAATTGCGGTTTGCCCGCGCCTCACGGTGAGGCCTGAAAATGAGCGGTTGTTTGCCGTAGTCGGTCAGCGGCATGGCATTATTCATAGGTCTGTTCATTATACATTTACCTCCTCAAGATAAAAAACCTAATCTCATTCTATGCCGCTCCGCCCTAAAAAGTGAACCGCCGACCGGGTATTCCCTGTCGGCGGTTCTTGTGTTGCTTATTTACTTGCAGTATTTATATATTTCTTTGGCGGTGATTTGCCATTGGTCGCGCGGTAGGATGGTGGCTTCGCCATCGCCTTTTTGCTCGCCATAGGAGCCGAAATAGGCGTGGTTGCCGCCGCTGATTTTCACTGTTTTGTAATCTTTAGGCACCAGCGAAAAAGAGTCTTCCAGCGCCGTGCGGTCGAGCACTTTATCGTTCTCACCGTAAAGGTACACCACCGGGAACTTTGCTGCGCTCAAATCTTCAGAAGGATACGCCGCGAGCAAAAACAGCCCCGCATAATCTTCCAAATGCTTGGCGGCATGGTTTGCCGCCATCACTCCGCCGAGGGAGTGCCCGGCAAGGTAGTATTTTTCATAATCATACTGCGCGCGAATGGCATCTGCTTTATTTGCACCGAAGATAACGAGTTTGAGCGGCATTTTGAGTAAGAAGCAGTCAACTCCCTGCGCGGCGAGGGAGCGCATCAGCGGCACATATGCCGTTTCTTCCACTTTCCCGCCGGGGTAAAAGATAAGCGCCTTATCTTCCCCGGGGCCGTCAAAACAATAGCCCTCTTTTATCTGCTTTACCGTAATGCTTTGGCTGCTCGCCATAAAGCTTTCAATATCTACCGCCCGGTAATAGGTGTTGGCATATATCCCCACTGCAATGCCCAGCGCCACAAGCAGCCCCGCAAGGATTGCAAGGATAATTTTAGTTCGTTTCTTCATTTCTCCACCCCTTTTAACATTCCATTACTATTCAGATACTCTCAAAAGTGTTCAGCGCGGTTTGGTACTCTCGCCGGGAGAAAACACAAAGTAACACCTCTACATCAGCCTGCGGGTAATCCTTTTCAAATGCTTGATACGCTTTGCAGCAGAACTCTACAGATACGGCAACCGGGTTGGGAAGATTCCCGCCGAAGATGCCCGAACTAATCAGCGGAAAAGCAATGCTGTGAAAACCGTTTTCCATCAGCACTTTGAGCGAATTGTAGTAAGCCGCCTGCAATTCTTGAAAAGCCTCGGGCGTTTCACTGAAATTCGGACCAACCGCGTGAATAATGGCTTTCGCATTCGTAATCCCGAATGCCGGGGTGATTACGGCTTCACCGTCGCTCAGCGGGGTGTTGTATTGGTCGCAGGCTGCCTGCAGTTTGGCGTAGCCCGCCTTGGCAAAAATCGCGCCGCAAATTCCGCCGCCTGCGGCTAAATACCGGTTAGCGGCGTTGACAATCGCATCTGCCTGCTGTTCCACGGCAGAGCCTTGAATGAGTTTAATTGTGCTCATACTTAACCTCCGTATGCTTTGAAAAACTTGATTTTATTATACACGGTTTTTCTCCTGTATGCAATGGCACAGGCGCCTTTTGACAAGCAAACCAAAAACAGATATAATGAAAATAGATTATAGTCAAAGGGGTAGCACTATGGAAAAAAATCGATTAGAAGCTTTTAGCGATGGTGTGCTCGCCATCATTATCACCATTATGGTTTTGGAACTCAAGCAGCCGGTCAGTGACGGGCTCAAAGACTTTTTGGCGCTCGGTCCCACCCTGCTTGCCTACTTTATCAGTTTCCTGTTTATCGCCATTTATTGGGTTAACCACCACCTGCTCTTTCAAAAGGCGCAGCAAATCAATGTTAAAATTTTGTGGTGCAATATTGCTTGGATGTTTGTGATGTCCTTTATCCCCTTTGCCACCGCTTGGGTCGGTACCTACCCGACTTCGTGGGCGCCGCTGTCCGTCTATTTTGCGGATATGGCGCTGGCGTGCGTTGCCTTCCACCTGATGGCGGTTCTCATTGCGCACGAAAACGGCAATAAATTCAAATTCGGTGTGCGCAACATTGTCAGCCTTATCACCTACTTTGGGGCGGCAATCTTCGGCGGCTTCTGCCCGATTGCGGCATTCATTATTGTGGCACTGGTTTCCTGCTGGTGGATTATCCCCGAGAAGAAATACGGACTGAAAAAATAAAAACACTTACAGACAAAAGCGGCGAGTGAACACTCGCCGCTTTTACATTAAACAAATTCAATCCAATTCCACATATGCTACGGCGTAGAGTTTTCCCTCCTCCAATACAGACAACAAGATACCCCGGGTGCTCGGATACTGCGAAAACAGCGCCTGAATTTGCGCCTTTGTGCCGCGCCACAACCACGCGCCCCAATCGACTTGGCGCTCCTCTATGAGATAATCTTTTGCTTTGGATAGCACTTCGCCGATACAGACAATTTCTTTGACTAACACTTTTTCAAAAGCCTCTGTTACATCGGCGGCGGAAAACCAATCGGTTTTGCATGTTTCGGAAACGGTTCCTACCCAAACTTCATACATGGTCTACACCTCCTTTCGCAAAGTTTTGAATACCTTCGCGCAGAGCTTCTGCAATGTCTTCTCGCAGGCGGGAAAACGCAGGCAGCTTCTCGCAGTTTTCACCGAGATACAGCCCGCGATTGACTTCTATCATCACCGACTGCACGCGCTTCTCTTTGCCGAAAAAGGCAAGCGGCACTATACTGCCTGCATACGGCTGATTGATTGTCACCCGATACCCTCTTTCGCGAAATGCTCGCGCTAATTGATTTGCCAAGGCAGGCGGGGTATGGAAAGCATCCGTGCCGATGCAGATGTCTGCTCTGTCCGGGTTTTGGTCGGGTTCATACGGCAGCGGTATTGCCGAAAAAGAATGGCAATCCACCACAAGGCAAGTCTCGGCAGCCAGCAAACCTGCTCTGACCAAGCGTTCAAAGGCGGCGTGGTGCGGGTCATAGTAGCGGCGCAAAATAGATTCTCGCTGCGCTGCACTTAGGTGCCGCAGCACTGCGCGGTCATACCCGCGCGTATAGCAGGCTCCCATCCCCTGCGCCGCCATCGGTTCGCCGGCATCCGCGCGAAAGCGCTCCACATCGCAGACCAGGCGGCTGACAGGAAACACCAGCCGCTGCGCGGGCAGGGCAAAGAGTTCATCCGTGTACCAATCGGTCATGTGCTTTAATTGCACCGCAATATCCGCCACAAAGCTGCTGCGGTATTCCGCCGGAATGGTAACGGATGCATGGGGAATGTGCAAAATAACAATTGTTTTCATCGGTTTCATCCTCCTTTGTTATTTCTAAAGAGAGGACGAAAAAGCACCCATCGCTCGATGGGTGTTAATCATTTCCCCATCGCTCAAGCTTTAGCACCTTACCTTGCGGCAGGTTGCTGTGCGGTCAACGGGCTTGTCCCTCGCGCACTCTCTATAGGTTTGTATGTAGTTTTTAAATTAACTCTGCTTTGACTATAGCACAAACATTTTATAAAGTAAATATACCCAAAAGGCATAGTTCGAAAAAGCGGAGGATGAAATGCTAAAAACTATATTTTAACTGCCAAACACTCAGCTGCCCTTATTGTCGCTGAGCATTTTCTTTTGAAAGAGCACCACGGCTATGACAAAAACTACCACGGTGTAGGCGGCAAAAACGATGATATTTCTCGGGGTGATACTTGCAATGTCATTGTTCATAACGCCCTTAATAATAGTCACGCAGGATTCAAAGGGCAAAAACTCGCAAACTCTGGCAAAGCCTTTGCCGAGCATCTCGCGCGGGAAGTACATGCCGCTTGTAAAGCAAACTAACTGTACAACGATGCTCGCAATACCGGAAGAGGCTTTTTCCGAAAAGACACTGCCGATGATGATGCCGAGCGCAATAAAAAGCACCGAAACGGCAAACGACACCAAAATCGCCCAAATAATATGCACACTAAAGGGCAAGCCCAGCACCACGGCAAGGATGAAAAAGAGCACATTTTGCAGCGCAATCATCGGGATAATTGCAAACATATAGCCCAAAATGTATTCCACCGGTTTCATAGGGCTTACACCCAGGCGGATGAGAAAAGACGAGGTCCTGTCTTTACTGACAAGTGTTGCGGTAAACATACTGATAAAGGAAAAACCGAACACCACAATACCGGGGGTGAAGTTTTCCAGGCGGTAGTTTTCGCTCGGGATTTTGAACTGCTGAAAGATAAACAGCAGGAGCAGCGGGAGCAACACGGCAAACACAACGCTTAATGGGTCGCGCATAATCTCTTTGAAATTTCTTTTGGCAAAGTTTATGGTTCTCATGCCGGCGCGCCCCCTTTCGTTGCCAATTCCACAAAGGCATCTTCCAGGGTGCTTTTGCCGGCGATTTGCTTGAGCTCTTCTGCTGTGCCGATGTCGACCAACTTGCCGTGCGCCATAATGCCGATGCGGTCGGACAGGCTCTCGGCTTCTTCCATATAATGGGTGGTCAAAATGATAGTAATGCGCCCTTTAAGGCTCTCTATGACAGTCCACAGCTCTTTGCGGGCAATAACATCCAGCCCCAAAGTCGGCTCATCTAAAAACAGGATTTTCGGCTCATTGACAAGGGCGATGGCAATCGAAACTTTGCGCTGCCACCCTCCGGAGAGGGTCTTGGCTTTTTTGGCTAACACTTCTTCAAGGTGAAACAGCTTTACCAACTCCTCAACCTTCGCTTCTCTATTTGGAATTTGGTAGACATTTGACATAAACTCCAAATTCTCTTTGACAGAAAGGTTCGGCGCAATCGCTGTTTCCTGCGGCGAAACATTTAAGATTTCTCTTATTTTCTGCCGGTCTTTGACAATATCCATCCCCAAGATGGTAATCTCTCCGGCAGTGGGCACAATCAAACTTGAGAGCATTTTGATTGTGGTCGTTTTACCGGCACCGTTGGTTCCCAAAAGCGCAAACAGTTCCCCTTCCTGCACTTTTAAATCAATCCCGGCAACCGCAGTCAAATCTTTATATTTCTTTACTAAATTTTTGGTTTCTATTGCAAACATGATTCGTCTCCTTTGGGAAATACCTTATCGGTCAAGTCTTCAAAAACATCTGCCTTTAAAAGCGCAATGCCTTTAGATCTGTCACAAAGCACAATGACCGAATCACCGGGCTGAATGTCGAACATTTCGCGCGCTTCTTTAGGGATAACAATCTGCCCTTTTTCGCCCACTTTGCTAATACCGATAAATTTATCTTTATTCATCTCACAAACCCTCCTTGGTTATATTAGTTATACTTTTTATACTTATCATACTACAAAGCATCTCAAAAATCAATGCCCTTTCTCGACTGCTTTCGATTGACAAGCTATAGTGGGTATGCTACACTGAAAGCGGAAGTAAATTCCAAAATACTTTATAGAAAAGGAGTATAGCAAAATGAAAAAAGTTTTAGCAGTTATTTTAGCAATAACCCTTGCATTTTCTATGGTGCTGGTATTCACCGCTTGCGGCGGTAAAAAGGATGCCACCACAACGGCTGCGGAAAAAACAACCGAAGCCGAGACCGTGGCAGAAGCAACCACCGCGGCGGAAAACGCACCCAAAGCGGGCGAAACCCTGCAATTCAGCACAATGAGTGTCAAAATCCCCGATGGCTGGGCTGCCAAGGATTTTGAAGAAGGCAAGAAAGTGGAATTACACACAAAAGAAGGTTCTTTTGAATATGTCGGTATCACCCTGCACAAGGTGTATGACGGCAACCACGCCAAGGAGTGGGCAAAGAATATTGATGAAAACTACGGCGGCAACAACGAAATCGATGAAATCGAAATCGGCGGCAAGACCTTCTACCGTGTCAAGGCTGACCCGGAGCAAAACGTTTGCTTTGCGGATATTGATGATGAAAACTACATTGAAGTAGCCGTCATGTTTATGCCTTGGGATAGCGGCAAACCGGCACTTTCCAACATTTCTTTCAGCTAATCAAAAACAACACCTTTACGGCACCCCGATAGCGGGTGCCGCTTTTTTGTGAGAATTACAAAATAGCGGTATCAAAGCGCAGCAAATTGTGGTATAATATAATTTAGTATGGATTTTTAAGAAAGAAGAAAAGATGAAAAAACTGCTTGAACTGTTTCTCATATTCTTAAAAATCGGCGCCTTTACCTTCGGCGGCGGCTATGCCATGATACCGCTTATTCAAAAAGAAGCTGCCGAGAAAAAGGGTTGGATTAAAAAAGAGGACATTCTGGAAATTGTCGCCGTTGCCGAATCCACCCCCGGCCCGATTGCAATTAACGCCGCTACCCTCATCGGCTTTCGGCACGCCGGCTTTTTCGGCGCGTTTTTTGCCACGCTCGGGGTGGTGCTGCCTTCGTTTGTAATTATTGTGGCGCTGACCTTTATCTTTGAAGCCTTTAAAAATAACCGCGTTGTGGCGTATGCCTTCGCGGGTATTCGCGCAGGTGTGCTCGCGCTGCTCATTCACGCGCTTTACACCATGTTTAAGCAAACACAAAAGAATGCCTTTTCCTACATCATTATGGGCGCGGCGTTTATTGCCGTAGCTGTATTTAAAGTCAACATTCTCTTTGTGGTCATCGGCGCGGCGGTGCTGGGGCTGGTTTACTCCTTTATGGTGCAAAGGAGGGCGAAGAAATGATTTATCTTAAATTATTGCTCACCTTCTTTAAAATCGGCGCTTTCACCATCGGCGGCGGCTACGCGATGCTGCCCTTTATTGAGCAGGAAGTGACCAAAAATGCCTGGGTGAGCGAAGCGGAACTGATTGACTTTGTGGCAGTCAGCGAATCGACTCCCGGCCCGTTTGCGATTAATATTGCCACCTTTATCGGCATGAAAACCGCCGGTATTTTGGGCGCGGTGTGCACCACTTTAGGGGTGGTACTGCCCTCGTTTATCATCATTCTCATTGTTGCCTGCTTCCTCAAAAAGTTTCGGGAAAACAAGGCGGTTAAAGGGGGTTTGACCGGCTTAAAACCTGCTGTGCCCGGGCTCATTGCAGCGGCAATTATCAGCATTGCCACCGCAGTTCTTGCGCCCGATGGCTTCTCACTTGAAGTTTTTAAAAGCGCGGCGTTCTACTATTCGATTGCAATCTTTGGTGTTGGGGTAGTAATGTGCTTTAAAAAGCTGCACCCGATATGGGTTGTGTGCGTTTCGGCAGTGCTCGGCATTGCCTGCGGATTTATATTTTAAAAAAACCATTTCTTCAATGGCAAACAAGAAAGGAGAAATTATGGATTACAAAAAACTCGGCGATACCTACTACCTGCGCTTTGATAAAGGCGAAGAGATTGTCAGCGGTATTCGCACCATTTGTCAAAAAGAACACATCACCTCTGCCACTTACTCGGGTATTGGCGGTTGTTCGGATGCCGAAATTCAAACCTTCATTCCCGAAAAAGGCGCTTTTGTCAGCGACAAAATGGAGGGCATGCTGGAACTTGTTTCTCTGATGGGCAATATTGTTGCCAATGATAGCGGAGAACTCAAAACCCACACCCACGCTATCTTTGCTTACTTAGAAAACGGCGAGCACCGCACCATTGCCGGTCACTTAAAAGCGACGACCGTGCTCTATACGGGGGAGATTGAACTGCGCCCGGTGCAGGGCGGTGACATCCACCTCAAACCCAGTGTGGAAACCGGCACCGACTTTTGGGATTTTCGATAAGTTGCAGCCAATAATGCAAAAAAACAGGTTCAAAATTGAACCTGTTTTTTTACTGTTTTTAGCGAAACACTTTTTGTAAATAGTTATAGAAACACAGTTTCCAAAACTTCATATTGTGCCCGCAGCCTTTAACATAATCGGTTTGGTTTTTCACACCGTAGGCATCCAGCGCCTCGTGGTATGCCATCGTCACCCCGGCATTGGTTTCATCTTTACTGCCGACAGCAAGGTAGAGATACTCAAACTCATTTTCTTCACTGAGCACCGGGAATGTTTTAAAATAGGTTTTGTCCCAATAACTGCCATTGTAAAAATCTGTGGGAATGACACCGGGATTCGGTGCAAACGCACCGATGTAGCCAAACTGCTCCGGTCTGTCAAAGCCGATGCACAGCGCTTTAGCACCGCCCTCGGAAACCCCTGCTGCTGCCGTATTCTCTCTGCCGGTTTTGACCGGATAATTGCTTTCTATATATGGCATTAAATCCAAATAAAGATCATCGATAACCTTATCATAGATAAAGTGCATTTCCTCTTGCGACTTAAAGTCTTTATAGCGCGCTTTGTCGGTATACATCTCCACCGAAACAATGATCATCTCTTTTGCCTTTTTTGAGAAAAGCAAATTCCCGTAGAGCACTGTTAAGTAAGAGTGCTCATCAATATGGTCGTCAGCGCTGCCGTAAAAACCGTGAAACACATATAAAACCGGGTACTGCTTTTTCTCGCTGTAATGCGCCGGCAACAGAATATTGCAGTGCTTGCTTTCCCCTGCCGTGCGCGAATAATATCTGACATTTTTGAGCACTGTGCCGTAGTTGATCCAAAAGTGCTTTTGGAAATAGAACCTGTCAGGCCAATACACATTGGGAGCATACAGCACTTCTTGCTGTTTCGCTGCCGCTTCCTGCGCAGTCGGCTCTGCCCGACAGCCGCTCAAAAACGCCGCACACATAAGCGCTATTAAAATGATGGCAATAACTCTCTGTTTCATAAGACCCTTTGCTGTTACATTTCATTATGCCGATAGGCACATAACCGATTAGACATTATATCACATTTTTAGCAGAATGCAAATATAAAAAAGCCATTGCTTCCACAATGGCTTTATATTTAAATACCCCGGGGCAAAAGAAGTTGGGCCATAACAGCCTATCTCTTTGAGCCGATTAGTAATATTATTTTGCGCGAGGTGCTTCGCAGTTTTGGTTGCTTTTTATCCTTACGCTGTCACAACGCCTGCAGCTTTTTGCAGCCCTAACTTTTCAACAGCGTCCTTGCGCATCTGGTACTTCAAAATCTTGCCGGCAGCATTCATCGGGAAGGCTTTAACAAAGTCCACATAGCGCGGCACCTTATGGCGCGCCATGCTCGCCGCAACAAAGTCTTTCATTTCCTGCTCGGTCATGCTCTCCCCTTCTTTGAGAATGACACACGCCATAATTTCTTCACCATACTGCTCATCAGGCACACCGATAACCTGCACATCACTGACTTTCGGGTTGGTGTAAATAAACTCTTCTATCTCTTTGGGGTAGATGTTTTCACCGCCGCGAATAATCATATCTTTGAGTCTTCCGGTAATCTTGTAGTTGCCTTCGGGTGTGCGGCAAGCCAAGTCACCGGTGTGCAGCCAGCCGTCTTTATCAATCGCGGCGCTGGTTGCCTCGGGCATTTTGTAGTAACCCTTCATAATGTTGTAGCCTCTTGCCACAAACTCACCGGTCACATTGTCGGGGCAATCCTCACCGGTTTCGGGGTCAACAATTTTGCACTCAATCTCGGGCATAGCTCTGCCGACGGTTGTCACTCTGACCTCAAGCGGGTCATCGGTCGAGCTCATTGTACAACCCGGAGAGGCTTCGGTCTGCCCGTAAACAATGACGATTTCGCGCATATTCATCTTATTGACCACATCCTGCATCGCGCTGATAGGACAGGGGCTGCCTGCCATAATACCGGTGCGCATATAGGAAAAGTCGGTCTTCGGGAAATCCGGATGCTCTAAGAGCGCAATAAACATAGTCGGCACACCGTGGAAAGCGGTAATGTGCTCGTTATTGATGCACGCAAGCGAAGGCTTGGGTGAGAAATACGGAATGGGCAGAAGGGTTCCTCCGTGGGTCATGGTGGAAGTCATCGCCAGCACCATGCCGAAGCAGTGGAACATCGGCACCTGAATCATCATTCTGTCGGCGGTAGACAAATCCATTCTGTCGCCGATGCACTTGCCGTTGTTGACAATGTTATAGTGCGTGAGCATAACGCCCTTGGGGAAGCCGGTCGTGCCGGAAGTGTACTGCATATTGCAGACATCATCGGGCTTCACGGCAGCCGCCATTGCATACACTTCTTCTTTATTTACGCGAGGTGCGCGCTCTAAAGCTTCGTTCCACTCCAAGCAACCCTTTTGCTTGAAGCCGACCGTAATAACATTTCTTAAGAAAGGCAGGCGCTTTGCATGCAGCGGCTCGCCCGCTTTAGTCTGAGCCAATTCGGGGCAAAGCTCGGCAACGATTTTGCCGTAGTGCGTGTCTTTCGCGCCTTCGGTAATGACAATGGTGTGGGTATCGGACTGCTTGAGCAGATACTCCAACTCGTGAATCTTATACGCTGTATTGACAGTGACCAACACCGCACCGACTTTAACGGTCGCCCAGAAGGTGATAAACCACTGCGGCACATTGGAAGCCCAAATCGCCACATGGCTGCCTGCTCTTACGCCCATGGAAATGAGCACGCGGGCAAATTCATCCACATCATCGCGAAATTCGCTGTAGGTGCGCGTATAATCTAAAGTAGTATATTTAAACGCATATTGGTCGGGGAATTCTTCGACCATTCTGTCAAGCACATCCGAGAAGGTTTTTTCAATAAGCAAATCCTTCTTCCACACAAAGCGGCCGGTGTGCGCATTGTTAAAGTAGAGAGTTTTTTCTTTGCTTGCCGTGTCGTTGTACTGCTTCATAAAATTGACAAAGTGGGAGAAAATAATCTCCATATCGTCAATTTCTTCGCACCACTTCGGGTCCCAAACCAAAGAAATAAAGCCGTCAAAATTCACGGAGCGCAGAGCTAACATCACATCTTTGAGCGGCAATTCGCCTTCACCGATTAAGCAGTGCTCCACTGTGTCGCCGACCTTCCTGGTGTCGCTGACCTGCACGTGCTTAACATAAGCGCCGAGGTTTTTAATGACTTCGTGCGGCTTCTCGCCCACAGTTTGGTAGGCTTCGCTCAAATTCCACAGCGCTGCCAAAGAGTCACTTGCAAAGTTTTCGAGCAAATCGCGCAGAACCGCCGTGTCGGCAAACATGCCCTTGGTTTCCACTAAGATGACAACGTTTTTACTCTGTGCGAGCGGGAGAATTTTTTCAAGCATATCGCTGACAGCGGCAAAGTTTTCCTCTGTCTTCTTTGCGGCATGCGCACGCACTCTGACATAGGGAATTTTTAAGTTTTCCGCAATCTCAAGGCACTTGGTAATCTCGGCTAAATTCTCGCTCTCGCGCGCAGTATCACACAAATCGCAAATCGCATCCATACAAGGGATTTGCAGCTTTTTTTCATATAACTTGCGGCGCGTTGCCATGGCGGTATACTCTTGAAAAGCACCGTCTTTTTCCGTAAACAAGCGGTTATTAATGTTGTGCAGTTCGATACCTTTAAAGCCTAAATCTACCGCGGTATCGCAGAATGCATCAAAGTCTACGCCGTACCAGCCTTTGGTAGAAAATGAGAGTTTCATGCGTTCTCCTCCTCATACACAATCTTGTTAATCGCATTCAGGTAAGCTCGAATGCTCGCGCCGATAATATCGGTGGAAATACCTTTACCGGAGTAGAGTTTGCCGCCTGCGCGCAGTTTAACCAGCGCAGAACCCATTGCCTCTTTACCCTCGGTAACGGCTTGGATTTGGAAATCATCCAATTCATAGTGGTGCCCGATAATCGTATCAATTGCAATAAAGGCAGCATCAATCGGACCGTCGCCAAGCTCAATACCTTCCATTCTTTCCTCGCCCTTTTCGAGCACAATGTGTGCACTGGCGGTAATGATGTTACCGTTATTAATAATGTAAGAAACCAATTTATACGCAGAAGGCACCTGCAACGCCGCGGAAGCGACAATCGCATCGAGTTCTTTCGCGCCCACATTCTTTTTAACTGCCACGCGCAGGAATTCATCATAGACCTTGCCGGCATCTTCATCGCTCAAGTCGTAGCCGAGCTGCTTGACGGCACCGAGCACGGTTTCCTTGCTGTCGTTTTTGTCAAGCTTAATGCCTTCGTTTTCGGCGCTTACGGTGACAGTACTCTTTTCATTTTTCGCATTGTCGGTAATCCAGTTAATTTGCCCCACAATGCGGTGCAGTTCGGTGTTGCGAATCGCGGCGCTGATTTGGTAATCATTGCCGTAGTCTTTAATAATAGAACCGAAGGTATCGAGGCTGACCGTATCGCCGCCGACAGCGCACTTCACACACTCGGCACCGGCGCGCACGGCAAGAATTGCCTGCGCTGCGGCAAGCCCCGCTTTGTCGGAGCACTTGATGCCGACCGGCACAGAGGTCTTTTCGACCACTTCTTTAACAAAGGCGGCAAAATCATCCGGCAAAAGAGAGCCGGCAGTATCGCAAATGGTAATGCACTGTGCGCCCGCTTGGGTCGCCTTTTGAATGGCTTCAAACAAAAACTCTTTTTCCGCTCTGGTCGCATCTACCGCGCAAAACTCTACGGCAAACCCGCTCTCTTTGGCGGTTTTAACACAAGCGGCAATCCACTCAAGCATCTTCGCGGGCTTCTTGTGGCACTGGTATTCCATGCACACCGGAGACACCGGCAACTCGATGCGGATAACGCCTTTATCGGTATTGCTCAGCGCCTGTACGGCATCGCTGATGCTCTGCTCGCTGCTGCCTGCAGCAACACTCAAAGCACCGTTTTTGACAAATGCGGAAATGGTACGCACTAATAGGATGTCGGTTGTGCTGTTGACAATCTCGGGCAGTTCTATTGTATCCACATTTAGTTTTTCCAGCTGGCGCGCAATCTCAATTTTCTCTTTAAAACTGAAAGAGTTGTTTTCGCGGCACAAAGTGGTGTCTGCAATTTTAATCTGTTTCATCATAACCTTTCCTTTCTTATGCGTACATATTTCAATCAAGTGCGAATGATTCGCCCTCAATTATTTATTCTTCATTCTTCATTAAAAAAGCCCCTTTGTTCAAAAACAAAGGGACGAAAATATCGCGGTACCACCCTGATTGATTTACACAAGTAAATCCACTCTGCGAAGTTCTGACAAACTTCCTGCCAAGGTAACGGGGCAAACCGTAGCGGCTTACTCAATTCTGCCGCTCAGCTCCGGAACGAGACTTGCTAACCGTTCGCACCGCCTTACACCAACCGGCGGCTCTCTTTGCCGAAGGGAAGTTAACAATTAATTCCTTCATCGCTTTTTTCAAGAATTATTCGCAATTTGGATTTATTTTAGCACAATAGATAATACTTGTCAACTAATTTTGTGCAAATTTTCTTCACATGATTTGCCACAGGTATTTTGCCAAATCTACCCTGCCGCCTTCAAAGGTGACACCTTCGCCTTCCAAGAGCATCTGCTGGGCGCCTTTGCCGCCAAAGGCAAAGGAACCGGAACACTCGCCGAAGCGGTTGACAACGCGGTGGCAAGGGATGGTATTCGGGTCGGGGTTAACATGCAGCGCATAGCCGACCACTTGGCTCCAGTGCGGGTTGCCCGCAAGCGCAGCTACCTGCCCGTAGGTCGCGACCTTGCCGCGCGGGATTTGCTTGACCACCTCATAGATTTTCTCAAAAGTGTTTGACATAGCGACCTTCCTTTCGGTGTTCTATTTATATAGTATACCACAATTACACGAAAAAACTGCGATATTGCTATCGCAGTTTGATTTTTGAATAAATGTGCTCATTCGGCACTTTCTTCGAGCGTTTCGAGCAAAAAACTGACCGGGCGAAAACCGTCATTACAGGAAATCATCGCAGAGCGCGGGTTTTTCATCCATCCGTCATAGAAATTCTCCGCACCGTGCGCGAGCGCTAACACAAAGGGCGAAACCGTATCCCACGCGCTGTCGCAAAAGCCTGCCGGCTTTTCCCAACCGTTGGCGATAAACACCTGCCCCGGCTGCATCGCGCAAGCGTGCTCTATCGGGTTTTCATACATTTCCATTAAGTCGCGATACTCCGCAATTTTTTTCACTGTAATGCGTACTTTCTGCATCAGTTCTCTTCCTTTCTTACTTCTTCAAATTGCCCTGCTCATCTTAGGACAAGAGTACTTGAGCCCTGACAGCCTCACCCTTGCCTAAATTGACTTCTGCTTAGATTGTTTGGTATCGGCAAAACTTCCAATATTGAAATACTATTTTTACGAGAGGTGATTTGCAGTTTTGGTTAGCCCGACGGGAATCGAACCCAAATAGCCTCTCGCTTGCTCTTTTTGGCTAATTCTACCGCATTTTCGTTGATTGGCGCCAGCCAAACTGCCTCAATTGCGGCACAATTATCACAAAAACTTCTAACCGAGAGGTGCGTGCA
>JAFRJB010000079.1 GCA_017432485.1 Clostridia bacterium
GTATTAGCATTCGGTTCCAACTGTTGTCCCCCGCTCACAGGCAGAGTCCCCACGCGTTACTCACCCGGTCGCTGCTCATCCAGTTGGTACAAGTACCAACCTTCAGCGCTCAACTTGCATGTATTAGGCACGCCGCCAGCGTTCGTCCTGAGCCACGATCAAACTCTCTAAACAATTGTATCTCACAGGCCTTGCGACCTGTGATATCTTTTTTAGCGTTCAATTCGCTCTATCAGTCTGCTGACTGACCGTTGTACAATTTACTGTACGATTAAAGTTTGCTAAAACTTAAAAAAATTTCAGGTTCCTTTTTTCTTGTCACTGTTTAATTTTCAAGGTCCATTTGCACTCGACAGGGAAAGCCCCTTTGAACAGAGTGCTTTACTATTATATCAAAAAAAGAACAAAAGTCAAGAAAAAATTTCACTTTTTTTCAACTTTTTTTAATTTCGACTTTTTCAACAAAACACCGCCCGAAATGTCAACAAATTGCCCGCCGATTTTGCGGTTTTCAACAAGTTATTAATATAGGTTTGCACAGCAAACAGTGTTCAGCGTTCAGTGTTCAGTTTTCAGTAGCGAGTTCGCAAAAACGAACCCGCATTTTACGCGCGCTGTACGCATTGCGCCTCGATTTTTGCCGAGCTCAAAACAATCGAAAAAAGCATCGTTTCTCTTCATGATAATTAGTATGGTAATTAATACTGTATAACGGTCGGCATGGTTCGCTTGCGCGAACAGTTTTCAGTTTTCAGTATCTTCCCCTCTGTCACTGCGTGACATCTCCCCTCATCAAGGTGCTCCCTGTTAGGGAGACGTCACGTAGTGACAGAGGGTCTGGCGTGCGCTCCAAGCACGACGAGAAGCGGGCAAATTGAACATCGAACCGATTGCGCAGGTTTTGTTCGCTACCGAGAACCCGGCAAATAAATAGAGCGCAGCGGAACGGGTGCGGGTGTCCCGCCCTCTACTGAACACTGAACTCTGAAAACTGAACACTAAAAAAGTGTGCTCTCTCGAGCACACTTTTTGATTATTTCTTCGCATCCTTGTCCTTCGCTGTCAACTCGATGATGCACATTTCTGCTGCGTCACCGCGGCGAGGACCGGTTTTGATGATGCGGGTATAGCCGCCGTTTACATCTTTGTACTTCGGAGCGACTTCTTCAAACAATTTCTTGACAACGTCTTCTTTTGTGATAAAAGCGAGCGCCTGTCTTCTTGTATGAAGGGTATCGTTCTTTGCCAGAGTGATATATTTCTCTGCTACGGAACGAACTTCCTTAGCACGCGTAACGGTGGTTTCAATTTTGCCGTTTTCGATAAGGTAAGTCACCATAGCTCTGAGCATTGCTTTTCTGCTATCGGACTTTTTACCTAATTTTCTGCTACCGGGCATTAGAAATTCCTCCTTTACCGGATTTAAAGGTTATTCTCAGTCTTCATCCTGGCGAAGGGATAAGCCGAGTTGAGCCAACTTGCCGACCACTTCATCCAGCGATTTTCTACCGAGGTTTCTAACCTTCATCATGTCATCTTCAGACCTGCTGATAAGGTCTTCTACTGTGTTGATGCCAGCTCTCTTTAAGCAATTGAAGGAACGCACGCTTAAGTCAAATTCCTCAATGGTCATCTCCAGCACCTTTTCTTTTGAATTATCAGGATGCTCAACCATAATCTCTGTGTCATAGGTCTTATCGGAAAGATCGATGAAGAGATTGAGATGCTCGTTGAGGATCTTGGCACCTAATGATACCGCTTCTGTTGCAGAGATTGTTCCATCGGTCCAAATCTCCAGAGAAAGCTTATCATAATCCGTAATCTGACCGACACGGGTGTTTTCGACTGTGTAATTGACTCTTGATACAGGTGTGTAAATCGAGTCAATTGCAATCACACCGATTGCCGGCTGTAAAATTTGTTTGTTGCGTTCTGCTGTCACCCAGCCACGGCCTCTGCCGAGGGTCAGCTCAATATTGAGGTGAGCGCCTTCTTCGAGGGTAGCAATGTGAAGGTCGGGGTTGAGAATATCAACATCGGAATCGGTGCGGATATCCCCTGCCTTAACTTCACAGGGACCTACTGCATCAATGTAGGCAATTTTATCGTCACCCGAATGAATCTTCAGAATAACATCTTTGAAATTGAGAACCAATTCGGTGATGTCTTCTTTGACATGGGGAACGGTAGAGAACTCATGGAGCACTCCGTCAATTTTGATGGATGTAATCGCATAGCCCGGAAGAGAGGACAAAAGCACTCTTCTCAAACTATTACCGAGTGTAGTACCGAAACCTCTCTCAAGCGGTTCCAATACAAATTTACCATAAGTTCCGTCAGCTGCTAAATCGAGAGCTTCGATTGTAGGCTTGTTGATTTCTATCATGCGAAAGCCTCCTTAAAAATTTGATGGTCGAAATAATACCGAATAATGCTAAAAATGTTAGATTATTTAGAGTAGAACTCGACGATAAGGTGTTCCTCAACCGGTACGGTGATTTCTTCTCTTTCGGGAAGTCTTTCCACCTTTGCAGTAGTACCTTCTACTGCCAACCACTGGGGAATCGGACGGGATGCATCTTCTTCAAGCATAGCCTTAAACTCAGCCTTATCGACACTTGTAGACTTGATTGCCACAACATCGCCTGCCTTTAAGAGACGAGACGGGATGTTACAAACCGTACCGTTTACGGTAAAGTGACCGTGGTTAACAAGCTGTCTTGCCTGCGCGCGGCTCTTACCCCAAGATGCCGTATAAACAACGTTGTCTAAGCGGCTTTCACAAAGTTGCAACAGATTTTCACCTGTTACGCCGACCTTTTTCTCGGCCATTTCAAAATACTTATGGAACTGCTTTTCGGGGATACCGTAGTATCTTCTTGCAGTCTGCTTTGCACGAAGCTGAATACCGTATTCGGAATTCTTTTTCCTGCCCTGGCCATGTTGACCGGGAGCATATGAGCGGCGATCAAGACCGCACTTATTTGTGTAGCATCTGTCGCCTTTTAAGAAAAGCTTTTTGCCTTCTCTGCGGCACTGCTTACATACTGCTCCAGTATATCTTGCCATTTACATTTACCTCCGTTAAGATTAAACACGTCTGCGCTTAGGCGGACGGCAGCCATTGTGCGGGATGGGTGTGACATCTTTAATCATGGTGATGTTCAAACCGGCTGTCTGTAACGCACGGATAGCTGATTCACGGCCCTGACCGGGACCCTTCACATATACTTCAACTGTTTTCATACCATGTTCCATTGCTGCTGCGGCTGCAGTTTCCGCTGCCTGCTGTGCTGCAAACGGTGTGGACTTACGCGAACCCTTAAAACCGAGCTCGCCTGCGCTTGCCCAAGATACCGCGTTGCCCTGTGTATCGGTAATGGTAACGATGGTGTTATTGAAGGTTGCTTGAATGTGCGCTGCACCGCTTTCAATGTTCTTTTTAACACGGCGGTGAGATGTGGTTTTTCTTGAACCTTTTGCTGCCATTTTTTTACCTCCTGACTTACTTCTTCTTGTTTGCTATGGTCTTCTTGGGACCTTTTCTGGTACGGGCATTTGTTTTAGAGTTTTGACCTCTTACGGGTAAACCCTTACGATGTCTGATACCGCGATAGCAACCGATTTCAATAAGTCTCTTAATGTCGTATGCAGTGTTACGGCGAAGGTCACCTTCTACTGTAACGTTATCTTCGATATAGTCACGGATCAAGGATACTTCGTTCTCGGTCAGGTCATTGACTCTTGTATCGGGGTTAATGCCTGTTGCCTCGATGATATCCTTTGCAGTCTTCGGACCAATACCATAAATGTAGGTTAAACCTACTTCGATCCTCTTATTTCTCGGAAGATCGACACCAGAAATTCGTGCCATTTAGTGCACCTCCATTTAATAGGTCGTCAATTAGCCTTGACGCTGCTTATGCTTGGGATTTTCACAGATAACCATTACTTTTCCCTTGCGCTTAATGATTTTGCATTTGTCGCAAATCTTCTTTACTGAAGGTCTAACTTTCATGATCTGTACCTCCTTTGTTTACTTTGTTCTCCAAGTGATGCGACCTCTGGTCAAATCATAGGGAGACATTTCAACTGTCACTTTGTCTCCGGGTAAAATGCGGATGTAGTTCATGCGCAATTTGCCCGAAATATGTGCTAATATTTTGTGTCCGTTTTGCAGCTCTACGCTGAACATCGCGTTCGGCAGAGCCTCAATCACTGTACCTTCAATTTCAATCATATCAGATTTTGACATAAATTTTCTCCTTGTGGATATCCACCTAAATCTTCGTCAATATGACGGGGCCATCTTTGGTGATAGCAACTGTGTGCTCGAAGTGCGCCGCCAATGAACCGTCCGCCGTGACAATTGTCCATCCATCCGATAACTGTTTGACCTCGTAGTCGCCTTGGGTTATCATCGGCTCTATTGCCAAGGTCATGCCGGGCAAGAGCCTGACGCCTCTGCCCGCAGTACCGAAATTAGGTACACTTGGATCTTCATGAAGTTTTTTGCCGACTCCGTGCCCGACAAAGTCGCGGACTACGCCGTAACCTGCCGCTTCGCAGTGCTGTTGCACCGCTGCGCCGATATCGCCGATTCTTCCACCCGCGAGTGCCTTCTCAATGCCTTTGTAAAGGCTTTGCTCGGTCACCTCGCACAGCCGCTTCGCCTGAGCAGAGATATCTCCGGCGGGGAAGGTCGCGGCGTTATCGCCGTTGAAGCCGTTGATCGCGGCACCCAAGTCAATCGAAACAATATCACCGTTTTGAATGATGCGCTTCTTACTCGGGATACCGTGAATCACTTCATTGTTTATGGATATGCATGCAGTAGCAGGAAAGTCATACAAGTGGAGGAAGTTCGGTGTGGCGCCCTGACTGACAATGTACTTATAAGCAATCCTGTCAATCTCGGCGGTTGAAACACCGGGCTCCACTGCCTCCCCTGCTATCTTGAGTGCCATTGCAGAAATATAGCAAGCCTCTTTCATCAGCTCTAATTCTCTTGCAGTTTTGAGCACTACCATGCTAATCCTCCAGTGCCTTCAGCGTTGCTTCGATGGATTTTTCAATCCCGAGCGTGCCGTCAGCGGTGCGCAGAATACCTTTCTGCGCGTAGAAATCTTTGAGCGGTTCGGTCTGGGTGTGGTACACTTCCAGCCTGTCTAAAACGGTTTCGGGTGCATCGTCTTTCCTTTGCATCAGCTCACCGCCGCAGCTGTCACAAATGCCTTCCGCCTTCGGGGGCTTATTGACAATGTGGTAAGAAGCGCCGCACTTGGAGCAAACTCTTCTGCCGCTCATTCTGCCGATGATGGTTTCATCGTCGACCTGAATTTCTACTACTTTATCAATTTTTACGCCCATTGCATCCAAGGCTTCCGCCTGGGGAATGGTGCGCGGGAAACCATCCAAAATAAAGCCGTTTGCACAATCTTCTTTAGCAAGTCTTTCTTGGATAATTCCAATCACTACATCATCGGGCACCAATTTGCCCGCTTCAATGTAGGCTTTTGCTTTTAAGCCCATTTCCGTGCCGTTCTTGAGAGCTTCACGGATAATGTTGCCTGTGGAAATGGTGGGAATCCCAAGTTTTTGGCTGATAACCTCCGCTTGGGTACCCTTTCCTGCGCCGGGGGCGCCTAAAAAGATAAGATTCATAATCTCTACCTCTAATTAGTCAAGAAACCCTTTGTAGTGACGCATCATCATCTGGCTTTCCAGCTGCTTAACAGTTTCAAGAGCAACACCTACTACGATGATAAGAGATGTACCGCCCATGGAAATCTGCATATCCAAGCCGCCGGCTTTGGTGCCGAGCTGGAAGAGTATCGGGAAGAGCGCAACAACGCTGATTAATAAAGCGCCGAGTAAGGTCACTCTGTTGATAATCTTGCCGATGTAGTCACTGGTGGGCTTACCGGGTCTGATACCGGGAATCGCACCGTTATTCTTTCTGAGGTTATTCGCCATTTCTACCGGGTTGTACTGAATGGTTGCATAGAAATATGCAAAGAAGATAATCAATACAAAGTAGATAATTGCATACGGCCAATAATCGGAAGAGAATACGTGGAAGAACTTCTCCCAGAAAGAGCCTTCTTTGACATCCACAAACATCTGAATGGTGGTCGGGATGGAAAGAATGGAGGAAGCGAAGATGATGGGAAGCACGCCGCTCATATTGACCTTAATGGGCATATGGGTGGACTGACCGCCGTACATCTTTCTGCCGACAACTCTCTTTGCGTATTGAATGGGTAACCTTCTCTCTGCATTGTCCATCCAAACGATGAAAGCAATCATCAGAAGGAAGCAAACCAATACAACCGGAGAAAGCACATAGTATACGCTACCTCTTACGAAGTACTGCCACAGCGAACCGATGAGAGTGGGAATTCTCGAAACGATACCTGCAAAAAGGATAATGGAGATACCGTTGCCGATACCACGGTCATTAATTTGCTCACCGAGCCACATCACCAGTGCGGAGCCTGCGGTGAAGCATAGCACAATGACAACGGCTTCAAAAATGGCTGCGCCGGTGCCCTCAACTTGAGCAAGGTATTCACTGTTAGTGTTTTTAATATAGAAGTAGTAAGCTACAGATTGCAGAATA
The DNA here is from genome assembly GCA_017432485.1 of Clostridia bacterium. GTDB lineage: Bacteria > Bacillota > Clostridia > Oscillospirales > Acutalibacteraceae > RUG714. Next base: position 6,623 of record JAFRJB010000079.1, read on the forward strand.
GCCAAACCGATGGTTAAGTAACGGGTAATGGTTGCAATCTTCTTTCTGCCTTCTTCGCCTTCTTTCTCGAGCCTGCCGATAGCAGGGATTGCAACACCCAACAGCTGGATAATAATGGAGCTGTTGATGTAGGGTGTTACACCGAGAGCGAACAGAGTACCGTAGTTAAATGCGGAACCTGTCATCATGGAGAAGTAAGTTAAGATATTACCGCCTGAAGTATCCAGGGCTTCCGTAATGTTCACAAAGGGAACAGGGATATTTGCACCGATACGATACAGAAGAATGATGAATAAAGTGAAAATCATCTTTCTTCTGAGGTCTTCCGTTTTCCACGCATTAGCGATAGTTCTAAACAACTTACATCACCTCTGCCTTTCCGCCTGCAGCCTCAATTTTAGCTTTGGCTGTTTCAGAAAAAGCATTTGCTTTCACATCAAGCTTCTTTGTGATTTCGCCGTTGCCGAGGATTTTCACGCCGTCAAGCGTCTTCTTCAAAAGACCGCTTGCTACGATAGCATCTACATCAACAACTGCGCCATCTTCAAATCTTGCCTCTAAATCAGCAACATTGACTGTTGCATATTCGGTTCTGAAAATGTTGGTGAAACCTCTCTTCGGTACACGCCTTTGCAGGGGCATCTGACCGCCTTCAAAGCCGGGACGAATGCTGGCGCCGGAGCGAGCCTTTTGACCCTTGTGACCTTTGCCTGCAGTTTTACCTTGACCGGAAGCGGGGCCTCTGCCGATTCTCTTGCGAACCTTCTTGGAACCCTCAGCGGGAGATAAATCATGTAAATTCATTTATTGCACCTCCTTAGCCTTCCACGACTGCGACAAGATGAGAAATCTTCTTAATCTTGCCTTGTGTCTGGGCATTATCGGGTTGTACCTTTTCATCACCAATTTTGAAAAGTCCGAGAGCATGAGCAGTTGCAATCTGGTCCTTCTTAGAACCGATGAGGCTTCTGACTAATTTTACCGTAACTGTTTTATTTGCCATGTTACCTGCCCTCCTATTCCAAAATCTCTTTCGCGCTCTTGCCGCGGATAGCCGCGACTTCATCTACAGTGCGAAGTTTTGATAAACCGTCAAATGTTGCTCTGACCACATTGATGGGATTATTTGAGCGAAGCGCCTTGGTACGAATATCTTTGATACCGGCTGACTCAACAACCGCACGCACAGGGCCGCCTGCAATAACACCGGTACCGGGAGCAGCGGGCTTCATGAGCACTGCGCCTGCACCGTACTTACCAATAATCTCGTGAGGAATAGTCGTTCCTTTCATAGATACCTTGATAAGATTTTTTCTTGCTGCTTCAGTACCTTTGCGGATGGCATCCGGAACTTCGCCGGATTTGCCCAGACCGAAACCAACGGTACCCTTGCCGTCGCCGACAACAACTAATGCAGCAAATTTGAAAATTCTACCGCCCTTAACAGTTTTGGAAACCCTGTTAAGAGTGACAAGTCTTTCCTGCAATTCTTCTTGCTGTTCAAACTTAGCCATTGTATCCTCCTTAGAACTTTAATCCACCCTCACGGGCACCATCAGCCAGAGCCTGCACTCTGCCTGTGTAAACATAACCGCCGCGGTCAAAGACAACCTCGGTGATATTCTTCTGCGCAGCGCGCTCTGCAATCTTCTTGCCGACTGCTTTTGCCGCTTCTGCATTACCGCCATATTCGGTGAAATCTTTCTCAGTGGTGGATGCAGCGCAAAGAGTGATGCCCTTTGTGTCATCAATAATCTGAGCATAAATATGGCTGAGTGAACGGTAAACTGCTAAACGAGGACGCTCTGCAGTTCCGCTGATTTTGCCGCGCACGCGCGCATGGCGTTTTTGACGGCTTTTATTGCTATCAATCTTAGAAACCATTTTGCTAATCCTCCTTTATTATGCTTTACCTGCTTTACCTTCCTTACGGCGGATATGCTCGTAATCGTACTTGATACCCTTGCCCTTATAAGGTTCGGGAAGTCTCTTCTCGCGCACAACCGCTGCGAACTGACCAACCTGCTGTTTGTCAGCACCGGAAATGATAATGGTGTTTGCGTTGGGCACTTCAATGGTGATGCCTTCGGGCGGGGTCATCACAACCGGATGAGAATACCCGAGGTTCATGTTCAGGTCTTTACCCTGCAGTTGTGCACGGTAACCGACACCATTGATTTCCAACTTCTTTGAGTAGCCCTCGGTGACACCCTTCACCATATTGGTGAGTAAGGAATTGTATAAACCGTGGAGAGCCTTTGACTTATTTGAATCATCCGGACGGGTTAAAGTCATCACACCGTCTTTGAGTTCAATCGCAATAATGGGATCAACAGTTTGAGTCAGAGTCCCTTTGGCGCCTTTGATGGTAACAGTTTGACCGTCAACATTGCACTCAACACCAGCCGGAATTGCGATTGGTCTTTTGCCTATTCTTGACAATGCACTGCACCTCCTACCAAATAAATGCGAGAACTTCGCCGCCCACATTTTCTTTGCGGGCTTTCTTATCGGTCATTACACCCTTGGGGGTCGAGATGATCGCAACGCCGAGTCCCTTCATTACGCGGGGCATATCCTCTACACTGGTGTAGATTCTAAGGCCGGGCTTGGAAACTCTTCTGAGACCTGTAATAACCTGTGATTTGTTTTGACCGTATTTCAAAGTCATGTGAATAACGCCTTGCTTGCCGTCTTCAATCACTTCAAAACCTTTAATGTAACCCTCATCAACAAGAATCTGAGCAATTGCTTTCTTCATGTTAGATGCAGGAATATCAACTGTTTCATGCTTTTGGGAATTAGCGTTTCTAATTCTGGTGAGCATGTCAGCTATGGGATCTGTAATATGCATCATTAACCTCCTTCAATTGCTTACCAACTTGCTTTTTTTACTCCGGGAATTTCACCCTTGTGGGCCAATTCTCTGAAGCAGATACGACATACACCATACTTACGAAGGTAGGAATGAGGTCTGCCGCAAATTTTACATCTGTTATAGGCTCTGGTAGAGTACTTAGCCTTGCGAGCCTGCTTAACTTTCATAGATGTTTTAGCCATTCTCTATCCCTCCTTATCTTGCGAACGGTGCGCCCATGAGAGCTAACAATTCACGAGCTTCTTCGTCTGTTTTAGCGGTTGTGACAAAGTTGATGTCCATACCTCTGACTTTGTCAATCTTATCATAATCGATTTCAGGGAAAATCAACTGCTCTTTGATGCCGACGCTGTAATTGCCTCTGCCATCGAAAGAATCGGGGTTGATACCTCTGAAGTCACGCACTCTGGGAAGAGCAATGTTGAAGAATCTGTCAACAAATTCATACATTCTCTCGCCACGCAGAGTGACTTTGAAACCTACGATTTGACCATCACGCACTTTGAAGTTCGCTACGGACTTCTTAGCGCGGCAAACGATAGGACGCTGACCTGTAATCTGCATTAAATCGCTTGTTACAGCGTCTACGATTTTAGAATTGTCACGAGCTTCGCCGCAAGCAACATTGATAACGACCTTATCAATCTTCGGGATGCTCATAACAGAAGTGTATTCAAACTTTTTCATCAAAGCGGGTGCTACCTCTTTGAGATAAGTCTCTTTGAGTCTTGCTGCCATGTTAACCTCCCTTAGAATGTTGCGTTGCACTTCTTGCAAACGCGCACTTTGTTACCCTTCTTGTCTACGGTGTGACCGATTCTGGTCGCCTTACCGCACTTGGGGCAAACGAGCTGCACTTTGCTTGCATAGAGCGCGCTCTCTGTTTTAATTAATCCGCCCGGGTCGCCCTGCTGACGGGGTTTCGCATGCTTAGTAATAATGTTTACACCCTCAACAATGACTTTGCCCTCTTTGGGACTAACTGCCTTTACTTTACCGACCACGCCGCGGTCCTTGCCGTTGATGACCTGAACCTTGTCGCCTGTCTTTACAAACAATTTACTCATTTCTTCGCCCTCCTTACAGTACTTCCGGAGCCAAAGAAAGGATTTTGGTGTAATCCTTATCTCTTAACTCTCTTGCTACGGGCCCGAAGATACGAGTACCGGTCGGATTCTTATCTTCTTTGATAATGACTGCTGCATTTTCGTCGAAACGAAGATACTGACCGTCTGCACGGCGCACGCCCTTCGCGGAACGAACAACGACAGCTTTCACTACATCGCCTTTCTTAACGACGCCGCCGGGTGCTGCCTTTTTGACCGAGCACACGATAACGTCACCAATGTTGGCATACCTTCTGCCTGTTCCTCCAAGTACACGGATGCACATTAATTCTTTTGCTCCGGTATTGTCGGCAACCTTAAGGTAAGTTTGTTGCTGAATCATCAGTGATTGCCTCCTTAAAAATTACTTGGCTTTTTCTATAATTTCTACAACTCTCCATCTCTTATCTTTCGAGAGGGGACGAGTTTCCATAATCAGCACCTTGTCGCCGATGCCGCACTCATTCTTTTCATCATGAGCCTTGTACTTCACGGTACGGTTGATGATTTTGTTGTAAAGCGGATGGCGCACCTTATCTTTAATAGATACGACAACGGTTTTGTCCATCTTATCGCTGGATACAACACCAACTCTTGTTTTTCTAAGATTTCTTTCGCTCACAGCTTAATCCTCCCTTCGCTTATTCGGCAGCGCTGTTTTCATTCTGGACAGTCTTGATACGAGCAATGTCCTTCTTAACAGCGTTGATGCGCATTGGGTTATCGAGCTGATTAATGGCTTGCTGGAAGCGAAGCTTAAACAATTCGTCTTTCAGCTCAAGAAGCTGCTTATCAAGCTCTTCAGCTGACATTTTTCTGATTTCGCTTGCTTTCATTACTGCTCACCACCCATTTCTTCTTTTACTACAAATTTGCATTTTACAGGCAATTTATTGGCTGCAAGACGCATAGCTTCCCTGGCGATATCTTCTTCGACACCTTTGATCTCGAAGAGAACCTTGCCCGGCTTAACAACTGCTACCCAGTATTCGGGAGAACCTTTACCGGAACCCATTCTGGTTTCGGCGGGCTTTGCCGTTACGGGCTTGTCGGGGAAAATCTTAATCCAAACCTGACCGCCACGCTTGATGTAACGCGTCATAGCGATACGAGCGGCTTCGATTTGGTTTGCGGTAATCCAGCAAGGCTCTGTTGCCTGAAGACCGAAATCACCGTAAGTGACTGTGTTACCTCTGAGTGCCTTACCTTTCATACGGCCTCTCTGAACACGGCGATACTTAACTCTCTTTGGCATTAACATTGCGCTTGCCTCCTTCCCTGCGAGGTCTGCGCTTATTGCGCGCCTCGTGAAGAACCTCACCGCGATACAGCCAAACCTTTACACCGATACGACCGTAGGTGGTCTTTGCTTCCGCAAAACCGTAGTCGATGTCGGCACGAATGGTTTGAAGCGGGATAGTTCCCTCTTTGTAAGTCTCGGAGCGAGCGATTTCCGCGCCGCCGAGACGACCTGATACCTGAACCTTGATACCGCGAGCGCGCAAACGCATCGCATTACCGATTGCCTTCTTCACAGCTCTTCTGAAAGAAATTCTTCTCTCTAACTGAGCGGCAATGTTTTCTGCAACGAGAGTTGCATTCAGATCAGGCTGCTTAATATCAATAATATTCAAGGAAACATCTTTACCGAGTTTCTTTTCGCAATCTTCCTTAAGCTTTGCGATTTCAGCGCCCTGGCGGCCGATGATGATACCGGGCTTAGCGCAGTGAATATTAATGGTAACTTTGTTGGAAGTTCTCTCGATTTCAATCTTGGCAACGCCTGCATCATACAGTCTGTCTTTCAAGTACACTCTGATTTCGTGGTCTTCCACAAGAGTTTTACCGAAAACATCTTTGCGCGCGTACCAGCGAGAATCCCAATTTTTGATGACGCCGATTCTTAAACCGGTCGGATTAACTTTCTGTCCCATAAATTCTATCCCCTTTCTTATTCTTTCTCTGCAAGAGTTAAGGAGATGTGCGAAGTTCTCTTGTTGATTCTGTACGCACGGCCCTGTGCTCTCGGTCTGATTCTCTTGAGGATAGGTCCGGGACCTACCTGGCATGCCTTGACATACAATGTCGAAGGATCCATATCGAAATTGTTTTCCGCATTAGCGGCTGCTGACTTGAGCAGCTTTAATACCGGCTCGCAAGCTGCCTTCGGTGTGTACTGAAGGATAGCCATTGCTTTATCTACCGGTTGATTGCGGATGAGATCCAAAACGATCTGAACCTTACGAGGAGACATGCGGACATAAGTAACTTTTGCTGTTGCTTCCATTTTAAATTCTCCTTTCATCCGCCTTACTTAGTGGTTTTGGCACCTGCGTGCCCTCTGAATGTTCTGGTGGGAGCAAACTCACCGAGTTTGTGACCTACCATATCTTCTGTAACATAAACAGGTACATGCTTGCGGCCGTCATGCACGGCAAAGGTGTGGCCTACAAAATCCGGATAGATTGTGGAGGCACGGCTCCAAGTCTTCAGAACCTGCTTTTCACCGCTTTCGTTCATAGCCTGAACTCTCTTGAGCAATACAGGCTGTACAAATGGTGCCTTTTTAGTACTTCTACTCATAATTTATTGCTCCTTTCGACTATTTACCGTTACGGCGTCTTACAATATACTTATTAGATGCCTTCTTCTTATCACGTGTCTTGTAACCGAGAGTGGGTTTACCCCAAGGCGTTACAGGACCCGGTCTACCGATCGGGGACTTACCTTCACCACCGCCGTGGGGGTGGTCGTTCGGGTTCATAACAGAACCGCGGACAGTCGGTCTCCAACCCATGTGGCGCTTACGGCCTGCTTTACCGATTTTGACATTCTCATGGTCAATGTTGGAAACCTGACCGATGGTAGCCATACAGTTAATCGGCACATTTCTCAACTCTGTTGAGGGTAATCTCAAAAGAGCGTAGCCGTTTTCTTTCGCCATCAACTGAGCGCTGTTACCGGCGGAACGAACAAGTTGTGCGCCCTTGCCGGGATACATCTCAATGTTGTGAATGACGGTACCTACCGGGATATTGAGCAGCGGTAATGCGTTACCGACTTTAATATCCGCGTCGGGACCTGCGATAACCTTATCGCCGACCTTTAAGCCGTTAGGTGCGATAATGTATCTCTTCTCGCCGTCTTCATACTGAAGCAAAGCGATGAATGCGGAACGGTTGGGGTCGTACTCTAATGTGAGCACTTCTGCTTCCATGCCTACCTTATCTCTCTTGAAGTCGATGATACGGTACTTTCTGCGGTTGCCGCCACCGTGATGGCGCACTGTGATTCTACCGTAGCTGTTACGACCGGAATGCTTCTTCACAGGCTCTAAGAGGCTTCTTTCGGGCTCTACCTTGGAAAGACCTCTATAATCTGTTGTGGACATCCCTCTTCTGCCGGGAGTGGTAGGATTGTAAAATTTAATTGGCATTTCTTTACTCTCCTATTCTGAACAAACTTCGCGGAACATGCCTATTCCATACATCATCTGTTCAATATTTTTAATAATTATTAACTAATTAATTACATAAGTCCGTCAAAGAACTCGATGGTCTTTGAATCTTCAGTGATCGTGACGATAGCCTTTTTCCAGTTAGCTGTACGACCTTCGGACGCGCCCTGTCTTCTCTTCTGACCTCTGACGGGCATGGTGTTTACCTTTGCAACCTTGATATCAAACAGCTCTTCGCAAGCCTGCTTGATTTCAATCTTGTTGGCTTTGTCGGCAACCTTAAACGTATATTTACGCTCTTGTGCCGCCATCATACTTGCTTCGGTAATAATCGGTTTAATGATAATATCTTGAGCGAGTTTCATTATGCGTATACCTCCTCAATCTTCTTGACAGCCGCTTCGGTAATCACCAGGCTGTTGGCATTAAGGATATCATAAGTGTTGATAGTGTTAACGGTTGCAACCTTCACACCGGCAATGTTTCTTGCACTCTTATAGATATTCTCGTCTTTTTCCGGTAAAACAATCAAAGTCTTCTTGCCGGCTTTGATAGCCTTTAAGACTTCTGCAGCCTTGGCAGTCTTGATTTCATCGAGCTTCCACTCGTTGAGCACAATCAGCTCTTCTGCTGCGGTCTTGGCGGATAAAGCGGACTTTAACGCCAATCTCTTTGTCTTCTTTGTCATACCGACTTTGTATTTTCTGGGCTTGGGGCCGAGTGCGATACCGCCGTGAATCCACTGAGTCGCTCTGGTGGAACCCTGGCGCGCACGGCCTGTGCCTTTTTGTCTCCAAGGCTTTTTGCCGCCGCCGCTTACTTCGGAGCGAGTAAGGGTTGACTGTGTGCCCTGGCGCTGATGAGCAAGGTAGCTGACAACTGCTAAGTGCATTGCCGACTTGTTCGGCTCAATACCGAAAATGCCTTCAGCTAATTTAAGATCGGATACCTTTTTACCTGCGGTATCTACTACTTTTACTTTGAGCATGTTCTAATCCCCCTTTACGCTTTTTTGACGGCGCTGGCTACGGTAACAACGGAACCCTTTGCACCGGGAATCGCACCCTTAATCGCAATGAGGTTGTTTTCTGCATCTACCTTAGCAATGCTGAGGTTTTGCACCGTGACTTTCTCTGCACCGAGATGACCTGCTAACTTCTTACCCTTAAATACTCTTGAGGGATCGGAGCAAGCGCCCAAGGAACCGGCATGGCGCGCATTCGGGCCAGTACCGTGAGACATTTTCAGTCTGCTGAAGTTCCATCTCTTAATTGCACCCGCTGTACCTTTACCCTTGCTGGTGCCGCTGACATCAACGATGTCGCCTACTTCAAACACATCTGCTTTGATGATGTCGCCGGGGTTCAAGCTGTCGAGATCATCGAGCTTAAACTCTCTGAGGTACTTTTTGGGAGCAACATCTGCTTTCTTAAAGTGACCCTGCATCGGCTTGTTGGTTCTGTTGAGCTTTAACTCGCCGAAACCTAACTGCGCTGCTGCGTAACCGTCTTTCTCTACGGTTTTGATCTGAACGACTGCACAGGGACCTGCTTCTACAACTGTTACAGGGATAACTGCACCGTCTTCAGCGAAAATCTGGGTCATACCGATTTTCTTTGCGATGAGACCTTTCTTCATCTAAATATTCCTCCTTTGGTTATTGGTCGGCTTTTGCCGACATGACCTGACGACGATTGGTTGGCTCTTAATTACTCCTGAGAGAAACTCTTAATGTCAACATCAACGCCAACAGGAAGCTCAAGATTTGTCAATGCTTCCAAAGTCTTGTTGGAAGGTCTGACAATATCGATAAGCCTTTTGTGGGTTCTTTGCTCAAACTGCTCACGGCTGTCCTTATACTTATGAACGGCGCGGAGAATGGTGATAATCTCCTTGTCGGTCGGAAGCGGGATAGGGCCGCTGACCTTAGCGCCCGTGCGCTTTGCAGTTTCAACAATGAGTTCGGATGCCTGATCGACGATAGTGTGATCGTATCCTTTGAGTCTGATTCTGATTTTTACATTCTTTGCCATGGTTCTGGCTCCTTTCCTAATTCTGCCTCACGGCAGTTTCGGGGCGGCTAAACTAACAACTCTCCCGTGTGTTTCATACCCGGTGTTTTGTAAAGTCCGGAAACCGCAAGTTCTTCCAGATTGATTTAGCCCGCGGCAGGAAATCGGGTTAATATTTCCGCCGACTTTTGCGCCCGGTTTAAAATCGGACATACTCCTCGGAAATTCCCAATCTCAAGCGGATTGCCACCTTCCGAATCAACGCATATCATGCTCTGCTCTATATATATAAAAATATATTCACGCCAGAGCAACGTGAACATTCTACCGCACCTATATAATAAAGTCAAGAAAATTTTTCCTCAAAAATATTTTTTTGGATATTTGCACAGAAAATGCACAAAATTTCCGCTAAAAATTCTACTATTTGCACAAAGCTTGTTTTCATCATTTTGCACAGTTACTAACTGTATTTATAGTAAAGTTGCACAAAAACAGCGTTAACGCAATAGTAATCGTAAACAAGAACATTCTACCCCTTCGAGCGCTGTAAACGCACCCACCTCCCTTGGAGCGGGCGCCGGACTCTCTGTCACTTCGTGACGTTTCCCTAACAGGGAGCACCTGTCAAGGGGAGGCTCGGCAAGCCTCGAAACGGTTAAGATAAAAATATCGAACCAACAGTGATTGTTCTGTTCGCTTTGCGAATCCGACAAATAAATAGAGTGAAGCGGAACGGGCGAGGGTGCCCCTCCCTTAATTCTTCACTCTTCATTATTCATTATTCATTTAATCGAGGTGCATCCTCGATTAAAACAGCTTCTTTTTAAGCGTAGTAAACGAGGGATTCTCCACGTGCTCGCCGCGCAGCAGTTTTGCGGGATTTTCGGTTAAAAGCGCTTCGATTTTGGTGTAATCCACTTTCTTTTTATATTCTTTGATACTCTTTAACATAGCGGGAATATCGGTGTTGCGATACTCCACCCTGTGCGCATCCGTGGCTAAAAAGGAAACCGCACCGGCATTGAGCATTTCTCTTGCCAGGACAGACTCTTTCTTGCCGAGTTCCCCGGTCAAAGAGCCTAAATTGCACTGGAATAAAACCCCGCAGTCCGCCAGGCGATTGATGTTTTCATAATTACTCAGTGTAAAACGGTAGCGCTCGGGGTGCGCCAAAACCGGGATTAAATCCTGGGAAAGAATGACACTTGCCACTTCTTTGGCGTAATTAAGCGTTGCCTCGCCGAAATCAAACTCAAACAGCAGGTAGCGCGAGCCCGCCAACGTGTAGGGGCGCAAATCCGGAGAGTAGAGAATGTCGGAAGAAGCATAGACTTCCGCACCCTTGTGCACGCGCAGGTCTATCCCCTTCTCTTCCATTAAGCGGTTCATAAAATCAACGCGGATATTCACTTTTTCCAAAAACTCATCGCTCGCATATAAATCCATCATATGCGGTGTGGCAATGATATCGGTCACGCCGCCGCGCGCCGCCATTTCGCACATTTCGAATGCCATGGTCTTGCTTTGCGCGCCGTCATCAATCTGCGGCAGTATGTGAGCATGAATATCGATCATAGAAAACCTCCGGTTTAGCTGTTAGCCTATTAGCCGTTAGCGAATGGTGGTGCCGCTAAGCGGCACATTCTAATACGGGTGAGGGCGCAGCCCTCCCTCTATCCAATATGCTAATATGCCGATATGCTAACTGCTAACAATATATTATATAATTTTATTACCATTTTCGCAAGATTTTTTGTAAATTGGTGGCGAGAGCTGTTTTTTTCGTCTTTTTTACCAAAAACAGCGGAAAAAATCTCCCATTTTATGCCTGTTGATTATTGAAAATTACCAATATTTATGATATAGTTATAATATGTTTAATTATATTTAAACGAATTACATTTTATAGGAGGAAAATGTTGTGGCAGAATATGTATTATCGTTAGACCAAGGCACCACCAGTTCCCGTGCCATTATCTTCGATAAACAAGGTAATGCATTTGCCAAGGGTCAGCTTGAGTATCCTCAAATTTACCCGAAGGCAGGTTGGGTGGAACACGACCCGATGGACATTCTCTACAGCCAGCTTAACGCCGTTACACAGGTGTTAAAGCGCGCCAAGAGAGTGGAAGGCTTCAGCGCCAAAGACATCAAGGCAATCGGTATCACCAACCAGAGAGAAACCACCATTGTGTGGGATAAAGAAACCGGTATGCCCATTCACAACGCGATTGTGTGGCAATGCCGCCGCACCGCGGATATTTGTGAAGACTTAAAGGCAAAAGGCTTAGAGCCCTATGTCAGAGAACACACCGGCTTGATTATTGATGCCTACTTCTCCGGCACCAAGATTAAGTGGATTTTAGACCATGTGCCCGGCTCCAGAGAGCGCGCCAAAGAGGGCAAATTGCTCTTCGGTACGGTAGAAACTTGGATTATTTGGAAGCTTACCGGCGGCAAAGCCCATGTGACCGACTACTCCAACGCTTCGCGCACCATGCTCTTTGATATCGACAAACTCGATTGGGACCCCTTCCTTTGCGAGCAGTTAGATATCCCGATGGAAATGCTGCCCAAGCCCGTTCCGTCCAGCATGGTATACGGCGAAGTTGCCGAAAACCTGCTCGGTTTGGAAGAATTGGCAGGCGTTCCGGTGGCAGGCGCTATCGGCGACCAGCCCGGCGCTCTGTTCGGTCAAGGCTGCTTCGAACCCGGCATGGCAAAGAATACATACGGCACCGGCTGCTTCCTTCTGATGAATACAGGCGACAAGAGAGTAAACTCCAAAAACAACCTCTTAACCAATGTTGCTTGGGGTATCGGTGACAAGGTCACCTATTCCCTGGAGGGCTCCGCCTTTATCGCAGGTGCGGTCATTAAGTGGCTGCAGGAAAGCCTGCACTTGGTTGACACCCCGAAACAGTGCGATGAATTCGCCGAAACAGTGGAAGACTCCAACGGTCTTTACCTCGTTCCCGCTTTCACGGGTCTGGGTGCTCCCTATTGGGATATGTACGCCAGAGGCGTGATGGTCGGCATTACCAGAGGCGTGACCAGAGAGCATGTCTGCCGCGCGGCATTAGAGAGCATCTGCTTCCAGATGACCGACTTGCTGGAAGCCATGACCGATGACAGCGGCATTGAGCTGCAGAGCCTGCGCGTAGACGGCGGCGCTTCCATTTCCGACATCATGATGCAAATCCAGGCAAACTTTATCGGCTGCGAAGTCAACAGACCCAAGAACGTGGAAACCACCGCTTTGGGCGCTGCCTATATGGCAGGTCTTGCCGTCGGTTTCTGGAAAGATACCGATGAAATCGAAAGCAACCGCGAGGTTGCCAAGGTCTTTAACAGACTGATGCCGGTCGAAGAAAGAGATAAACTCTACCACGGCTGGAAGAGAGCGGTTGAGCGCTCATTCAAGTGGATAGAGGCTGATGAGTAAAACTCATCTGCAACGAATAGTGAATAATGAATAATGAATAATTAAGGGCGGGACACCCGCACCCGATTAAAAAAGTCGGGTTTGCGGAGCAAACAAAACCCTCTCAGATGGTTCAATGTTCAATTTATCCGCTTCTTGTCGCCCCTTGATGAGGGGAGATGTCGGCTTAGCCGACAGAGGGGTAGACAAAACAAATGCAATGATTCCCCCGCAAAAATTTTGAAAAAATTTATTTATAGGAGAAAGAAAAATGGCAAACAAAAATTGTGTAGATTTCGATTATGTTGAAGCGTTTATGACCGATGTATTCGAAAAATACGGTATTCCGAGAGATGATGCTGCTATCATCGCAAACGTACTTGTTGAGTCTGACAAGAGAGGCATTAATTCCCACGGTGTGAACCGCTTTAAGCCCATCTATCTTGACAGAATTAAGGCAGGGGTCGTTAATCCCGTAACCGAGATTGAAATTCTCAAAGAGACCGAAACCACCGCTGTGATTGATGGTCATGACGGTATGGGTCATGTCATTTCCCACAAGGCTATGAGCATGGCTATTGAAAAGGCTAAGAAGTACGGTATGGGCATGGTTGCCGTGCGCAACTCTTCTCACTACGGTATTGCCGGTTACTATCCTTCCATGGCTTGTGATGCAGGCTGCATCGGTATCACCGGTACCAACGCACGTCCGTCCGTTGCGCCCACCTTCGGTGTGGAAGGCATGTTCGGCACCAACCCGCTGACCATCGGTATCCCGACTGATGAAGATTTCGATTTCATCATCGACTGCGCTACTTCCATTACGCAGAACGGTAAAATTGAGTACTACTCCAGAATCGGCGAAGATGTGCACCCCGGCACCATCATCAATGAAGACGGTACCGCTTGCGAAGGCAATGCGACCGACGCTCTTGCCAAGATCAGAAAGGGCACTGCTGCTTTGACTCCTCTGGGCGGCATCGGCGAAGACCTCGGCGGCTACAAGGGCTACGGCTACGGCATGGTAGTAGAGCTTCTCTCTGCAGTGCTGCAGAACGGTATGTTCCTCAAAGACCTTGACGGTAAAGACGAAGAGGGCAACCTCAGACCGTATCACCTTGGTCACTTCTTCATCGCTATCGACACCAACCACTTCTTAGGCGAAGAAATGTGCCGCAAGGTTGCAGGCAACATCCTGCGCGAAATCAGAGCTTCCAAGAAGGCTCCCGGTCAGGAAAGAATCTACACCGCAAACGAGAAAGAGCACCTTGTCTATCTTGACAGAAAAGCCAACGGCGGTGTGCCGATTAACGAATCTGTACAAAAAGAATTCATCGCTATTCGTGACGAGTTCGGTTTAGATTATCACTTCCCCTTTGAAGATTAATCGCGCTGCGATTAATCTTCAGTGAAGAGGTAATAGTGAATAGTGAATAACTGTGGGCGGGATACCCGCACCCGATTAAAAAAGTTCGGTTTGCGCAGCAAACAAATCCGTCACAGTTCGTTCAATGTTTTCATCTTTACCAATTCTAATCTCCCCTTGATGAGGGGAGATGTCACAAAGTGACAGAGGGGTAGACCATAAAAAATAACCATTTGGAGGAAAACAATGGATTACGCAAAAGAATCATTAAGACTCCACGAAGAGTGGAAAGGTAAAATTGAAGTTATCGCGCGCGCAAAGGTTGACTCGAAGGAAGCTTTGAGCCTTGCTTACACCCCCGGTGTAGCACAGCCTTGCCTGGAAGTGCAAAAGGATATCAACAAATCCTATGACCTTACCCGCCGCTGGAACACCGTTGCCGTTGTAACTGACGGTACTGCTGTTCTCGGTCTCGGTGACATCGGCCCCGAAGCCGGTATGCCCGTTATGGAAGGTAAATGCGTTCTCTTTAAAGAGTTCGGCGATGTAGATGCTATCCCGCTTTGCATTCGCTCTAAGGATGTTGATGAAATCGTCAGAACCGTTGAACTGCTTGCAGGCTCCTTCGGCGGCGTGAACCTTGAAGATATCGCGGCTCCCCGCTGCTTCGAAATCGAAAGACAGCTCAAAGAGAAATGCGACATTCCGATTTTCCATGACGACCAGCACGGTACTGCCGTTATCTGCGGCGCTGCCATCATCAACGCCATGAGATTAACCGGTAAGAAGTTAGAGGATTGCACCGCTGTTATGAGCGGCGCAGGCGCTGCCGGCGTAGCAATCTGCAAACTGCTCATCAGCCTTGGTCTGAAAGGCGAAAACGTTATCATGTGCGACAGAAAAGGCATGATTTGCGAAGGTGACCCGAGACTGGAAGGCAATGCTTCCAAGATTGAAGTTTCCAAGTTCACCAACCGCGCTAAGAGACAGGGCTCTCTTGCCGATGCCATGAAGGGCGCTGACATCTTTATCGGCGTTTCCGGCCCCGGCATTGTCAGCCAGGATATGGTGCGCTCCATGAACAGAGACCCGATCGTGCTGCCGATGAGTAACCCGACTCCCGAAATTATGCCCGACCTTGCTAAAGAAGCAGGTGCTGCCATTGTCGGTACCGGTCGTTCGGACTTCCCGAACCAAATCAACAATGTGCTTTGCTTCCCCGGTCTTTTCAGAGGCGCTTTGGATGCGCGCGCAAGCGACATCACAGAGGGTATGAAGATTGCTGCTGCTTACGCACTGGCTGACTTCATTCCGGCTGATCAGCTGACTGCTGACCACATCATTCCTTACGCATTTGATGAAGGCGTGAAGGAAGCTGTTTCCAAGGCAGTGTATGAAGCTGCTTTCAAAGATGGCGTTGCAAGAGTTCCCTATGATGAGAGCTACAGCAAATAATCAATACCTGTAATGAACAAAACACAGCCTGCGGAATATTCCGCAGGCTGTTCTGTTATCTGTACTCTGTGTTCTGTAATCTGACAAATAAGGATTTGGCGCAGTGCCAAATCCTTATTTGTCTAACAGTTTCCACGCCGGGCAATAGACACTCTGCAAAACCTGCTCTTTGCCGTAAACATTTTCGAGCAAAAGCATGGAAATATCTGCAATATCAATCACTGCATTGCCATCAATATCGCTTGTGATATTTACGTCACTTGCCTCCTGCCCCAACTGTGCCAGCACCTGACTGACATCGGCAAAGTCTACAATAGTATCTTCATTGACATCTTCACCGCCATAACCGGTTCTTACTTTTCTGATTCCGTTTTCAATAGTATAGCCATTATAATACAACAAATTCTCATTGTGCGTGATTTCGCAATAGTAATAGCGGTAATCGTACTTATCGCTCTCTAAAGTGCGGTTAACTTCTCCCTCCAACTTTGTACCTGTATGGTTATTTCTCAAATTTGTGCCATACCACTGGTAGGTGATATTAATCCCGATGCCGTCTGCTTCCAAGGTGCCACCTTTAGCACCCATTTCCTCCGGTTGAGAAGCGATGGCAGGCGTATGCAAAAAGTTTATATTGGCAGCAAGAGTTCCAGTTTTCACATCCGAGTTTTCATCACTGCAAATAACCAAGTTCTTGTAATTATCGGAGTAACCCTCAAATGTGGTTTTCGTATAACCGCGTTCCTCATACCAATAGCCGTGATAGTCAAAGCCCAAACTGGAACTGATTGAGTTAACAGTGCATGTGCGCGATACAATCGCCATCGGCACTTCTCCCGCAACAGGAGCGTATTTCAACCGTTTCAAACGCGGGGCATACAAGATTTCGGTCGAAACCGGCAGAGATTCTATCGTATTGAGCATGGGTGCGTTGACAACTCTTATCGCGCGCACATTGTAAAAAGCGCAACGGTTAATAGAAGTCACTTTTGAAAAATCGAAATTTTGCAAACTCACACACCCACAAAATGCATATATGCCAATATATATATTATTATCTCCCAAATCATCGCCGTATGGTTCCAAATGAATGTTGACGGTTTTTAAGCGCAAGCAACCGCAAAAAGCATCTTCCGGAATTCCGCTTCGGCTCTTCTGCATACACTCCACCGTTTTAAGATAGCGGCAAAAATAAAATGCACCATTATCAATTCTGGCATGCGGAAAATACGCCTGGCGAATCAATGTTTCGCGAAAGGCATTTTTACCGATTTTTGTTACCGAAGGCGCTTCTATGATTGCCAGGTTGGTATCAGCAAAGCATTCATCACCAATCTGTTCCAAACCCGGCGCTTTGAAGTACACTAAAGTCTGCGGCATATGGCATAACACTCTTTTTGCACTGTCCGGCAAAGTGATGGCGTTTAATTGCGCGGTTGGTGCGGTGAAGTCTGCACCAAGACCTGTGACCTGAATGCCGTTGATTGTTTCGGGAATCACTATCGAACTGTCATTGCCCGTATATTGTGTGATATAACCATCTGCACCGATAGTCAATTCCTCTTGTGAGGCATGGCGCTGCGCAAAGAATTCGGCAGCAGTCACAATGCTCGGTGATTTTCCGCTTTTGCAGGCAACGGCGCGCAAGCACGCAAAGCCTTGTATCTCCAAGGGTTGCGCTACCGTGCCACCTTCTTCGGCTTGGGTATACTGCTGCACGGTTTCACTGTTGTAGGGGAAAGAGCCGTCTTCGGTATAGAAAATACGGCTATCCTCCTCGGCGCTCATTTCCACAAACACTTCTTCGTTCGCCCCGATATCTTGGGTAAACGCAACTTCTCGGCAGCGCTCCATACCGATTGCTACACCCGGCTCGGGCATTCCATTGCCGTAATACAATGCATTGTCAGGCGGATTCTGAACAAGCCGCGTTATAGCGTGGTAATCCCCGGCGCCTCTGCATAAAAACTCAAACAACCGCCCTTCTAACGGGTGAATGGAATCATTCGAATACAGTTGTTCGCCGGTGTAACAAGAATCCTTTAGCGCCTGCTCTATATCAGCCGACCGGTACTGCGGGTGCACTGCTTTGACTGTCGCCGCCGCAGCCGCTACAAAGGGAGTAGCAAAGGAAGTGCCGGTACAGCCTTCATATTCAATTTCTCTGCCAAATATTTCTTCTTCATATTCATTTCGCGCAATGGAATAAGTGGTTGTAACGCTGTCGCCCGGTGCGCAAAAATCCACCCCATCGCCAAAGTTGGAATACGATTCGGGATTGCCGTTGCGGTCAATCGCAGCCACACAAAGCACCTCATCCTCGCAAGCGGGAGTACATTCTGCCACATTGACACTCTCGTTGCCCGCAGCAACAACCACCGTAATATCGGCAGCATAGGCTCTTTGCAGCGCTTCTTTAATACAGGGGTCAGTCTCCCCCGCGCCGCCAAGAGAAAGATTAATCACGCTGTTGCCGTCTTCTATCGCTTTATCAATACACATCGCAACGGAGATTTCATCCCCTTCACCGTCCATATTCAGCGCTTTGTAAGCGTAGACACTCACACTCTCGGGCGTATTGGCATAGATAATTTCGCACACATTGGTGCCGTGACCGAAATCATCATGGGCTGTCCAGCGATAGCCGGTATTCGCAGTGTTATATCCCGTATCGACCAATCTGCCGCCGCAATTTTGATACAGTTCGCTTTTTGTATCAACGCCCGTATCAATCACTGCCACCTTGAGCGCAGCAGTTTCTATCGATTGCTCTGCAATATATTCCATGGTTTCTTTCACACCGACAGAGCGCATACACTCCCCTTTTGCCTCGTGCAATTTATCCCATTGCACCCACTGCACAGCGGGAAGTTCGCTATAATACGCCAGCGCCTCTTCTGCTTGCGCATGCGAAGGGTATTGAAAGACATATAAATTGCGGTAGCCTTTGATATACTCTGCATTTCCGTAGCGAGGAATATCGGCAGAGGCTTTGAGAATAATCCTCGCCTCTACCATTTCTTCCATTGTCATATCGCTCTCGAGCGCCTGCTCATTGAGTGTTTCCAATTTCTGTGCGAAAGCATCGGCAGAATCAGTTTGTGCACCATAGGCGGATAATGGCAAAGAACCGATACCGGCAAGAAGCGCCACTATCACAATCAAACTGCAAATGCGTTGATATTTCATTTCCGTTCACCACCTCTGAAAGTTAAAAAAGGCGCAGCCGAAGCTGCGCCAAAAAACGCAAACTTCAACTGTCGCCAAACAATTTTTCAAATAACTCCAAACAAAAAGAAGTACCTGAATAAAAGAAGTTGCATTTTTATCAAATGATAAAAATAGGACTTCCTTTTTGTTCGGAATAATTTAATTTGAAAAATCATTTGGCTTCTATTATTATATCATAGTTTTATAAAACATTCAACCGACAAATCTTTAGCCCAACATATCGGCACTGCGCACAATCCGTTATCACTTTACATATTTGGATAACTCAAATATAAAGACCTGTCCGGCAGTCCAAAAACAATATAAAAGATAAAGCCGACAAAAAACATCGATTATTTAAAAATATATATTATAATATTTCTCGACAATTGATTATTAAAAATATATCTAATTTTAGTTTATCAATAGCAAGAAACGAAAGCAAGTTTTTCGGAAAACTAATGAAAAATCAAGAAAAAATAGGGCGCCACAAGGGCGCTGCCATCTTTATCGCTGTTTCCAAGGCAGTGTATGAAGCTGCACTACGGAGAGTGGCGATAAAGAAATTTTGGTTTATTTTGTCTGCTTTCACTCACCTCGACAATTTAAAAATATGCCAATACGCTGAGTATTCCCACATTTTAAAATTGCCTATCTGAGCAAAATCAGGCAAAATAAACTGCTTCGCACCTTAAATTCAATATTTTTGTGCAAGAAGAAGGCAAAAATCGCACATAAAGCTGACGCTTATGTGCGGTTTTTAACGCACTTATTGTGCGAAAAGATTGAATTTAAGGCAATATTTCTTTACCTCCACTCTCCGTTTAGACGGCGTGGCAAGAGTTCCTTATGATGAGAGCTACAGCAAATAAGCTTACTTTGTAAAAATGCCTCCTGCTTTTAGCAGGAGGTGTTTTTTTGCCTTTTTTACAGGCGGTGTTTTGTTTCGATTACTTAAACGAGACCGGGTCGGTTTTGCCGGCATCAAAATCGCTGCCCTCGGGTGAAGGTTCGGACATACTGAAATACATCTTTGCCGCTTTGGTGGTGCCGAAATCGCGGTTGGAACCGGTCTTTTGCACCTTGTTAAAGGCTTCTCTAAAGAGTTTATTATGCGCTTCTTCTCGGTTGAGCAGGAAATCAATCGTTTCTCTGACCTTCTTATCTTCTATTTGTCGATAGAGGTATTCATAAACCACTTTGGCTCTTTGCTCGGAAGCAATATTTGAGAGCAAATCTGCGCACAAATCGCCTGTCACAGAAACATAATCCCCTGTCCAAGAGTAGCCGGAAGCATTGATAAGCCCCGGATTCAAGCCCAAAATCACGTGGCTTTGCACTTCACCCGCATCGACCTTTGCCGCATCCACATCGTGCCCGTTAAGCAGGTTAATGGTCTGCGCCACCATTTCCATATGCCCCAATTCCTCAGCGGCAATATCAAGAAATAAATCCTTAATCTCCGGGTCTTTAATGCGAAAGCTCTGCGCCATATACTGCATGGCAGCCTTAAGTTCTCCGTTTGCTCCACCCAGTTGCTCGTGCAGCAGCGCAGCGTACTGCGGGTTCGGTTTTTCCACCGCTACCGGGTGAAAGAGCTGCTTTTCGTGTTTGAACATCTCTGTCTCTCCTTTTTCATTGAGTCGGTATAACCGCTTGTGTTAGTATTCCCCGGATTTGCGATTTTAAAAAGGGGCTGTGAAGCCACGCAATTAAAAACTATTGCGTTTTTTCACAGCCCCTTTTTTTATTGTGCGCATATTGGACTCGAAATGCGAAACGAAGCATTAACACTGCACATCTTAAAATGCAGTTTCTTTAGTGTTCTAAAAAGACTTGGCAAGTGAATTCACCTGCCAAGTCTTTTTTATTATTTTATGACTGCTTTGACCAGATTTTTGGTTGAATACTTACTACCTAAATTCTCTTTATTAAAAGCTCTGACCAAGTAATAATGTGTACCTTTAGAACGATTTGTCAACTTCACGCTGATATTTTTTGTACTCCCGACAAGGGTAGTATATTTCTTTGTTTTCGCGTTATACTCATAGACCTTATAGTAAGCTGCTCCGGCGCATTTTGCCCACTTGAGGGTAACCGCCTTGCCCGCAACGCTACTTTTGGCGGCAGGCGCCTTGCAAAGCGTATAAACCTCTATGGTATCCGTCACTTTATAAAAGGGGCTTAACACCTCTTTACCGGCTTTGTTATAGAAGCCGGCGCGCACGGCATAGCCGTATTTTGTGCCGGGTTTTCTGCCGGTAATGGTATAA
The DNA here is from genome assembly GCA_017432485.1 of Clostridia bacterium. GTDB lineage: Bacteria > Bacillota > Clostridia > Oscillospirales > Acutalibacteraceae > RUG714. Next base: position 27,807 of record JAFRJB010000079.1, read on the forward strand.
GAGAGTTTAGTGATTTTGGCAATGCGGCTAAACTTCCCTGTCTTATAATTGAGTGCATAAACAATGTAGAATTTAGCGCCGGGAATTTTCAGCCAGCTCAGCGCCACCTTGTCTACGCCCATTTTCGCAGTTACCCCGGGCGCGCCGAGATGCACGGAATATTTGCCCTTGGCAGTGCCTTCGTACTTATCGCCTTTTAATGTCACAATATACTGATATGTGCCGACCTTGGCATCGGAAGCAGGGTAAGTCACTTTATAATAATTTGCGGGAATGGTGTCTTCCTCCTCTGTGCCGTATTCATAGACAGTCACTGCCGGAAAATGGTTTTTACCGTTATACATCAAGCCTTTGTAACGATAGTAAACATAAGAAAGCGCAACCTCTCCCGCACGCGGAATTTCCTGCTCTGCCGTTTCATAGCCGCAGGCAGTACAAATGCGGGTCATTCTGCCGCACTTTTTAAAAGAAGCTTTCTCTAAAACATTGTCTTTAAAAAGGTGAAAGGTAAAGCTGATTTTCGCTTTGCAATTGACACCCTCTACATTGATAATGGTAAAATCCGTCACCGCCGTGTTGTTGAGCGTTGCCGCAAAACTCTCTGCATCGGCAAACACATTACCTTCATCGGCAACAAGGGCAATACGGATTTGGTACTCATGCCCTGCTACAAAGGGTTCCTCCGGTGACAGAGGCTGATTATCGGCTGTCAGGTCAACCCATTCCACACCGTTTTGCTGCCCCCGGGCAGTATCGGGCGAAAAAGCACCTGCGCTCCTTGCATAGTCATACTGCGGCAGTTCGCCCGCTGCGGGCAGCGCCACCCAAAAATCAGGGTTTGCAATCACCTCTGTCGCATTGGCGCTCAACGGCAGCATACAAAACAGCATCACAAAACATAGCGCCAAACTGATGATTTTAGCGTTTGTTTTCATTTCAAACCCTCCATTCTTTCTATTCTACTTTCATTATATTAAGAATAGAAAAAGAAGTCAATACACAAGATTTCACTAAAAGTCTCCCGCAAAAAAAGAGGCACAAAGTGCCTCTTTTAATTCTATTTGCAATTATTAATCATCACTGGCTGCTTCTACAGCTTCTTCAAGCCACGCTTCATCATCTGCACTGACTTCACCGTGTTTGACCGGGATGAAGAGCAGTAAACCGATGAAGAAGGCAACTGCGCAGAATAAGAACATTGCATTGTAGTTGTTGTTAAACAGACCGATTAAGCCGCCGCAAAGGATGGGGCCGGTAATTGCTGCCGCAAAAGTAGCGGTGTAGTAGTAACCCGTAAAGGTACCGACCAAATCTCTGCCGCCCATTGCAAGCACGATCGGAAGCGTGTTGATGTTTACCATTGCGATTGCCGCACCGCCGCAAACAAGCGCGATCCAAAGCATTACCCAAATTGCGGTATTTAACCAACCGGCATCTGTAAAGATTGCCGGCAGCACCATCGCTACAAGAATGTAAATAACAAACATAATCACAACGACAATCAGACCTAAGGAGATGGTCTTTTTTCTGCCCCATTTTCTGCCGAGAATACCGGCGGGAACCGCAAATGCCGCCAGCGAAAGCGCAAACACCAGCATCATAATGGTGGAAATCATCGGGTTGTCAACATGCAGCGCTTTTTCCGCAAATACGGTGAAATTGGGTACGAGCGCTTCGGAAGCATTGCAGATAAAGAAGAGCCCGAACAGCGCAAACAGCAGCGAGCGTTTCTCCTCTTTGCTCATATCCAAATTTTTGATTTTGATTTTTTCCGCTTTTTTGCCATCGGAAGCTTTGTCTTCGATCGCCTGCTCTTTGGCGGATAAGTCCTTATCGACATTCTTCTTAACGAATGTATACAAAATACCCATAAAGACAAGCGCAAGAATGGCACCTGCCGCAAACAGCGAAATGTAGTTACCTTGCTTAATAGCCTCTTTAAAGCCGAGCACACCGAGGATGGTGGCAAGCAGGAAACCGAGCGCCTGGCCGACACCGCCCATGATGTTGATAACGGCATTACCGTCACTCTGCAGTTCGGAAGGTGTGTAGTCGGGCATCATCGCAACAACCGGGCTTCTCCAGGTACTCATAGTAAAATTGAAGCCGATAATAACAAGCATCATCAATGCGATTTCCCAACCGCCGAAGTTGAGCCCCGCTAAAATCGGGATTAAAGTGAAGCACACCGCGCAAATCGGCAAACCCTTTAAAATGAAAGGCATTCTCTTACCGAGTTTGGAATGGGTGCGGTCACTGATTTTACCGAACATCGGTTGAAAAATGACACCGAAGATATTATCGATAGTCATAATCGCGTTAACAATCAGCGGCACGGTGATAAAACCGAAAAAGGTCTTGCCCGCCATGCCCATATCTTCTAACTTATGGGTTAAAATCAGCGGCACATAGGAGTTGTAAATACTCCAAAACAGCATACAGGCTAAGAAGCCGAAGCCGATGAGAAAGGTCTGCTTATAATCTAAGCCCGAACCTTTTTTCTTTTCTTTAGACATTTCACTTTTCTCCTTATAAGTAAAAAATTTAACAGTATAATTATACCATAAAACCAAAATTTTACAATCTGTTATTGTGCAAATTCGCCTGAAAAGATAAATATTGCATAATTGCACAAACTTTGCTATAATATTTTAGCAAAAAAGCCAAAGAAAGAAGACCAATGATGTTATCAAAAAATTTAGCCGAATTTCACGCCATTGTTGCCGATTTAAGCTTGAGCGACACGGTGATGCAGATGGACAATTACATGCAGCACGGCGATATTACCACACTCGAGCACGTCATCGCCGTTTCCTACACAGCATTCATCCTTGCTAAAAAGTGGAATGCCGATGTAACTGCAGCTGTCAGAGGCGCGATGCTCCACGATTTATACTTGTATGACTGGCATATCAGAACCGATGAAAGAACGCCGCTCACACACACTTTCAACCACCCGAAAACTTCGGTAAAAAATGCAAAGAAATATTTTAAGCCGACCGAGAAAGAGCTTAAAATTGTGCGCTCGCATATGTGGCCGCTGACCATTTTTCATATGCCGACCTCTAAGGAAGCATTCATTTTAACATTAGCGGATAAATACTGCGCCTGGAATGAATCTTTCGGCATCTACGATAACAGCGCATACAGAAAGAAAATCAAATCCTATTTAGTGTATGTCAAAAAACAGCGCGCCGCGCAAAATTTAGCGAATAGAGGTTAGTTCTATGCACAAAGGCTTATTGGAATTTCACGAATATGTCAAAGACTTGTCTACGAGCGATGTGGTGATGCAAATGGATGACTATATCCAGCACGGCGATATTACCACGCTCGAGCATGTCATTGCCGTTTCCTATACTTCGTTTATTCTCGCAAAAAAGTGGAATGCCGATGTGTGCACTACTGTCAGAGGCGCAATGCTCCACGACTTATATCTCTATGACTGGCATATCAAAGACCCGGCAACCAGACCGCCGCTGACCCACGGCTTTACCCACCCCGCAAAAGCTGCTGAAAATGCGCAACTCTATTTTGAGCCGAGCGAGAAAGAGATCAAAATTATTCGCTCGCATATGTGGCCGCTGACCTTCCTGCACATTCCTTTGTCGAAAGAAGCACTCATAGTCACTTTGGCAGATAAATACTGCGCCACCAACGAAACCTTAGGCATTTATGATGAGAGTCATTTCCGCAAAAAGGTAAAAACCTATTTGATTTATATCAAAAAGCTCAGAGCCGCACAAAACAAAGAAAACAGATAACACACACTAACATAACCAAAAAGAGAACGCACTATGCGTTCTCTTTTTGGTTATGTATCGGTTTTAAGCAGTTTGTGGTTGCCATTGTGGCGCCAAGCGCTTTAATCTTTTTGAGTGCCGCTTCGCTATCCACAGTCCACATATTAAAGGGGATCCCCTTCTCGCGAATTTCGCGGCAAAGAGCATTGTTGCGCTGCAGGTTCTGCATACCGTCAAACCCGCAGTTGCCGATTTCCTCCGCGGCATCAATAAACTTTCTTTTGACAAAGTGCCCTAAAATTTGCATCTGCAGCTCAGGGCAAAGCTTGCGAATGGTTCTGAGGTGGTCGATATCGTAATCAATCACCACCGCTTTTTCGGTAATGTTATATTCGCGCAGTAAATACACAAGGTCTTTAAAATCAAAAACACCTTTTGCCTTTATTTCAATAACCGGGTACGAGCCGCCTTCAATAACTTCTTTTAAATACTCATTGAGTGTGGGCACATGTTCATCCGGGTAAGTCTCGATGCCGGAGCCGCGGGTAATTTTAAGCTTTTGAATTTGCTCAAGTGTCAGGTCGGCGATGGCACCGCTGCCGTCGGTCATTCTGTCAACGGTCGCATCGTGCATAACCACCCAGTGCCCGTCTTTCGTGCGGCGAATATCGGTTTCAACATAGCGAAAACCCGCTTCGGTTGCCAGGCGAAAAGCGGCAAGCGTATTTTCCGGGGCTACGGCACTCAAGCCGCGGTGCGCAATCATGAGCATTTCATCGGTCAGCGCAACGCCCTCTTTGATTTTAGCGTATTCGCTCGCATTTTCAAAATAGTCTTTGATTTTGCGGTAAGTAATCAGCCCCACAATTGCAAAGGATGCAATAAAGAGCAATAATATGATACTCCACCTTGGCACTTAAACCCCTTCTTTCTCTACGGCAGTATCTTCTTCGGCTGCCTCTTGAAGCATTTTCTTCTTTTTCTTTGTCGCGGAAATATTAGAAAGAATGATATCGATGAACAATATGGAATAGGCAATCAAAATAATGACAAAGCCGACTTTTTGGGGCAATGCATCCGTAATATTCTTACCGATGAGCGGGTGAACAAAGCGCACCGCCGCAACACTCAGCGCCCCCCAGCAGAAGGTTATGGAAAAACACACTCTACCTTTGGTGTTGTATTTATAAGGCGTATAGTCCCACCAGCGCTGGTTAAAGAGCTTTTCCATCGAAAACGAAACCACATACTCCAGCACACTGGAAATAATCATACCGCCAATCATAATCAGGTAGTATTTATATTCAATTTCAATCGTTTGCTGCCCCGCAGGCAGAAAACTTAACTGCATTTTCAGCGGCGGTAAGGTATAAAACGGATTGAGCAAAAATACAAAGCCGGTAATACCGAATGCATAAATCGGAATAAACGGACCGAACAGAAAGCCGCGGTTGACAAACTTTTTATCCGCAATACTGCGCAGCGCGCTTTCAAAAATCCAGCCGATGACACCGTATATTAAAAACCAAAGCAAAATCTCGTAGATTTCAATGCCGAAAATCTTTGTAGTGGTTAAAAAATTAAACATATAGTCCTCTGTAATATTAATTCATTTTATTAATAAGTGATTATAACATACATTGGGAATATTGAAAAGCCTTTTATATAAAAATTAATATTTTTTTATTTTTTCTTCGGCTTCTTTTTTTGAAAAAACGCAGCCGCAATAGTTCTGCCTGTAAATGTCATATACTTTACAAAGCTCAATCGAGCGCTGATATCCGCCCCTTTTTTTGAAATCTGCCGGCAGATATTTTGCTCCGAATTCGGCTTCAAAGCGCGCACCGAGCTCATTAATCCACTCCGCGTGCTTATACGGGCTGATAGAAAGCGTTGTTGTAAAGTAGTCATACTTTACCGCAAGCTCTGCCGCCTTGCGCATCCGAAAAGCGTAGCAGCGGTAACAGCGCTGTGAGTTTTCGCCCAATTCTTCAAAACCCGCCACTTCCCGGTAGTATTCCCGGTCATCATACGGCAAAGTGAGCAGCTTGATTTGCGGGAATGCCGCCCCAATCAGGCGTTGCACTTCCCCCAAGCGCTTATCATATTCCGCTTCGGGGTAAATATTCGAGTTATAAAAGAGAATAGTAATATCGAAGTAGTTACTCAGGTACTCCAAGACATAAGAAGAACAGGGCGCGCAGCATGCATGCAGCAGCAAGGACTTGCGCTCCCCTTCAAACGATGCGATAATCGCTTCCATCTCTTTTTGGTAATTTCGCTTTTCCATACCTCTATTTTACCATATTTCTTCATACTTACAAGAAAAAAATCATATATTCATAGTGGATTTTTGAGAAGAGAGGTATTTTTATGAAAGTTTTTGTGATGAATAAAAAAAGAGTCATTATTTTGCTGTGCCTTGTCATTGTCATTACCGCTGCCGTGGTCGGTTTTATCTACTGCGAAACAGCGCAAACGCTCAAAACTTCGGGCGGTTTACCGATTTACAGTGTACAAACCGACAAAAAACAAATTGCCATTTCCTTTGATGCTGCCTGGGGCAATGAAGATACACCGGAATTGATTAAAATATTAAAACAATACAACATCAAAGCCACTTTCTTTTTGGTCGGCTCGTGGGTGGATAACTACCCGAACAGTGTAAAAGACCTCGCTGCCGCGGGGCATTCCATTCAAAACCACTCCAATACGCACCCCTACCTGACCAAAATCGCCATAGACGATGCCAAGCGGGAAATCACAACCTGCAACGAAAAGATTCAAAAGCTCACCGGCACGGCGCCGACTCTCATTCGCCCGCCTTACGGTGATTACAACAGCGAAGTGGTCAGCATGGTCGAAAACTTACAGATGTACACCATCCAGTGGAGTGTGGACAGTTTGGACTGGATGGATATTTCCGCCGATGAAATCTATAACAATGTGGTGCCCAAAATCAAGAGCGGCGATATTGTGCTCTTTCACAATGCCGCCAAGCACACCCCCGAAGCGCTCCCGCGCATTATAGAAGCGCTGCAGAAGGAAGGCTATGAATTCGTGCTCATTGAAGATTTGATTTATAAAGATGATTATAAGATAGATGTTAATGGCACGCAGATGCCCGCCAAATAAGGATTTGGCGAGGTCTTTGAGTAAAAAGTTTACACTGATTTCAACCGACTTTTCTACCCCTCAGTCGCGCCAATCGCGCGCCAGCTCCCCTCGTCAAGAGGAGCCGAGAAGCGGTTAAGAAGAAACTGTCAATTCACATAGATTGTTTTGTTTGCTCCGCAAACCCGACAACACAAAGATTGTTGTACTTACTTGGATTTTAACCGACTTTTTTAGTTGGGCGAGTGGAACGAGCAAAACCACCGCAGTTGGTTCGATGTTCAATTTATCCTCTTCTTGTCGCCCCTTGATGAGGGGAGATGTCACGAAGTGACAGAGGGGTAGACCTATATCGAACACAACTTTGGTGGTTTTGCAAACAGCTCGACAAATCCTTATTTGTGATAGAAAACACTTGACAGTCAAGTGAACTTGTGATATAATCAGGTGAAAGTATAAAAAGGCAAAAACGATGATGGAAAAGGAGGTATCGAAATGTCCCTGACTTTATGGATTACAGCATTACCCGTTTGGGCGATTGCGATTGTATTTGCAGTAGCTTTAATTCTCATTATTAAAGGCGGCGATGTTTTTGTAGATGCCGCAAGCAGCATTGCAGGCGCATTGAAAATACCGCCTTTGATTGTGGGCGCCACCATTGTTTCTTTGGCAACCACTTTGCCAGAAATCATTGTCAGCGTTTCCGCTGCGGCAAAAGGAAATGTAGATATTGCCGCCGGCAATGCCATCGGCTCCGTAACGGCAAATACCGCTTTGGTGATGGGTGTTCTGCTGGTCGGCATGCCCATTATCGTAGACAAAAAAGACTTTACCCCCAAAGGTATATTACTCTTTTTGGCGGCAGCAGTATTAATTCTCAGCTGCATTTTCACCCCGCGCTTCCATATGAACAGCGCTGCCGGTGCAGGCGATTACTATACCCTTGCGACCATCGGCATTGTGGTGTTGGGCATTTTGTGCATTACCTTTTTTGCACAAAACATTCGCAATGCAAAAAACGGCATGCTGGCTGAGCGCGCACTGCAAAAGGAAACTGAGCAAAAAGCTGCAGTGCAGCCCGCATACACAAAAAAGCAAATTATCAAGAGCGTTATTCTCTTCGTTCTCGGCGGTGCCGGCATTGTTATCGGCGCGCAAGCGCTTGTAGAGAGCGGCAGCGAACTTGCCTTGCGTTTCGGGATTGAGCAAAGGGTTATCAGTGTGGTGGCATTTGCTTTAGGCACTTCCCTGCCGGAACTGATTACCGCTATTAGCGCGCTGCGCAAAAAGGAAAGCGCAATTTCGGTCGGCAACATTATCGGCGCAAACATCATTGACTTAACCTTAATTCTGCCGCTGTGCGCACTCAGCTCTGCCGTAAAAGGTAATGGCAGCTTAGCCGTACCGGTACAGGCGGTTGCGATTGATATGAGTGTCTGCCTGCTGACGATTGCCATTGCAGTCATCCCCACCATTTTCAGAGGCAAATTCAGCCGTGTGCAAGGCGGTATGATGCTCACCTGCTACGGCGCCTATGTGGTTTCGACTGTTGCATTTTAGGTTGAACAAAACACGTCTTTATGGTACACTGTTAGAGAGGTGAAACCATGGAGAAGATATATGACAAAACCAGAGAGCATCTGCTCGTAGCCGGCATACAGGAAATTGAAAAGCACGGGCTTTCGGAATTTTCACTCCGGCGCGTCGCCTCTGTGTGCGGTGTTTCCTGCGCTGCCCCTTACAAACACTTTAAAAATAAAGATGAGTTTGTACTGGAAATTATCAAGTATATCGGCGGCAGGTGGAAAATGCTTGAAGCACAGGTGATGAAGATTTTCGAGAACGACAAAGCCCGGCAAATCGAGGAACTTGCCGCTGCTTATGTAAAATTTTGGATTGCCAACCCGAACTTTCGCTCGATTTTGCTGCTTAACCCTCGCCAAATGGATGAAGCGCAAAAGCAGGCGCGCCGCGAGATTGACAGTAACCTCATCGCTCTCATTGAAGCCTACGACGACAGCGGCAAAGAAAAACGCGTTTATGAAATTCTCTCGCTTATTTACGGAGCGCTGCTGATGCTTGAAAGCGGGCAGCTGCAAAATGATGAAGCTTCTTTACAATTAATAAAAACCTCGATACGAGAAAGACTATAAAAAGAAACGAAGAAAAGGTGACGGATATGAAAAGAATATTTTGCATTTTACTTGCAGCACTTTTACTGCTTAGCTTTGCCGCTTGTTCCAAAAATAAGAACAAAGACAAAACGACCACTGCGACAACTACTGCCGCAACGAGCACAACCCAAAAGCAAACAAGCCAAGCGACTACCGCAAAAGAAGGCACCACTGCCAAAAAAACAGATATTTCTTATATCTACAAAGGCTTTTGGTACAAAAACGAATCAAATAAAGTAGTTGTTTTGCAGTTTAGTAAGGATGGCAAGGTAACTGTCAACCTCTACCGCCGCAACAGTTTAGCCGATGGTGCCGATGCTCCCGACAGTACCTCCAAGGGAAGCTTCCAAGATAATGGCGACGGTACACTGCGCGTATTTCTCGACAGCGAGCAGCAGGATACCTTTGATGTTTACAAAGTCAGTGCCGACGGCACACTCATTTGCCAAAACGATGACCCGGAAGGCAGCAGCACCATTCAACTGCAGCACTTTGATACACTTGACAGCGACAACGCCGCTACCGTGTTGTTTGGCGATAATTAAAAAGGAACGAGCATGGCGTGCAGTGGATGAAACTGAACTCTGAAAACTGAAAACTGAAAACCGCAAAAAAAGAACTGTCTCAACATTTCGTTGAGACAGTTCTTTTTTTGCTAAATTATTTGGAGCCCCAAAGGTCCATCATATCCAAGAACTCGCCGCCGCTATTGCTGCTACTGCTGCTTTCTTTCTTGGAGGGTTTGGAGAAGATGTCATCATCATCGCCAAAACCGAAGCCGGTATCCTTTTTATCGCTTGCGCGCGGTTTTGCCGGTGCTTTGAACTCACCGTTTTCATCAAAACCGAAGCCGGTAGCAACGACAGTAATGATGATTTCGTCTTCAAGCGAATCATCGAAGCAAGCACCCCAAATGATGTTTGCATCCGGATGCGCCGCATTGGCAATCATCTGAGAAGCGTTGTCAACTTCATCCAAACCGATGTCGGGCGAAGCGGTGATGTTGATAATCACGCCGGTCGCGCCGTCAATGGTGGTTTCAAGCAGCGGGCTGGTGACAGCTGCCTTTGCAGCTGCTTCCGCTTTATCTTTACCCTTGGCTCTGCCAACACCCATATGTGCATAGCCGGCGCCGCGCATAACAGCGGTCACATCGGCAAAGTCAAGGTTGACAAGACCGGGCACTTTAATCAAATCGGAAATAGATTGCACACCCTGGCGCAGGACATCATCTGCAATATTAAAGGCATTGAGAAGGGTAATCTTTTCTTCGGTGACTTCCTTCAATCTGTCATTCGGGATCACCATAATGCAGTCAACGCTCTTTTTGAGCTCTTCAATACCTGCAAGAGCCTGTTCCATTCTTCTCTTGCCTTCAAAACCAAAGGGCTTTGTGACAATCGCAACGGTAAGAATGCCGAGGTCTTTGGCAATTTGCGCCACAATCGGTGCTGCACCGGTACCGGTGCCGCCGCCCATACCTGCGGTAATGAAGAGCATATCGGTACCCTGCAAGGCTTCTTCGATATCGGTTCTGCTCTCTTCAGCAGCTCTTTGACCGATTTCGGGCTTTGCGCCTGCACCGTTACCTCTGGAAATTTTATCTCCGATTTGGAGTTTATATGTAGCCTGTGAGTTTGCCAGAGCTGTGCGGTCGGTATTAATCGCAATAAACTCTACACCCAACAGATTGCTCTTAATCATTCTGTTAACAGCGTTGCCGCCGCCACCGCCGACACCGATTACTCTTATCTGCTCACCGGCAACAACATCATTATCAAGTTCAAAAGCCATTTTTTCTTCCTCCAATACACTATTTTGCTATAGAAACATTCCTGTAACATTCCTCTAGACATAGTTATTTATAATAGCAATATACCATATATATGTTTTTTAATCAAGCATTTACCGAAAATAAAGGTTACAATTAGGTTACGAATTCGGGTTAAAATAGGCTTGTCTTGTTTGATCTGCCTGCTTAACATTGACCGTGCCTTTTGCCTTTTCATTTTCCTTAAGCGCATCTTCAATCGCCTTGGCGGCAATCTTGCACTTGTAATCGAGCGCGTTTGCCTGCCCGATTTGCACGGTAATGGCATTGTTATAGACCACTTCAATATCCACCGTGCTCTTAACATTAATACTTGTCACATCTTCCATGCCGTTATCGGCGAACACTGCTTTAATGGTCTTAACCAAATCCCCTTTTTCGGGCTCTTTAAACTTGGCTTTTTCGCCCATATCCGCCCCGACAATGCCGACACCTTCTATAATTGCGGCGCCTTTGGCGGGCTTGTCCGCCACCTCGAGCAGTTTCAAATCCGCATCGGTCAATATGTATTTGGTGGTGTTTTTGTTTGAAGATTTAAAAGCGAACTGCGCCGTAGACTCTTTGACACAGATTACCAGCACATCCGGCAGCTCGTGTTTGAGGGTAACGCTTTTAATATAGGGCAGCTGCTTGTCTAACTTTGACTGTACCGACAGCGCGGTCGGCGCAAACAGATTGTCGCCTAATTCCACGCCGGAAGCTTCCACAACTTGCGCCGCGGTGTATTTTTTACTGCCGGTTACCTTAATTTCACCGACTTTAAAAAAGATAAAAATACTCAGCACAATGCCGATAATAAACACCGCCGAAGCAATCAACGCGCGCAGCATCACACTGTTTCTGTTTCTGCGCTTGGCGCGCTCAATGCGCTCTTGCTCTTTTTCGCTGTAAGAAGTGTAGCCCCGGCGCGCCTGCTTGGCAGCTTGTGAGGATGCCTGAACGGATTTATACTTTTTCTTTTTCTTTTTTGCGGGCGCCGCTGCTGCCTTATTCTGTTGTGCTTTTTCTTCTCTGTAGCGCTGCTCGAGCTCGGAGGTTTCTTTTTTTGCCTTCTTCTCACCCTCGGGCTTGAGATGGTACACTTCACTCTCGGCAGGTCGGGGGTAGGAAGCGTAGGTGTTTCCCTTCTTCCCTGCCGGTCTGGATCGCCAGCGCTTGACCTTTTTATTTGCCATGCTTACTTCACCAATGAAAGGATAATCTCGGCAATCTTTTCATTTGCATTCAAAATTGCCATTTTCTTTGCATTTTCTCCCAATGCCAACAATTTTTCTTTATCGCTCATAAGCGCATCGACCTTTTCGATTAAGGTCCGGGCGCTCAAATCTTTCTGCTCAATAATTTCCGCCGCGCCTCTGTTGACGAGTGCCATCGCGTTGTGAAACTGATGGTTTTCCGCCACATAGGGGCTGGGGATTAAGATAGAAGCTTTGCCTGCCGCCTGGATTTCGCTCAAAGAGCTTGCACCGGCTCTGCCGATGACCAAATCCGCCGCTGCCAGGCATCTGTCCATATCATCAATATAATCGCGCACCATAATGTGCGATTCGGTCTCGAGGTCTACGCCGTCTTCTTTGAGTTTATCATAAACAAAGGCACCATATTGCCCCACGGCGTGAATGTGGTAGTATGGCGCTTCTTTGTGGTGCGCCGCAATTAAGCCTTCAACTGCTTCATTAATCGCATCGGCGCCGAGGCTGCCGCCGGTGGAAAGAATGAGCGGTCTGTCATCGAGCCCCAACTCTTCTCTTGCCTTGCTGCGGTCAGCTCTTAAAATCTCGCTTCTGACCGGCAAGCCGGTAATTTCGCACCTGCCTTTGATTTCCATATTCTTTTTGGCATCTTCATTTGTCAACATCACGGCATCACAGCGCTTGGCAAGCGTTTTGTTGGTGATACCGGGGTAAGCATTCTGCTCGTGAATAGCAGTGGGAATACCCATTTTTGCCGCCATACGAATCACAGGACCGCTGACATAGCCGCCAAACCCGACTGCAACATCGGGCGCAAAGGCTTTGAGAATTTTCTTTGCTTCCGAAGAGGAGCGCAGAGTCAAATAGGCAGTTCTGATATTATGCTTAATTCCTGCCAAATTCAAGCTTCTTTTAAAGCCTGTAATTTCAATCGTCTTAAAGTCAAACCCTGCCGCAGGCACAAGCCTTGCCTCCATTTTTTCGGCAGTTCCCACAAACAGGATTTCGGCATCCGGGTGATGCTCTCTGATATAACCGGCAGCTGCCAGCGCGGGGTTAATATGCCCTGCCGTGCCGCCTGTTGCAAATAATATTTTCATCTCAAATCCTCCCAAACAATCTAAACACTAAACACTGAAAACTGAAAACCGATATAGCCGCTCGCGGCTATATCTTTTCCATCCTCGCTGTTCTCGAAACGGAAAGCACAACTCCCATCTCCAGCAGTAACATCAGCAGTGATGTACCTCCGTAGGAGAAAAACGGCAGTGAAATACCGGTGTTGGGAATGGTGTCCGTCACCACAGCCACATTGAGGATGACCTGTATGCCGACTTGGAACACAATGCCCATTGTCAACAGCGAAGCGTAGTTATTCTTCGCGCTCTTGGCAATCATTACACCTCTGCCGATAAGCAGGCAGAAGGTAAACAGAATTAAAATTGCGCCCACAAAACCGAGCTCTTCGCACACAATCGCAAAAATAAAGTCATTTTGCGGTTCGGAAACATACAGGTATTTCTGCATTGACTGCCCGAGCCCGGAGCCGAGCAAACCGCCCGAACCGATAGCATACAGTGAGTTGTTGGTCTGCCACCTGGCGCCCAGCGGGTCATAGTCTTTATCTAACCAGGATTTGACACGAATGAAAGCGTGCTCATTGATTCCCGGGTTCTTGTAAATAATGAAAATCAGAAACGCCAATACCGCAACACCCACAATCACAATCGCAGGTGCCGCAATCTTATGCTTGTTCCAGATGCCGCCTGCATAGAGCATACATAAGCCGATAGCAAAAATCAGAATGGTACCCGACAAGTGCTTTTCGAGCATCAGCATGACCACAAACAGCGCAATCACACTTCCCAAGAGTGCAATAAATTTAAACTCATTCATTCTATCGGGATGCAGGGCGATAAAATGCGCGAGCACCGCAATAATAGTAAACTTTGCAATCTCCGAAGGCTGAATGGTGAACATACCCAGGTTAATCCAGCGGTAAACGCCGTCAACCGGCGGCAATAAGCGCACAATAATCAACAGCGCAATGGTCACAATCAACAGCGGTAAGGTCAGCTTTCTGATCAGCTTATAGTCGATTGCCGATACAATGAACATACCCGCCACACCGGCAACGGCAAAAATGAGCTGACGCTTGATGTAATAGAGGCTGTCGTGGCTTGCCGTATTGTAGAGCGCCGAAACAAACGATGCCGAAAACATCATAATCAGCCCGACGGTCAGCAGCGCAATCACCAAGATAAAAAACGGCATATCCATTCTGCCTTTTTTGGCGTAAGGGAACAATTCCTTAAACCTGCCGGTAGAAAGCTTGGTTTTCGGTGCCTTCTCACGCTTGGGGCGCGGTAAAGCTTTACGATTTTTGAGTGTTTTTTCCAAAATATACCACCTAATTCAGTCTTGAAAAAATGCCGAAATACACGATTGCAATGCCGATAACCGAAACGATAACGGAGACCGCGGAAAATACGGCAACGATTTTATTCTCTTTCCACCCGCTCAATTCAAAGTGATGGTGGATGGGGGTCATTTTAAAGATTCTTCTGCCGACAATATTGCCGTTTTCATCTTTATCTTTATAAATCTTTTTTGTCAGTTTGTAATAGCCGACCTGCAGCATCACCGAGCCGGTTTCGCACACATACACAATACCCATAATCAAAATGATGTACGGTACATGCAGGGCAAATGCCATTGCCATCACCGCGCCGCCCAAAAACAGCGAGCCGGTATCGCCCATAAAGACTTTTGCGGGGTAGTGGTTCCAGATCAAATAGCCGGCGCAAGCGCCTGCAATCGCCGCCGCGAAAATGGAAACGCCTGCAAACTTGTGCAAAACGGAAATGACCAGGAAGCCGATGGAAACCACCGTTGTCACCGAACCGCACAGTCCGTCAATACCATCGGTGAGGTTAACGGCATTGGAAAAACCGTAAATTAAGAAAATGCCGCCAAGCCAGAAAAGAAGACCGCCCCAAATACTGTTACCAAGTTCGACCACCATATGCTTACCGGAAGCAAACGGCAAATAAAACCAGGTGTTTTTGCTTATATATAAACTGAGCAAATAACCGAAGCCGATAATCACCTGCCCTAAGGTTTTTTGCATCGGGGTTAAGCCTTCGTTTCTCTTTTTGACCACGGAAATGTAGTCATCCGCAAAGCCGATCACGCCTTGCCCGAGCGCCAGGAACAGTCCGGCAAAGACAAGCACCTTGGAGTTACTGCCGAAATTATTGACACCGTCACCCAAGTCGCCTTTTGTAAGCACAAAAATCAAAACAGTGATAAGAAACGCCGCAACCGAGCCGATGATAAACATAATGCCGCCCATGGTCGGGGTGCCTTGCTTTTTCTTGTGCCAGGAAGGACCGATATCCAAAATGGTTTGACCGTATTTCAGTTTGTGCAGCCACGGAATAATCCATTTGCCCGAAACTGCCGAAATCGCAAATGCCAGTGCGAGTGAAATCGCGATTGCTACCCAATTACTCATGTTTGATACCCTTCCTCTCATACAAAGCGTTAATTGTTTCTTCTAAGTGCATGCCGTTACTGCCTTTGAATAACAGCACGCTGTCATCTTCTGCGCAGGCACTGACTGCTTCCAATAATGCCTGCTTATCTTCAAAAAATTCTGTCTGCGGCACGCCGCCCTCTTTTGCCTTCTCGCAGTAGAAGCGCGCCTGATCGCCGTAAGCGAGCACTGCATCTATTTTTTGCCGGGCGCAAAATTCACCGACCTCTTCGTGCAGGCGCTGTGCATAGTCACCGAGCTCAAGCATATCCGCCAACACGGCGATTTTCTTTTTGGCGTTCATCTGTGCCAAGGTTTCGATTGCCGCGCGCATCGAGTCGGTAGAAGCGTTGTAACAATCTTCAATGACGGTAAAATCGCTGCATTTGACAATCTTTTGGCGCCTGCCTGCAGGTTCATATTCCGCAAGTTTTTGCGCAACCTTTTTGGCATCAATGCCGCTCAACACGGCAACACCGAAAGCACACAGCGCATTGAGCACATTGTGGTTACCCACTGCAGGGATGTGTACCTCTTGCCTGCCGCCGCTGTAAACGATGGTAAAATCGGTACTCTCTGTTGTGCGGCGAATATCCTGCGCCCGAAAGTCGGCGCCGGGGTTTTCAATCCCGAAGTAGTACACCGGTCTGCCTTCGACTTTAACCGTTGCCAATTTGTCGTTATCGGCATTGAGTAGAAGCGGTGCATCGGGCTGCATCCCATCGAGTATTTCGAGCTTTGCTTTTAAAATGCCGTCACGCGAGCCCAAATTCTCAATATGGGAAACACCGATATTGGTGATCACACCCATCGTCGGTCTGCTGCGCAGCACTAAGTTGTGGATTTCTCCGAAATGGTTCATTCCCATTTCAATAACCGCCGCTTCATAACTGCTGTCTAAGCGTAACAGCGTTGCCGGCATACCGATATCGTTGTTGAAGTTTCCTTCTGTTTTAAGCGTTTTAAACTTAGCGCTGAGTGCCAAAGCAATAAACTCTTTTGTGGTCGTTTTACCCACACTGCCGGTGATGCCCACCAGCGGGATAGAAAACAGCGAGCGATAATAGCCTGCAATATCCAAGTAAGCGGTGCGCGTGTCTTCCACATAGAGCACCGGAGCGCTGCATGTCACCTTCTTGTGGCAAATGAGTGCCGCCGCGCCCTGCTCTGCCGCCTGCGCGGCAAAATCGTGAGCATCAAAGCGCTCGCCCTCAAAGGCGATAAACAAACAGCCTTTTTCTATTTTTCTGGTGTCGGTGCAAATGCTACTGATGGGGATATCCGCATCACACTTAGCGCCGACCACCTCTGCAATCTTTTTTAAACGAAGTTCTTCCAATTAGATCTCCTCTCAGGGTAAAAGGAGCCGAGCCTTAACAGCCTCTCCCTCGCCCTTTTTGACTAATTTATCCGGTTTTTCGTTGATTGGCGCCAGCCAATCTGCCTCAATATCGAAGAAATTATCACAAAAATTTCTTCGCGAGAGGTGCTTCACAGTTTTGGTCAGCTTATTTTTTTTAAAGATAAGGCAAAGCAGCGAAGGAATGCATCCGCATTGCGAGATGCTTTAACGCAATATTTGGGAAAAAGAAGCGACCAAAACCTATTATGGTTCGACTCCTTTTACCCTAAAATTCCTTTGACAATTTCTCTCTCGTCGTAGTGCCGCTTCTCTTTGCCGATAATCTGATAGGTTTCGTGCCCTTTACCGGCTAAGATAATCACATCGTCTGCCTTCGCTTCCTGCAAAGCAAAGCGAATGGCTTCGGTTCTGTCGACAATAATCTTTGTATCTACCTTATGCCCTTTTAAACCGACCGCTGCGTCTTCGACAATCTTTGCCGGATCCTCCGTGCGCGGGTTGTCGGAAGTGAGCACCACAAAGTCCGCTAAGGAGGCTGCCGCATCCGCCATCTTCGGGCGCTTGCCGGCATCTCTGTCGCCGCCGCAGCCGAAGACAATGATCACTCTGCCCTTGGCGAACTCTTTGACAGAACTCAAGATGTTCTTAATCCCATCCGGTGAGTGGGCGTAATCGATAATAACCGTGTAGTCCGTATCGGTCGGTACCACTTCAATTCTGCCTTTAACCCCTTTGACCGAAGAAAAGGCGCTGATGGTTTTCTTAAAATCAAGCCCCGCGGTAATCGCCGTGCTCGCAGCACACAAGGTGTTATACACCGTAAACGAACCGGGCACCGGGCACTTGAGCCTTGCAATCACCGCATCGCCCAACAGCTCATAGGTAATGCCGCGCGCATCTAACTGAATATTCTTTGCCACGAAATCGGCGCTGTTATCTTTGGCGGAATAAGTCACCACTTTGCAGCTGAGCCCTTCGCGCATAAAAGCGGCATAGGGGTCATCAAGATTGATAATCGCCGTATCGCAGTTGGCAAAGAGTTTTTTCTTTGCTGCCGCGTAGTTTTCCATAGTGCCGTGGAAATCCAGGTGGTCCTGGGTTAAGTTGGTGAAGATGGCAATGTGAAAATGCAAGCCGTCTACCCTGCCCTGCGCGAGCGCCTGGCTGGAAACTTCCATCACACAGTATTCACAACCGGCATCCGCCATCTTGCGGAAAAGTTGCTGCAATTCATAAGCAGTCGGGGTGGTATACTGCGCTTCAAACACTTCGTTGCCGACCATGTTCTGCATGGTGCCGATTAAGCCCATTTTAATGCCGTAGAGTTCAAACAAACTCTTGATAAAGTAAGTCGACGAAGTCTTGCCGTTGGTGCCGGTCAACCCGATAAGTTTGAGCTGCCTTGCGGGGTTGCCGAAGAAATTGGCGCACATCACGGAATACGCGCTGCGGGTGTTTTCAACCACCACTTCTTTTTTTAACCCCAGAGAGTGGTCGCAGACAACTGCCGCCGCACCCTTATCAAGCATTTCTTTGGCGGCACTGTGGCCGTCAAAATTAGCGCCTTTGATGCAGACAAACACGCTGCCTTTTTTCACTTTTCTTGTATCGTCCGTAATATCCTTCACTCTGACATTCTTGTAATCGGATACCACGTTCACACCCGTTAACAATTCCGATATTTTCATGTATGTGCACCTCCGAAAATTGTTTTTGCGTTTGTTTTAGTCTTCAACAGCGGCATCCCCCGTATAGGTGTCGCTCACACCGCTTGAAGCGATAAAGAAGACGGTAATCACCGAGCCCTTCTCGATTTCGCTGTCCTTTTCTTCGGACTGTCGGTAAGCCGTGACCGTTCCGCTCTCCAAGTTATTACCGCTAAAGCGAATATTTAAGCCGCTCTCCGCCGCCAACTGGTTGGCTTCGGAAACGCCAAGTCCCGTGAAATCGGGCACCTTAACAGTCTCGGCTTTGTAGTCTTTTTCCGTATAGAGCACTACCGTGCCGCCGCCCGGAATATTTCTGTCTGCCGCCGGGGATTGACCGGTAACCTCTTTGCCGTTACCCACAACGATATAGGTAAGGTCGTTATCTTCCAATACCGACTGAGCTTTGTTCAAACTCATACCGACCAGTGACGGTGTCACGGTTTCGAGCTTACTCATTTCATCCTCGGTATACTGCGGCTGCACATTGTAATACTTCATCGCTTCTTCAATGACTGCCGCTACGGAAGGCGCCGCATTGGTGCCGCCGCCGATATTGCCGCCTTTGGGTTCATCGACCGCAATGAGCACGGCGACCTTCGGGTCATTGGCGGGCGCAAACGCCACGAAACTTGTGACATACTTTTTGCCGGTATCGTCTTGAATGGTACCCAGTTTTTCGGAAGTACCCGTTTTACCTGCCACGCGGTAGCCTGCCACGTAAGCGTTTTTACCGGTACCGTATTTGACCACTTCCTCCAACATCAGGCTCAAGGTGGAAGAAGTCGATTCGGAAATTACCTGCCGGCGCACCTTCGGCTGCGTGGTGGAAGTGACATTACCCTCTGTATCGAGCACTTCTTTAACCACATACGGCTGCATCAGCTTGCCGCCGTTTGCCGCCGCACAGACTGCGGTAATCATTTGAATGGGACTGACCTGGAAGGATTGACCGAACGATTCGGAAGCAAGTTCCACGCGGCCCATTTCATCTTCGGTGTGGTAGGTGACACCCGCTGCAGGTGTTGCCTCACCGGGCAAGTCAATATTGGTCTTTTCCGTAAAGCCGAAGGCTTCAAAATATTTGTAGAAGTTATGCACACCCAATTTCTGCCCCACCGTAATAAACCACGGGTTACAGGAGTTCTGCAAGCCTTCCGAGAAGGTTTCCAAACCGTGACCGGTTCTCAGCTGGCAGTGGTATACGCGATCTTCGACTTCAATGCTGCCGGAGTCGTAGTATGTATCATCGGGTTTGACCACCCCTTCTTCGAGCGCTGCCGCCGCGGTGACGATTTTGAAAACGGAACCGGGCTCATAGGTGTCGGAAATCGTACGGTTACGCCACTGGGCAATCAGTGCATCGGACTCTGCCTGTGCGCGCTCTTTCTTATCCGTAAGTTTGGCAATCTCTTTCTTGGCATCTTCATCTTTAATCTTCCACGGGTCATCGGAATTATAGTCGGGCTTGTTAGACATGGCGAGGATCGCGCCGGTATTGACATCCATCACAACCCCGTAGGCATATTTGGCATCCGCATTGGTTCTGGCGGTATCCAAATTCTTTTCCAAAGAGTATTGCAGCACATCGTCAATGGTGAGCACAATGCTCGAGCCGTCAGTCGAATCAATCACACTTTCGTAGTTATTCGGCATTGACCCTGCCTGTGCGTTTTTGGCGGTTACAATTCTGCCTGCCGTACCGGTGAGGGTATCATCGTAAAATGATTCAAGCCCCTCAATGCCCTGCCCGTCGGAACCGACAAAACCGAGCACCGTTGCCGCAAAGGAAGACGAGGAATAATATCTCTTGGTAGAAGCTTCCACGCCGACACAAGAGGTGTATTTGTTATCTGTCGTGTAGGCAAGCAGCTTTTGTTTCATTTCGTGCTCTACATCGTCTTTAATCACTTCATAGCGCGTATCTTTTTTACAGGCGGCAAGCACATCTTCCTTTTTGACACCCAAGATTTTAGAAAGGTTTTGTGCCAACTCTTCCGCCACATCTTTGCCGTACTTTTCCGTTTCGCTCTTCACGCTGACCGGGTCGACAAAGACTTTCCACACCGTGGCGCTCTGCACAAGCACATTCATATTGCTATCGTAAATCGTGCCGCGCTGGGCTTCCACCACCGTATCGGAGAGCTGATTTTGCAGTGCCTTTTCTTTGTAGTAGTTGCCTTTAACAAGCTGCACCCACATCAGCTTTATCCCTAAAATGGCAAAGCCGACAAATATCACAAGCATCAAAACCCGGATGCGCTTTAAGCTGACTTTTTTGATTGCTTTTTGCAACTGCTGTCCCTCCAATTAACTATATATTATTTATAATATTATATTATAAAAATAAAGGCTAACGAGAGTCTTTAACAATAAAGGCTCTCGTAATTATATTATTTGCTTTTTTTAAAAATTACTCGCTGACTCTGACCCCATCGGTGGAATTGTCGGTGGAGTTAACTTCAATGTATCGAATTTGGCTGGAATCGCGCTTTACCATATGCAGTTCCTTAACTGCCTTTTGCTCTACCGCATCCAGGCTCATAATCTCATAAAGTTGGTTGTTGAGCGCCACATTTTCGCTCTGTGCGACCTTAATATCAGCGTTGTACTGGTCGAGCTCTCTGGTCTTTTCTGTCAGGCTTACCTGCAGGTAAATGCGGCTGCCGAGCAGTGTGAACAAAATGAGTGCAACTGCTATGACTCGAATAAATTTATTGCGGTAATTGAGTTTTTCTTCCCTTTGCTGCTTAAAGCTCTTTTTGGGAGCGCGCACAATTTTCGGTTCAAAGCCCTTTCTTTCGGGCTCAACTTGGCGCCGCGGGGCAAAGGTATCAAAATCATATGCACTGTTGTTGTAGACTGCCATTTCTAATCCTCTCACATCACTCGGTTTTGAGTGTTATCTCAGCGAAGCCTTTCGACCTCGGTTACTCTCTCTTATAATTTAACTGCCGCGCGTAAACGCGCACTGCGGCTGCGGTTATTTTCCGCAATTTCCTGCGCGCTCGGTGCCACTACCTTGCGCACTTTTGCGCGCGGTGTTTTACCGCAAACGCAAACCGGGAAATCCTTCGGGCAGGTGCAGCCCTGCGCCCACTCTCTCATTTTGTTTTTCACCAGCCTGTCCTCTAAAGAGTGGAAAGTGATAACAGCTATGACACCGCCGGTGTTTAAGCAATCAAGCGCGCTGTCGAGCGCCTGCTCGAGCACATCGAGCTCGGCATTAACTTCTATGCGTAGCGCCTGAAAGGTTTTGCGCGCCGGGTGCGCCCCTCTCTTGGCAGCTTCCGGCATGGAAGCTTTAATGATATCTACCAGCTCGAAAGTGGTTTCTATCGGCTTTTCCTGCCGCGCCTTGACAATGTTTTTGGCAATGGAGCGCGCATATTTCTCTTCGCCGTAGCGGAAAATAACAGCGGCAAGTTCCTGCTCACCGTAGCTGTTGACTATATCTTTTGCCGATTTACCCTGCTGCGCCATGCGCATATCCAGGGGTGCATCAAAGTGGTAAGAAAAGCCTCTTTGCGCCGTATCCAATTGGTGAGAACTGACGCCGATATCCAGAAGAATTCCGTCAACCTTTTCGATGCCGACATCCGATAGAATGTTTTTAATATGAGAAAAGTTATTATTAATTATTATTACATTAGAATTGCCGCCGAAGCGCTCGCCGAGTATCGCCAGCGCATCCGGGTCTTGGTCAACGGCAATCAGCCTGCCGCTCTCAGCGAGCTTTTGGAGAATGGCTGCCGAATGACCGCCGCCGCCTGCCGTACCGTCAAGATACACGCCGTCGGGCTTGACATCAAGTGCGGCAACCGCCTCGTGCAAAAGAACCGATTTATGTTCAAACTTCATTGTCGGTTTGTTCGGGGCTCTCTTCGTAATCGAAGTTCATGTAAGACATCAGGATATCGCTCTCTTCCGGTGAAAGCTCCACAGCCTTACTGAATTCGCTGTCGCTCCATACTTCAATATACGGTCCCATACCCGCCAGCACAATCGCATCGCCGATTTCCAAGCCGAGCGCCTTGCGCAGCTGCGGCGGGAGCACGACTCTGCCCTGCCTGTCCGTTTTGGCGCTGAAAGAAAAAGCATTAAACCTTCTGGCAAGCTTTGCTGAAGAATTCAGCGGCAATTTGGAGATTTGGCGGCTGACACTATCAAACACTTTTGTTTCCATAATGTACAGGCATTTATCAAACCCCAGTGAAATTCTGAACTCCTCGCCGAGCGCCTCACGGTATAACGCGGGAATGACAATACGGCACTTATTGTCGAGTTTGGTATCCGCTTGGGCGGTAAAAGAATTGTAAGCCATATCGTCACTCCTTTCTTGCGGGATAATTTGGGTGAAATTTAGGGATAATGTGCCCTCAAATGACAATTCGCGGCACACCCTACCACCCAGTGTTTATATTATATTATATTTAAGCGCTAAATGCAAGCAATTTTTAAAAAATTTTTCAGCTTTTTTGCGCAAAAAAAGAGAACCACAACATCTTGTGGTTCTCTTCAAAAAAATACAAAATATGCTATTTTAACCTGCCTGTTTTCTCAAAAGAATTTATCAAAAACAAACCCGGTTTGCCGCCTTGGCATAACAGGGGGCACCTTGCTCTAAAAAGCAGGTGAACAGGCTTATTCTTCTACAGCAGAGTCGCCGATAACGGAATCGGCTGTGCCTTTGAAGGACTGCCTTGCGCGGCGCAGCTCGGAAAGGTTGTCATAAAGCGCATCGTCTGCCTGGCGCATCAAATCATCCACAAAGCGAATAGCGCTGTTTCTCATGGAAGTAGCCTTGTCTTTTGCTTCCGCAAGGATATCGTTAGCTTCGGCGTTGGATTTTGCCAAAAGAGCATTGGATTGTGCCTGTGCCACTTTCATAACCTCAGTGTCAGATACCATCAACTGTTGTTGCTCTTCTGCCTTTTTGATGGTCATTTCGGCATCGGCAGCAGCCTTCTCGAGAATTGTTGCTCTGTCTTCAACAATTTTCTTTGCCTTTCTGATTTCTTCGGGCATATTAAGGCGGATATCCTCAATGATTTCCTTCATCTTTTCGCCGTCGACCATAATCTTGTTGGTCAAAACAACCGATTTACCATCCTCAATTGTTTCCTCAAGTAAATCCAAAAAATCTTCAATAGTCACTGTGTTATTCTCCTTTCATTTTACCGAAATACTATCTCGGCATGAATCTGTTAACTATATCATCATGTATAGCCGGCGGAACAAATTTGCGAATGTCGCCGCCAAGCTTGCATACCTCTTTAACTGCGGAAGAGCTCAAAAACATATTTTCGCTGTCGGTCATCAGGAAGACGGTTTCCACTCCCGCATTCAGGCTTTTGTTCATCAAAGCCTGCTGGAATTCATACTCGTAGTCGGACACCGCGCGCAGCCCTTTAACAATGGCAACGGCACCCTTTTCTTTGGCGTAATCAGCGAGCAAAATATCGCTGACACCTTCGACCTCAACATTGGGAATATCCGCGGTACAGCGGCGAATAAAGTCTACGCGCTCATCTGCCGAAAACGCGGCTACTTTCGCCGAATTTGTCATCACGCTGACAATGACTTTATCAAAAAGCGTTGAGGCTCTTTTTATGATATCTAAATGCCCCACCGTGACCGGGTCAAAGGAACCGGGGCAAACACAAATTCTCATTTATTTCTCTCTTCTGTAGTAATTCAGGCGCATACTGCCGTATTGTTTGGTTTTGACTTTGACAAAGCCGTTTTCCAAGCAGTCGGGGGTTGATTCCTCCTGCGGGCACTCCGCTGCAATCACGCCGTTTTCTCGCATCACGCGGCTGACCGCCGGCAAAGCTTCCTGCAGCAGCCCCACGCGGTACGGCGGATCTAAAAACGCAATGTCAAATTGCTGCCGGCAGTTTTGCAAAAACACCAAACTGTCACTGCAAATAACCTGCCCCTCGAGCCGGCACAGCGCCAAATTCTCTTTGGTCAGCGCCACGGACTGCCTGCTCTTGTCAATAAACACCGCCTGCTTGGCACCGCGGCTGAGCGCCTCGATACCCAGCTGCCCCGAACCGGAAAATAAATCCAGCACACTGGCATCCTGCAATTCAAACTGCAGTGAAGAAAACAGTGCTTCTTTGACTTTATCGGTTGTCGGTCTGACAGCATCATCCGCCGGTGTGAGCAGCTTTCTGCCGCCGCATTTGCCTGCTATTACTCGCAATGGTTTACACCTCGGCTCGGAGATTTTGAAAGCAAGGAATACAAATAGAATTCCAATCTTAATAAATATACTATATTATTATATTAATGTCAAGTTATTTCCCTTCCGGCGCCTGTAAAGCCGCTTTGACTTTTTGCGCAAGCTCCGGTGAAAAACCCTTTAACTGTGCGATTTCTTCGACTTTTGCCTCTCTGATTTTGCGCAGAGAGCCGAAGTGCTTGAGCAGCAGTTTTGCCTTCGCTTGACCGATGCCTTCAATCGCAGTCAAGCTGGTGGAAATCGTGCTTTTTTGATGTTTTTTGCGGTGGTAAGTAATGGCAAAGCGGTGCACTTCATCCTGAATTTGGGTGACGAGCGCAAACGCCGTGCGCACACTGTTGATTTGAATTTCCCCGCCGGAGGTTGCAATCGCTCTTGTCTTGTGCTTGGAATCTTTTACCATACCGAACAGCGGCACATCAATGCCTAAGCGCTCCAGTACCGGCTGCACGGCACCGACCTGCCCCTTACCGCCGTCAAGCAATATCAAATCGGGTAACTGCTTAAAGCTGCTCCCCTCTTCATCTTCATAATAGTGCCGAAATCTTCTCTCGAGCACCTCTGCCATCGAAGCATAGTCATCCTGCCCGCTAAAGCCTTTAATCGCGAAACGCTTGTAGGCTTTTTTGTAGGGCTTGCCGTCTTTAAAGACCACCATGCCCGCCACATTATCCTGCCCGCCGGTGTGAGAAATATCATAGCTTTCAATCCAAGTCGGCGGTGCACTCAAGCCCAACAGGCGCGCCAGTTCATCGAGCGCTGCCGTCTGCTTCATGCTGACACCTTCATACAGCGCTAAATGCTGCGCGGCATTTTGGCGGCACAGCTCGCAGAGTTTGACCTGTTCTCCCTTTTTGGGCACAATAAGCTTGATTTTTTTGCCTGCTTTAGAGCTGAAATAATCTTCAAGCAGCGCGGCATCCTCAATTTCGCTCTCAAAAAGGATGCGCGGTGGGATGTCGTCCCTCATCGCGTAAAAGCGCAACAGCAATTCCCTGACCGCTTCCCCGGTGTCGGGCGTATCGTCTACAATAAAGTTTTCGCTTTCCTGCAGGCGGTTGTCGCGAAAGCGCAGCGCACTGAAGCACATCTTTTTGCTGCCTCTGACAAGCGCAAACACGTCTTCACTGCGGTAGGTACCCGCCACGACTTTTTGCCTGTCATTGAGTCGCTCAATCGCGGCAATGCGGTCGCGCAGGCGCGCGGCTTTTTCAAACTGCATTTTTTCGCTGTAATCGAGCATTTTTTCTTGCATAAGCGCCAGCACCTGCTTGCTGTTTCCCTGCAAAAATGCCAATGCCTGCTCAATGGTTTCGGCATACTCCTCTTGCGAAATTTTACCGGTGCATACGCCCATACACTTACCGATGTGGTAGTTTAAACAAGGGCGCGCTTTGCCGAAATCGCGCGGGAAGGACTTGTTGCAGTCGGGCAGCATAAAAATGCTCTGTGCTTCTCTGACCGAGGCGGAAATCGCCCACGAAGAAGTGAAAGGCCCCATATACTTGGCGCCGTCATCCGCTTTTTGCTTGACTTCGCTGATGCGCGGGTAAGCTTCTTTGCTTATGCGAATGTAACTGTAACCTTTATCGTCTTTGAGCAAGATATTGTATTTCGGCTGATACTGCTTAATCAGACTGCACTCGAGCACGAGCGCTTCAAACTCGCTGTCGGTCAAAATGTAGTCAAAATCTTCTACTTTTGAAACCATCATTACGGTTTTTGCGTTGTGGGAAGAATTCTTGCGAAAGTAAGAAGTAACGCGGTTTTTGAGTTTCTTTGCCTTGCCGACATAAATAACCTTTTTGCTCTTGTCTTTCATAATGTAGACACCGCTCTGCAGCGGCAGCGCATTGGCTTTTTTGAGTAATCTCTCTATTCTCTGCAAATCTTCTTCCCTCCTTTCTTGTTTGCATCGCAAACATATCGAGCCGCTTAAAGCGGCATATCGAATTGCCATAGCAATATATCGAATGCGCAGTAAAAATTTCGCACAGCGAACAACCATTAAAAACAGCGGTCGGTTCGTTTTATCGAACCGTTTTTAATGCGAAGCGTTGCTTCGCCGCCTTTAATTCCGCATTCCGACCGGACGCCCGACGCGAGTTCGAACCGGAGCAGTCTCTCGGTTAGATATTTTCGTGATAATTGTGCCGCAACTGAGGCTGTTTGGGTTTGATTTGCGTTGGGCTATAACACAAAAGCACTGTGAAGGATTCACAGTGCCGGGTTATCTGTCGTCGTTTTTAGCCGTTTAAGCCTTCTTCCACAAGCTCTACCAAGCTGTTGACGGCAAGCTCTTCGTCTGCACCGTCGGCAATAATGTTGATAGAAGTATCTTGCGCGATACCGAGCGAAAGCACACCTAAGAGGCTCTTGGCATTCACTCTTCTGCCGTCTTTCTCCACCCAAATGGTAGATTTAAACTCATTGGCTTTCTGAATAAAGAATGTCGCGGGACGCGCATGTAAACCGACTTTATTACTGACTTCAACACTTTTAATAAACATATCAAATACCCCCAAACGGAATGACTTTCATACTAATGGTTTGCTTTAAAAATACAATATATATTATACCTTTTTTTAGCAATAGGTCAATATTTTCGCACCCCTTTTTTGCATTTTCGGCTTTCTTCCCGAATATTTTTTTAACGGTGTTAAGTTTTTTGTGCATATTTACAAAAAAACGGCGCTTTTTTTACGTTTAGAGCAGAATTTATAAACATTTGCCTGTTAAAATGTTTAATTTGACTTAAATTCACCTTTTAATTCTTCCAAAAATTCCCGCTCTTTTTCGCTCAAATCAGCGTGTTCCAAGAGGTCGGGGCGGCGCAAAAAGGTGCGCTGAACAGCCTGCTGCCGTTTCCACTCGGCAACTGCCTTGTGGTTGCCCGAAAGCAGGATATCCGGCACGGTTTTACCGCGCCATTCGTAAGGCCTTGTGTACTGCGGCGCTTCCAACAGCGAAGCAAAATGGCTCTCGTTGGTGTAGGCTTCTTCATTCGGCAGTACGCCCGGCACCATGCGCGCAATACAGTCCGCCAGCAGCAGTGCCGGCAGTTCCCCGCCGGTGAGCACATAGTCACCGCAGGAGATTTCTTCATCAACTATTTCTTCAATCACGCGCTCATCCACGCCCTCGTAGTGCCCGCACAAAACAGCAATGTTCTCGAGCTTGCTCAGTTCCAGCGCGCGCTGTTGGGTGAGCGTTTTGCCTTGGGGCGACATATAAATCAAATGCGGCTTTTTGCCCAATGTATCGCACAGCGCTTGGTAGCAATCGTAAATCGGCTGTGCCTGCATCACCATACCGGTGGTGCCTGCATAGGGCGCATCGTCTACCCGATTGTGCTTGTCGAGTGTGTAGTCGCGAATGTTTTCGCACTCAATGGTAATGGCGCCTTTTTTTCTGGCTCTGCCGATAATGCTCTCGTCTAAGTACGCGTAGCACATAGCGGGAAAAAGGGTTAATATATCAATCCTCATCTTCAAAAAGCCCTTTCATTTTATGAATATACACTTTGCGCTCCGGTATGCACACTTTTTTGACCACGCTCGGGATATTGGGAATGAGCACTTCCTTTTCCCCGTTGCGAATAAACCAAACATCATTGGCGGGGTACGCCTGCACATCACTGATAACGCCGAGCACTTCGCCGCCGGCTTCATCCACTGCCTGCAGCCCGATAATGTCGTCAATAAAATAACTGCCCTGCGGTAAAACCGCCTGACTCTTGCGGATATAAAGCTTTCTGCCGCGCAGGCTCTCTGCTTTTTCCATGGTATCGACACCCTCTAACTTGAGCAATGTCACATTCCCGTGAGGGCGCGCGGAAACCACGCGAACAGGCTCCTGCCCCTCGCTGTCATAAAACACGGTATCAAATCCGCTTAAAAAGGAAGCATCGTCACTGAAGGGTTTAACGCGCATTTCACCGCGCACGCCGTGCGTTGCCGCAATCAAACCCGCTTCCAGGTACTCTTTTGCCATCACTTAACCCCTGTAGCAAACAAAAAACCCCGCATCCGCAAAGGGACTTCGGGGGGTCTTTTGTCATTTTTAGTCAATTTCCACCGCGATTTTCGCATCCTGCCTGTTGGAAGCAGCGCGCATCACAACGCGAATTGCCTTTGCAATTCTGCCCTGCTTGCCGATTACGCGCCCCATATCATCGGGTGCCACGTGTAAATGGTATACCGTAACCCCTTCGGCGTTCGGTTCATCTACCTCAACGCTGACTTCGGAAGGTGCGTCAACTAAACCCTGTGCGATGGACACAAGTAAATCTTTCACTGATTAATCCTCCGTTTTGTAAAACCAGGCGCGATTAAAGCACACCGTTCTTCTTAAGAATGGCTTTTACGGTATCGGTCGGCTGTGCGCCGTTGCTAATCCACTGCTTAGCCTTTTCCGCATCCACTTTGATTTCTGCAGGCTCTTTCAAAGGATTGTATACGCCGATTTCCTCGATGAAACGACCGTCACGAGGATATCTGGAATCTGCAACAACGATACGATAGTAGGGTGCTTTTTTGGCGCCCATTCTACGAAGTCTGATTTTTACTGCCATTTTAATTTACCTCCCAAATATATTGGTATTGTTTACTGAATTTATATGAGCAGGTTACCCTGCCGGTTTACTAAAGGTTGGAGTGTGAAGAGTGGAGAGTGGAGTTTCGGTGGCGAAACTGCGTTTCGCATTATAATGTGCCGCCGGAGGCACCACCGCTAATTCCGCATTCCGAACTCCGCATTCCGAATTAGAACCCGAATCCGCTCATGCCGCCGGGGCCCATGCCGCCCATGCCGCCCATGCGGGACATCTTGCGCTTCATGGATTTGGAATTCATCTGCTTAAACATCTTTTGCATATCGCGGTGCTGCTTGAGCACGCGGTTAACATCTTCCACCTGCGTGCCGCTGCCCGCGGCAATTCTGCGCTTGCGAGAGGGGTTGATAATATCGGGATTTTTGCGCTCTTTCGCCGTCATCGAGCGAATGATCGCCTGCAAGCGGTCAAACTGGCGCTCGTCAATATCGACATCGCCGATTTTCTTGCTCATACCGGGTATCATACCCAGCAAATCCTTAATGGACCCCATATTGCGAATTTGCTCTAATTGCTCGAGCAAATCATCCAAATCAAATTTGTTCTTTTTGAGCTTTTGCTCTAATTTTGCCGCCGACTTTTCATCAATCTGCTGTTCGGCTTTCTCGATGAGAGTGAGCACATCGCCCATACCGAGAATGCGCTTTGCCATTCTGTCAGGGTGGAAGACTTCCAAATCTTCGAGCTTTTCGCCGATACCCGCAAATTTGATAGGCTTGCCGGTCACTGCCTTTGCGGAAAGTGCCGCACCGCCTCTGGTATCGCCGTCGAGCTTGGTAATGACCAAACCGTCAATTCCCAGCGCTTCATCGAAAGCCGCCGCCACATTGACCGCATCCTGACCGGTCATGGCATCGACAACAAGTAATATTTCGTGCGGATGCACCTGCGCTTTAATGTTGCGCAATTCATCCATAAGCACTTCATCAATATGCAAGCGTCCTGCGGTATCTAAGAACATATAGTCATAGCCGTAGTCTCTTGCGTATTTGACTGCTTCTAACGCGATTTGAACCGGGTCACCCTGCCCTTTTTCAAACACGGGCACGCCGATTTTTTCGCCCACTACCTGCAGCTGCTTAATAGCGGCAGGTCTGTAAACGTCGCACGCGACCAACAGCGGGCGGTGCCCCTGATTTTTGAGCATCAGCGCCAGCTTGCCGGAGTGGGTGGTTTTACCGGAACCCTGTAAGCCGCACATCATCACGATGGTCGGCAGGCGCGAAGAGGTTGCCAAGCGGGTTTCGGTGCCGCCCATCAGTTCGCACAGCTCTTCGTCTACAATTTTAATCACCATTTGTGCAGGTGTCAGGCTTTCCATCACATCCTGCCCGATGGCTCTCTCGGTAACTTTATTGGTAAAATCTTTTGCGACTTTGTAGTTAACATCCGCTTCGAGCAGTGCCAAGCGGACTTCTCTCATGGCGGCTTTTACATCGGCTTCGGTCAACTTGCCTTTAGAGCGCAAGCGCTTAAAAGCAGCCGATAGTTTTTCACTTAAACCTTCAAATGCCATGATAACTCCTTTTTAAACGGATTTTCTTGTAACGTTTGAAACCAGAACTTAGTCTGCCAAATTGCCGGCAATCGCTTTAATTTTGATTACCGCATCGTTAATTTCGCGGGAAAGCCCGAAATTGAGATTGGTTTTGTTGATAATTTCCGCACATTCAATGATTTCATTCAACCCTTCCTGCACGGTCATAAAGCGCTTGACCAAACCTAATTTGGTTTCCATTTCAATCAATTGACCTTCTGCGCGCTTAATAACATCTCTCACTGCCTGACGCGATCTGCCTTTTTCACCGTAAGGGATATTGTTGGCAATTTCGGAAAGGGACAGATCGTCGTTATAATAGTAATCAAGATACTCTCTCTGCTTATCGGTAAGCATTTCGCCGTAGAAATCAAGATATACGGTAATGTCCAGATTCTTTGCCATTTGAATCCCTCCCATAGCTGTAAAGCCATTTTTCTTTACAGTGTGATATTATACTAAATGCGAGCATAAATGTCAATAACAAATTTATTACAATTTAATATATAGAGAAAATGTGCTCTGCCGCCCGCGCTTTTTTCGCTGCCGCCGAGGTACATTTCGCATTGTTACGGGGAAAATGCAGCTTTATTTCAGCTGTTCTGACCACCCGCTTACCCGAAAAAGTGTGCACTTTCGGGCGCATTGTGCCGCACCTTGGCGGTCGTTTTTTGCCGCAATCGGTCGATTTTATTACAAAACAGTTAAAGAAATCGGCGCGTTTTTTACAAAAAAAAGAGCCTCAATACCCCTGTTTTTGCAGGGAAATCGAGGCCGAAATTCAGCTGTAAAGCAATATTATTTTACAGGTGATTTTATCCTTTTTGGAGCACAAAGGAAACCCAGCCGGCTTTCTCTTGGCGCTCAATAATGCGCAGCGCCTGTTTTTCAAAGGCGGCGCGCACCTGCGCTTCACTTTCGAGAATAATGCCGCTGACAATAAAGAAGGCATCTTCACTCATAAAGCGGGTAATTTCTTCGCACAGCACAACAATAACATCTGCCACAATGTTGGCGGCAATCAGGTTGAACTGCCCGCTGATTTTCTCTGTTAAATCGCCTTGCTCAAAGCGAATGCGCGGCGGCGCATAGCCGTTGCGCCGAGCGTTCTCTACAGCGGTTTTGACCGCTTTTTCATCAATATCTACACCGATAGCGCTCTGAGCCCCCAGCAGCACGGCACTGAGCGCCAAAATCCCGCTGCCGCAGCCGACATCCAGCATGCGCGTTTCGGCTGTAATGTATTTTTCCATTACTTCCATACAAAGGCAGGTAGTCGCGTGCGTTCCCGTGCCGAATGCCATACCGGGCTCCAGGTAGAGCACCGCTCTCCCCTGCGTGTCCTTCGCCTGCTCCCAGCTCGGGCAAATAAGCAGCTTTTCGCCGATGGGCAGCTGGTGAAAATACTGTTTCCAGTTATTTGCCCAATCTTCCTGCTTAATCGCAGTCAAATCATATTCAAAAGCAATGCCCGCGCTCTTTAAGCGCTCACCGAGCATCGCAATGCACTCTTGCGGGTTTTCGTTCTCGCCTATATATAAGTGGATAATGGCGTGCTCTCTGTCTTTGAGCAGTAAATCGCGGTCGATTAAGTCAATGTGCGCAATCTCGCGCGTTTCTTCTTCCAAGCGGCTGTAATCTTCAATATATAAGCCATAAGGCGTGCACTCGCCGATAATCCACGCTGCCTGCTCGGCATCTTCTACCGCCACACTTAAAGCAATATCAATCCAATTCTGTTCCATACTTCCCTACTCCAAAAAATAGTTTTCAGCGTTCAGTTTTCAGTTTTCAGTAGTGCCGCGAGCGGCACATTATATTTTCACAACACAACGCGTTGCTGTTGGCAGGAATTGTGTCTGAGGCTATGCCGAAGAATCCCCCGGTTGCTTATGCTTGCTTCTTGTCCGCGAGATCTTTCGCTTCACTCAAGATGACAACTAACCTATCAAGCGCAAAAATCTTAATAGAGCGTAGCGGAACGGGTAAGGGTGCCCCTTCCACAATTCTGCATTCTACATTCAACATTCTACATTAAAAAATATCTCTGCGTTTCGGTTATTGTCATTATACCCGAAAGCGCAGAGATATTCAAGAGATATTCACTCAGTAATTAGTCGTCAAAACCATTGCCGATAGCAAGTAAAACGATTACGATGAGAATAATCCAGCAGATGGAATTATTGTTGGAGTTACCACAGCACATTCTCGTTTCCCCCTTTCATCAATTTCAATTCATACTATGAAACAGGGGCACAAGGTGTGCAAAGAAAAAACCGAGCAGGTTTTCCCTGCTCGGTCAAAAAGTTAATTGCTATTAATACGGATTGGTCCAACCATCGTTGAAATAGGAAGAAGTGAAAGCACTTTGACCATAATTCTTAGTAGCCAAAATCACGGAAATGTCGCCTAAGCAAACTTCCTTGTTGTGGTCTACATCGGAATTGATGTTTGTGCTTGTCACAGTTTCGCCGATGTTCATCAGAGCTGCTGCAACATCCTGCACATCGATGACACCGCTTTGGTCGACATCGCCGCCGAATACAACATTCTCGCAAATCTCAACATCTTCATTTTCAGCTACATCAATGCTGGTGACATTGTTCTCAGTCCAACCCGGAATAGAAATGCGCAAATCATATGTGCCTTCCGAGAGTTTATCAAACAAATAAGAACCATCCGCAGCAATGTTGACAACCTTCACGGGGTGACCACCCTGTAATAAAGTTGCCTTGCCGTCGTTGTTAAAACTAAAACTGACGTTTACCTTACCGGAAATGGTAGCACCTTCAGCGTTCTTAGCCGAATTCTCGGCAGAGGCGGTATTTGAGACGGGCTCAGCCTTAAGAACATCCTCAGCGCCAGCATTCATGGCAAGGGCTGCCGTTCCGACCGGAACGAGCATCATAATTGCTAAAATAATACACAGAAACTTTTTCATAGTTTAATATTATAACAAAACTTTCTGACTGTCAAGTATTTTTACTATATTATTTTCACAAAAAAATAAATATTTTTTGTTACTTTTGAACTGTCCCGCCATAATCATATCCGAGATTTTGTCTTCCAACAGCGCTTGAATAGCGCGCCGTATCGGTCTGGCGCCGGCATTTTCCTCCATCGCCTTGCGGCAAATGAGGTTGACCAGACTCTCATCTGTTTCCACGCTGCAGCCAAAGCGATTTTCCAAGTGCTGTGCGAATTCGCGCAGTGCCTGTTTGGCAATGCGGCGAATTTCGGCTTCGCCCAATTTGTTAAAAATAATGATTTCATCCAGGCGGTTTAAAAACTCCGGTTTAAAAGTTTTCTTAAGCGCCGCCTGCACTTCGGCTTTGCGCTGAGTTTCGCTTTGCCCGAAACCCAAAGAAAAGTTTTTATTTAGAATATCGGCGCAAATATTGCTTGTCATAATAATGATCGTGTTTTTAAAATTGATTTTTCTGCCCATAGCGTCTTTAATTTCGCCCTCTTCCATCACACTCAGCAAAAGGTTGAAAATATCGGGGTGCGCCTTTTCAATTTCATCAAAGAGCACCACGCAATAGGGCTTTTTGCGCACTTTTTCGGTCAGCTGCCCGCCCTCTTCAAAGCCCACATAACCGGGCGGTGCGCCGATAAGCGCCGAAAGCGAATGCTTCTCCATATACTCGCTCATATCCACCGTTATCAGGTAATCTTCGCGCCCGAACACGCACTTGGCAATGGCTTTGGAAAGCGCGGTTTTCCCTACACCGCTCGAGCCGATAAACAGGAATGAACCTATCGGTCTTTCGGCTTGCGAAATGCCGAGCCTTGCGCGGCGAATCGCTTTGGCAACCGCCTGCACCGCCTCATCCTGCCCTGTCACGCAGGCGGAAAGCTCTTCTTCCAGGCGGCTCAGGCGCAGTGACTCATCTTCATCAATTTTGGTCACCGGCACCCCTGTCCACTGCGATACAATTTTGGCAATATCCTGCGCTTCCACCACCACTTTCGCACCGCCGGCGCGCGCCATTTTTGTTTCGCTCGCCGCTTCGTCTATTAAGTCAATTGCTTTGTCGGGCAGAAAGCGGTCGGTAATGTAGCGCTGCGAGAGTTCCACTGCGCTTTCGAGGGCGCTCTGTGTGTATTTGACCGCGTGGTGCCGCTCGTAATATTGCTTCACACCTTCCAAAATCTGCAAGGTCTGCGCGGCAGTCGGTTCTTCGACCATAATCGGCTGAAAACGGCGCTCGAGCGCGCTGTCTTTTTCAATGTTTTTGGTGTATTCCTCAATCGTGGTCGCGCCGATAAGCTGAATTTCTCCCCTGGCGAGCGCGGGCTTGAGGATGTTTGCTGCATCCACCGCGCCCTCCGCCGCACCGGTGCCGATGAGGTTGTGCACCTCGTCAATAAATAAAATGATGTTGCCCAGGCGCTTGGTTTCGGTGATAATCGCCTTAATGCGCTCTTCAAAATCACCGCGGTATTTGGTACCTGCCACCACACCGCTCAAATCAATGGAAACAATCTTTTTGGCAGCGAGCACTTCCGGCACCTGCGCCGTGGCAATGAGCACCGCCAAGCCTTCTGCAATAGCGGTTTTGCCCACCCCCGGTTCACCGATTAAACAGGGGTTATTTTTGGTCTTGCGCGCAAGCACCCGCAGCGCGCGGCGAATTTCTTTTTCCCTGCCGATTACCGGTTCAATTTCACCGCGGGCGGCAAGGTCGGTTAAATCTCTGCCGTATTTGAGCAACAGCGAACTCGGCTTGCCGGCAGCCTTGCGCTTGGGCGTGTTACCTGCCGCCGCACCCATCAGGTCGCCGACAATGGAAGCAGGCGAAATTTGCAGTTGCTGCAAGATGCGCAGCGCCATGCAGTCGCTTTCGTGCAAAATGGCAAGCAGCAGGTGTTCCGTGCCCACCGTGTTGCGGTAAGTGCCCATAGATTTTGAGCGCGCGCTTTCAATAATGCTCGCCGCTTTCGGGGTAATGTCGCGCTCGCTCAGATGTGTAGCACTTCCCATCCCTACGCGAGATTTAATGGTGCTCTTGAGCACCGAAGCGCTCACGCCTTTGGTGCTCAATTCCGCCGCTGCCACGCCGGAGCCTTCGCACACAAGCCCCAGCAAAATATGCTCACTGCCGATATAGGTGTGCCCCATTTTCTGGGCGTTTTCCACTGCCAAATTCAGTGCCTTGTTGGCGCCGACAGTAAAATGGTCAAACGAAAACATCATACGATTTGCCTCCTTGTTCGCTTACGCGAACAATTCTAAATGCTAAATTCTTCATTAAACATTTAATTAAAATTTGTCCCCTTGAGCGAAGTCGAAAGCTTTTCATATGCAACGCAAAGCGTTGCCACTTCTCTCATTCGCCTTGGCGAATATATCGCATCTTTAGATATATCGCATTTGTTTGAACAAATATATCGCATTGCCCTAAGCAATATATCGCGCAAGGCACTGCCTTGCATGAAAAACGGGCACAAGGTCATTCCCTTGTGCCCTAATAGTATATGACATTTTCAGCCCCGTTTATTCTGTCGGGGAGTGATTTTTACTCTTTGGCGGCGGTTGTGGTCGTTTGCTTTTGAGTCGTGGTTGTCTGCGCATCGGCGTAAACCGAAAGCACCACTTCCGTGCCGTAAGCGTAGGTCACGCCCGCGTCTTTTGACATTTGGCTGACCACCCCTTTGGGTTTGGTGCCGTCGTTATCCACATACACCACCGAAACATCAAAGCCTAATTTCTCGAGTGTCTTGCGCGCCGCGTCTTCTCGCATTTCCGTTACATCCGGCAGCTCCACATCGGGTCTGCCGATGCAGACATCCAAGATAATCTGCGTGCCCTTGTTCACACTCTCTCCCGCCGGAACGGATTGGGAGCAAATATGATTGATTTCGGCGTTCAAATCTGTTTTTTCTTCAAACACAATGTAGAAATTCTCATTCCAAATCACATTGTTTTTAATCTGCTCTTTGGTCATGTTGGAAGTCATGAAGTTCGGCACCGTCACCATCTCTTCACTCGTGGTGTGCTCTGCCGCGGGGGCGGAAGAGGTAATGCCCAGCAACGAGAACGTCTGCTCTCTAAAGACAGTCAGCGCCAACGCAGCCCCGGCCGCCAAAATGATAAAGACGATAAGAAATGCTATCAAGCCGCCGTGGCTTTTCTTCGGCGGTTCGGGCGGCGGTAATTCTTCTTCCTCTTCGGTCTCGACCGCTTCGGCGATTTTTTCGCGCACACCGTTAAGCTGGTTTTGCAAACTCTCCAGGCTTCTGGTTCTGAGCTTGGAATTGACACGTAACCCGCGCCACAGCGCTTCAAACACATACTCGGGTGTGTTTTGCTTCACATCGTCGGGAATGGCGATGGTTTCATCGTTAATTCTCTGCGGTGCTTCGGGCAGGGTGTTGCCGGTCAGCGAGCGGTAAATGAGCGCCGAGAAAGAGTATACATCACTCCACGGGCCGATGGTTTCGCTTGCGGAATACTGCTCCAGCGCCGCAAAGCCGGGCGAAATCGCGGTAGGCAGTACTTCGCCGACCGTGCGCACTTCAGGAATGCTGAATTGGAAGAGCCTGACTCTGCCATCCTTGCAAATGCGCAGCGAGTTCGGAGAAATGCAGCCGTGCACAATCCCCGCCTTGTGCAGTTCCGAGAGCGTGGAAATCAGCGGCATAAATAAGCGCTTGATTTCTTCCCACGGCAGCCTGCCGGAGGGTTGTGCCGCCAAATAGTCGCGGTAGGTAATCGTTTCAATGTATTCGCTGATAACATAGACCGTGCCGTAATCTTCGGTAATGTCATAAATTGTCATCACGCCTGTCAACTCGCGCATTCTGGCAATGCCGCGCCACATGTTCAGAAATTCTTCTTTGCAGGCGGCAAAACTCTGCGCAAACTGAATGCGCGGGCGAATACTGTAATCCGGTGCTCTCTCAATGAGGTTGACCGGCAAAAATTCTCTAATAATAATCGGCGATTCGCTTCTGACATCGTATCCGAGGTAAGTAGCGCCGTCACCGTTCGCGCCGAGAAATCTGCCGACTGCATAGCGGTTGGCAATAATCGCTCTAAGCGGTAAATGAATGCCTGCTTGGGCGGGGTCATCCGCATACCCGCAATACGGGCAGGTGTGCACATCCCCTTTTTCTTCAAAGCAGTTCATGCATAGTCTTTGTAATGTATATTTATCTGCACTCAATGTTATATCTCCAATATGTAACATAGATTTTTGTGGTATCTTCCTATCTTTTTTATTATAGCGAATAATATATTTTAGTTCAAGTATATTTTATGCAGGCGGTGAGAATAATAAACTTTGTGCTAAAATAAGCAAAATGGTTTGACAATATCCGAAAGATATATTATAATGTTCTTAAATAAAAATCGGAGGTATTACCATGGGTATTTTAAAAGTAATTCTTAAAGTAGTCGGCGCTATCATTATCGTAGCTGCCATCGCTGCAGGTGCATATTTCATCATCAATAAGTTCGTCGGCGATGATGACGATGAAGATTGGGATGAATTTGATTGCTTCGAGTGTGAATGCGAAGACTGCGAAGGTTGTGAGCTCAACGAAGCAGCTGAAGAACCGGCTGTAGAAGTTGAAGCAGCAGCTGAAGAAGTAGCTGAAGAAAAAGCTGAATAATTTAATTCTTAAAGAATTACAAGCGCGGTGCTGCCGCGCTTGTTTTCTTTTCTCTTATTTTTTAACAATAATAAACGATGACGATGAAGATTGGGATGAATTTGATTGCTTCGATTATAAACGCGAAGACTGCGAAGGTTGCGAGCAGGGCAAAGGCAAGCGAGATGCAAACTGCCTGAAATACTCGATTTTCAGCACCTTTGTCTGCTTTTTTACCTTGCCATACGAAAGTATGCCTGCTGCAAAAAAACAGCCAAATGCACTAAAACTAAAGCATTTCAGTTGCAGTTTTCCCTCACTTGCCTTTGCCTCGAAGCAGCTGAAGAACCGGCTGTAGAAGTTGAAGCAGCAGCTGAAGAAGTAGCTGAAGAAAAAGCTGAATAATTTATTCTTAAAGAATTACAAGCGCGGTGCTGCCGCGCTTGTTTTCTTTTTATTACTTTAATCAATAAGCTCCTTGCTGATGATGACGATGAAGATTTTGGCTTCAAAAAAACTTATTTGAACTTGCCTTTCATCTTGCATCGCAAGATTTCATTCCCGCAGGGAATTTCATCGCGTAGCGATTTCATCTGCCGCAGGCAGATTTCATTGCAAAACCGAAGGATAAATCTCACGATTTGTCCTTCGGTTTTGCTACTATGCTCGCAATTACCCCGCAAGCCATTGCCGCGGTAATGCCGCCGGCAGCGGCAGTCATGGGGCCTGAGAGCACACCGAGCAGCCCTTTTTCATCTACCGCTTCTTTAACGCCTTTTACCATATTGGCGCCGAAGCCCAGCAGCGGCACACCTGCGCCTTCCTCGGCAAACTCCCAAAGCGGTTGGTACAGACCGAGCGCCCCCAGCACTACGCCGAGCACCACTAACCCCACCAGAATTCTGGCAGGGGTTAGTTTTGTTTTGTCAATCAAAATCTGCACAATCCCGCAAATTAACCCGCCAACCAAAAAAGCTTTTAAAAATATCATATCTAATCCCCTATCTTATCTTATTCGCTTTAGCGAATATATCGCAGTGAAACTATACCGCGGCGAAGTCATCTCGCACCGCTTTGCGGTATATCGCTCAGTCTTTATAATCAAGCGCGAATGTGTCGCCATCTAATTCCGAATTCCGTAATCCGAATTCCGAATTCTGTATTAATACTTTTCTCCATTTCCCGCCAATTATGAATATTTCGCCTCTTTCGCCAAAAAATAGTACCGAAAAACTTTTTTCTCTTTCTGTCATTTCGACCGTAGCGGAGAAATCTTTTTAATCAAGCGTGAATGTGTCACCCTCAACTCCACTCTCCACTCTCCACACTCCAAACTACTAAAAACTGACCGGAGGTCTGTTATGAAAATTAAAGATTACGATCAACTGGTGCAAACCGCGGCGCCCAAGAGCAAAATGCTTCTCAATTTCTGCAAAGCGTTTTTGGTCGGCGGGCTCATCTGCACTTTAGGGCAGGCGCTGTTTGAACTATATCAAAACTGCGGTGCCGATGAAGAGAGCGCCAAAATCATCACATCCGTTA
Source organism: Clostridia bacterium (assembly GCA_017432485.1). Taxonomy (GTDB): domain Bacteria; phylum Bacillota; class Clostridia; order Oscillospirales; family Acutalibacteraceae; genus RUG714. The sequence goes on from JAFRJB010000079.1 coordinate 68,009, forward strand.
CCCTGATTGCGATTAGCGCGGTGCTCACCGCCTTGAGCCTCTATGATAAACTCGCCAAGTTCGGGGGCGGCGGCACCTTGGTGCCGATTACCGGCTTTGCCAATGCCGTGGTCGCCCCGGCGCTGGATAATAAGCCGGAAGGCAAGATTTTGGGCACCGGTGTGCAGATGTTTTCGATTGCGGGGCCCGTCATTGTCTACGGTGTGCTGGCAGCCAATATCTATGGTTTAATATATTATATTTTAAAACTTTGCGGGGTGATGTAAATGGCATTGCAGCTTGGTAAAACAATTGTGTATGAAAACGCGCCCGAAATCGCTTTTTGGGCAGCGTGCGCCGGCAAAAAAGAGGGCGAAGGTCCCTTCGGCAGTCAATTTGATAAGGTGTTTACCGATACCACCCTCGGCAAAGAGAGTTGGGAAGAGAGCGAGAGCGAGCTGCTCAAAAGTGCGGCGGAAATCGCGCTCGCCAAAGGCAAACTCACTTGGGCGGATATCGACTGCCTTTTTGCAGGCGATTTGCTCAGCCAGTGTATAGCTTCCAACTTCGCTTTTGCCAACCTCGGGGTGAATTTTTGCGGGCTCTACGGCGCTTGCTCCACCATGGCGCTCGCGCTCATCAGCGCCGCCAACCTGCTTGAATGCGGTGCGGCAGGCAGAGCGCTCGCCGCTACCGGTTCTCACTTCTGCTCCAGCGAGCGGCAGTTCCGCTTCCCGCTGGAATACGGCTCGCAAAGAGCGCCCACCACGCAGTGGACTGTCACCGCCGCCGGTGCCGCCGTGCTCGAGAGCGGCAAGCAAAGCGGCTCACAGGGCAAGATCAAAATTCGCGCCGCCCGCTTCGGTGAAATCACCGACCTCGGTGTCACCGATGCCAATAACATGGGCGCTGCCATGGCTCCGGTAAGTGTTAGAATTGGATACATAAGGGAGAGAAATCCAAGTGTCCAAATTCGGCGTAGGTATGCGGTTTTTCGCTATTTTTAGACAAAATCGGCAAAAATTTTTCCTCGAAAAATCGGCAAAAATCGATGCAGTCATTTCGTACGATTTTTCGCACTTTTTCTCTCCCGGGTGGCAACTGTTAGTACTCACTAACAAAACCATTTTCTGCAAAAAAACATCAAGAAAGGAGGTTTTTACATTTTTCAGCCACTAAAACGGAGGTCAAAATGAAAGTAAGAAACAATCTGACTTTTTCGGAAATTGACGGCATCCTCTACCCCGACTTCGAGGAAAATGTGCGCTATCACCCGCCGGTCGGCATTTGGGGACATCGACACGCGTTTTATCTCAAAGAATTTGAAGAAGACAAATACATGGAGCTGTTGCGCAGCGAATTGCTTTTGGATTATCTGGACCTTGTCGATATGCTCGCCAAAGAAATATATGAAGAGAAAACACAAGCCCTCAAAAGTGAGAATCATATCACTCCGACTATGCGAAAGCGGAGTCCGCTCAAGTGGGAACTTGCCGTCGACACCATACATAAAAAAGTCAAAGAAGAAGTCTACCATAAGCTGGTTTTTCACGCAGCACCGGTTGATGAAGAAGAGTTCAAAACCTATCTTCAATATGCCGAAACGCTCAAATCAAACGAAAAACCTAACCTGACAGATTACAGATTATTTAAACTAGAAAACACAAAGGAGGATGAATCATGAAAAAATCATATACCGATGAAAACACAGGCATCAGCTATACCCTTGTCGGCGACATTTACCTGCCGAATCTCCTGCTGCCGGATACTAACTATTCCATCGGTCTCTGGGGCGAAAGACATCGCCAATATATCCGTCAATACCGCAGACCGTTTTATGCCTCTCTCGTTATGCAGTGTAAGCTCAATGCCTACCTGCACGAAGTGGATGAGCGCGCGAGCGAGATGTACCACCGCCTGGTCGACCAACTCGCCGAACAGCAAGGCATCACCGAAAAAATGAAGAAAAAGGACATGTTTAAGTGGGCGCGAGCTATGAATAACATCGCCAACCAAGCCCGCGAAATCGTGATGCACGAAGTGATTTGTCCCGAGGAAAGCATATGATAAGCGCACTTGAAGAGCTGTGGTACGGCAATATCCAACCTATGGAAATCAGTCACATTGAAAGAAATTCGGAGTATCAAGAAGCAATACGGCTTGTCAACCGCAACTGTGAGAAAGTCAAATCAACCCTCACAACGGAGCAAATAGACCTGCTCATGCGCTATAGCGAAAGCCGCAACGAGCTTTCCAACATCACCGAACTCGATGCCTTTAAAACCGGCTTCACCCTCGGTGTGAAATTCATCATCGAAGCACTTACATAACAACCATAAGCCATAAAATCAGCGTAGAGAATCCCCTTCTCCACGCTGATATTTTTATAACCGTTTCACTGCTCAAGAGCAGTGTTTTTTTCACTTTTGCACTATAGAATAATAGTATATTAGCAATGCCAAAAAGCCGTTTTTTTATGCTTAAAACTCCATTTTTCTCTGCTCAAGACCAATAAAATATCCCCTAAAAATGCAACTCTTTTTTAAAAGACAATTACAACAACTTTTGCAAAACTCACAAAATATCGAGTGATAGTAATTAGTATCAATAACTATCACTTGTCAAAAAAACGATACTTATTGTCTGTAGAATTATTGTATTCATCACTGCTATAATTTTAGAGGTGGTGATTTTTTTGGATATTATTAAAGTCTTTGGCAATAATGTCAAAAAATACAGAACACAAAAAGGAATTTCACAAGAGAAATTTGCGGAAAAATGCGGATTGCACCGCACATACATTAGCGCAGTTGAGTGTTATCGCCGCAGTATTTCTCTTGAAAACATTCAACGTATTGCTGATGCATTAGATGTTGAAACCTATAAACTGTTTATCGAAGAATAAGGATCATACATGCGTAATTTAAGATGTTATTATTCCGCTTCGATTGAGCAGTTTTTGCAACAATCGAATGCGGAAATACTTGGAATCATTCACGAAAACAACATTTCTGCCGACACCCTCATTCAACAGAGTAACACATGGGAAGAAGAAATCGCTGTTTTAAAAGAACAGCTTGCTTCACTTAATGGCAGAATTATTTTTGAATATACCATCCCGCGTATGGGAAAACGCGTGGATGTTGTTGTTTTATATAACAATATTGTTTTCTTATTAGAATTTAAATGTGGCGATACAGAGTATCGTTCCGGCACCTACGAACAAGTGTATGACTATGCGCTTGATTTACGCAACTTCCAAAAAGAAAGCCACAACAAATTGCTTGTTCCGATAATGGTTTCTACAGGAGCCGAGGCGCTTCCTTGCGAGGTAAACAAAGTCAATCATATCATTGAGCCGCTCAAATGTAATGCTCATAATATTCGCAACGCCATATTAACGGTAGCACAACAGTTTAGCGAACCCGCGTTTGATTATGTCGCTTGGGAAAATGCGCAATATCTCCCCACACCCACCATTGTGGAAGCTGCGCAAGCTCTCTACCGTGGGCACAATGTGCACGATATCACCCGTAGCGATGCAGGCGCAGAAAATCTCACCGTTACCACCGAAGAAATCAATCGCATTATTGAGTACAGCAAATCAAATCACCGCAAATCTATTTGTTTTATCACAGGCGTCCCCGGTGCAGGCAAAACGTTAGTCGGACTTAATGTTGCAATCGAGCGCTCGAATGCGCAAGAGGGTGAACATGCCGTCTTTCTTTCCGGTAACTTCCCACTTGTAACGGTTTTACAAGAAGCGTTAGCGCGCGACAAAGTTGCTCAAGCAAAATCAAGAAATAGCAAGATCACAAAAAAAGATGCACTGCGCGAAACAAGTGCATTCATACAGATTATTCATAAATACCGTGATTCCTTTATCGGCAACGATAATAGACCGCCGGAAAGGGTGGCGATTTTTGATGAAGCCCAACGCGCTTGGACCAAAACACAAATTGCCAACTTTATGAAAACAAAGAAAGGCGTCACCAATTTTGATTACAGTGAGCCGGAGTTTCTTATCAGCACTATGGATAGGCACAATGACTGGGCTGTTATTATTTGCCTAGTTGGCGGTGGTCAAGAAATCAACAGCGGCGAAGCCGGTATGCCCGAATGGTTTGATGCTTTGCACCGTTCCTTTCCCAATTGGGATGTATATGTCACACCACAACTTAACGACACAGAGTATCGGCGAGAGTATGAATGGGATACCATGATTGCTAACTTAAACCTATACGAAAACGAAAAGCTACATCTTGCCACTTCGGTGCGTTCTTTCAGAACGCCGGATATCGCGGCCTTTGTGAAGGCGGTTTTAGATGTTGACACTGACACGGCGAAAGCACTGTACCAACGCATTAAAGATAAATATCCCATAGTGCTCACGCGTGATTTGAACAAAGCTAAAAAATGGGTAAAAGCGCAGTGCCAAGGCACCACGCGCTATGGTTTAATTGCTTCAAGTGGCGCTTTGCGCCTAAAGCCGGAAGGCATTTTCGTAAAAAACGAAATCAGTGTTGCCAACTGGTTTTTGAATGGCAAAGACGATGTTCGCTCAAGCTATATGCTCGAGGATGTAGTGACGGAATTTGATATTCAAGGTCTTGAACTCGACTATTCCATTGTCGCATGGGACGCCGATTTCCGCTTCACCGATGGTGAATGGACTTACAACAGTTTTAGCGGCAATAAGTGGAATACAATGAGAAACGCAGAAAAAATACTGTATCTAAAAAACACTTATCGTGTCCTTCTCACCCGCGCAAGACAAGGCATGGTGATATTCATTCCTAAGGGAAACGAAAGTGACCACACCCGATTGCCAGAGTATTATAATGAGACCTATAACTATTTAAAGAGCATCGGAATTGAAGAAATATAAGCAATTAACTCCACCTAACTGGGTGGAGTTAATAATTTTTCATCTGTTTTAGTTATTAATGGACGATTTCGAAATACTTTCATTAAAACCCGGAAAAAATCAAATCAAAGCAAGAAAACATAACTACTCAACAGTTATCCGTTCTTTTCCACACTTGTTAGCAACATTATTATATGCTTTAATAAATGACTGAATAAAGTCGTTGTATTCTTCAGGATTCTTTATTTTCCAATAATTCAAGAGTTTCGTTAGGTTCTGACCAAAATTGTTTTTTCGAGCCTCATACCACTTTTTATATTCGTTTGTTTGAGCATTCTTTTCCAACAGCCCACTAAAACCAGCAAAACACTTTGTTTTATCAAAATGACCAAGTCTGTTATCCCAAAATGAATCTTCCTCGTCTAATGAATATAAAAAAGCATAAAACATCTTTTCTGGACAATAATTAGAAGGTAAAAATGCCACATTATTTGCTTGACTCTTTTCTAATTTTTTCATTGTTGATTGTGCGTTTTTGTCTCCATCAAGGATTACAACAGAACTTATTATTGAATCCATTTTTACCCTTATTAATTCTATATATGATTCCGCGCCCAGAGAACATGAAGAAAGCTTGAACATACTTTTATAATCATTTAACCAATTAGACACTATTTTTCTTGCTATAACATCTTCACAATACACATCTATTTTTGTTTTGCTTCTCTTTCGCTTCAATACTTCTCCTGAAAGTTCTGCAATTACTTCATCAACTTTTGGATTATTAAAACCTTTCACCGTTTCCCCTATTCTTTTTAAATATAATAATTGTGAATCCTTACTATTATACTTATCATGGAAAGCAGCTTTTATTACACTTGGTGAATGTGTTGTGAAAATAAATTGAATTTTATAGTCTTTAGCATATTTGTATATTCGTTTAATCAACAACTGTTGTGCTAACGGATGAAATGTCGATTCTATTTCATCTATTAACAATATTCCGCCTCTATAATCCTGAGGAAACTTTTCTTTCAACCTTTTAAACGAAAGAATGGCTAACAAAAGCTTTGCAACATTATCCTGTCCTGCCGAAATAGTAACCGCGTCATAACTATTTGAATGAATTGCTGCTGAATGCTTATTTTTTGAACTAATAGTTTCAACACTAAACCCGCCACTAGCAGTAACAGAAAAAATTGATTTATATTCAGTTATCAAAAACTCCTTTTCTTCTTCGGACAATTCCGCATTAATACTGATATTCTTTTCTTCACCAATCGGGGTTACTCTTTTTAGACTAAGATAATATGCGGGAACTTGAGGATAGTTCATTGATGCAGCGCGTCCCTCAGTTGACCAGAACCTAATGCTATTTGAACCACCACCGCGTCTAATACTATGCGCTTCAAAACTATCATTTTTGTAAATATTTTCGTATAGATCAAGACGCCATTTATGTTCCCCCGGAATGTCTTTTTCTGTCATCTTAAACTTTTCTTTAAACTGAGAATGGAAATTATATCCATCTATGGTTTGTTCACCATACATAGGACTAACATCTTTTGAAAGAGTGAATGTTTGACTCAAAATTCCCAAAATAGTAGTTTTCATTGTTCCATTATGTCCAACTATTGCAGTAA
>JAFRJB010000080.1 GCA_017432485.1 Clostridia bacterium
CAGTCGGCAGCCGGCAGTCGGCAGCCAGCCGAGGGCGGGACACCCGCACCCGATTTAAATGCGTTGCGTAGCAACGCCACCATTCGCTAACTGCTGACCGCTGACCGCTGACTGCACAAATAAGAATTTGCGAGGTCGTAGACCTCGACAAATCCTTATTTGTCTAAATATCTATTTCCAACTCCACCGGGCAGTGGTCGGAACCGAAGATGTCGGCGCGAATGGTCGCGGCTGTAATTTTGTCTTGAATGCGCTCGGAAACGCAAAAATAATCAATGCGCCAACCGGCGTTTCTGTCTCTGGCGCGCATGCGGTAGCTCCACCAGGAATAGGCGCCCTCTTTGTCGGGGTACAGCAGGCGAAAAGAGTCGCAAAAACCGGCTTCAAGCAGTGCCGAAAACTTGCCTCTTTCCTCATCCGTAAACCCGGCATTTCGGTGGTTGGTATCGGGATTTTTTAAGTCGATTTCTTGGTGCGCAACATTCAAATCGCCGCAGAAAATGACCGGCTTTTCGGCGTCTAATTTTTGCAAAAATGCGCGGAAAGCATCCTCCCATTCCATGCGGTAGTCCAGGCGCAACAGTTCGTTTTTGGAGTTGGGTGTGTAGCAGGTGACAAAGTAGAAATTGTCATACTCTGCCGTAATAATTCTGCCCTCTTTATCGTGCTCTTCAATGCCCATGCCGAAGCGCACATTTAAGGGCTCTTTTTTGGCAAAAACCGCCACGCCGGAATAGCCTTTGCGCTCGGCGGAGTTCCAATACTGCACATAACCGGGCGCTTCCAGTTCATACTGCCCCGGCTGGCATTTGGTTTCCTGTATGGCAAAAATATCGGCGCCGCTTTCGGCAAAGAATTCTTCAAACCCTTTTTGGGCGCAGGCGCGAATGCCGTTAACATTCCAAGAGATTAATTTCATTGGTTCTTTCACCTCGCAATTCATCCAAAAAAGTATAACATATTTTGTGCGAAATTACAAATCTTTGCAAAAAACACAAATTTTAGCGTGAAAATGATAGTTTTATTATTGACTTTTATTATAAAATAAGATAAATTATTATTGCATATAAATTTATCTATGGGCATCTTGCGCCCAAAAAAAGATGTTTATAGCTAAGAAGCAAATTTATGAAAGGGGATTTCCCAAAATGAAAAAAGTTATTTCTCTATTGTTAGTAACACTTCTCGTAGTCGGTTGTTTTGCCGGCTGTGCCAAGAATGTTACCATCGAATGTACCTGCGACTGTAATGCACAGGCAGGCGGCGACACAGAGTACACCACTCTTAAAGCCAACGGCAATTCCGGTGTGGATTGCTCCAATATGCCCGGCGATCCGGCAGGCATCTTGAAGTTGTACAACGATGTTGCCAATGCAACCAAAGCAACCCCCAACCAAAAGGTTTCGAAGAACGACCCCGGCGCTAAGACCGATATCACTGCTCTGAGCACCGGCGGCAAGCCCGCAGGCGACGGCACAATGGAAACCGTTAAAGGTCTTGTTAAGAGCTTCGCTCCCGAAGGCGTCACGAACGAGTATACCTTTGTAAACGGTGAAGATTCCTCTGTTTCAGAGGGCGATTCCACCACTAAGGATGTACTTCCCGTCAGCGGTCAGGACTATATGTCCGCATTGACCGATGCCGATATTACCGATGCTACCATCGAAAAATTGGATGACGGTTATTGGAAGCTGAACATCACCGTGAAGCCCACCGAAATCGAATTTACCGACCCCGACAATAACCCCGAAACACCGCAAGCGAAGTTTACCGGCGTTATGAAGTCTTCCGACCTCTTAAAGAGCTTCGGTCCCGCAAAGATTACCTATGCAAAGATTAACTATAAAGAATCCACTTTGAGTGCAGTTATTGACCCTGCCAGCGGTTATCTGGTACAGTTGGTGCACCACATGGATTATGTGATCGATGCTACCGGTAAGATGGGCTTCGAATTACAGGGCTCCATCAATGTTAAATCCGACATTATTTATAACTGGTCAGAAATTGGCTGATTCGTTTAAATGTGATATTGAGGTATGTATTTACCAAAAAGCAAGAAAGGAGTTAGTCAGTTGAAAAAAATCATTGCAATTGTTCTGGCGGCTGTGATGCTGTTTTCCTTAACAGGCTGCAGTCTGCTGGTCAAGAAAGTATCGGTTGAGTGCACTTGCCCCGGCTGCCTTGCGGCAAAGAACGGGCAGGACCAATCTTCCGATGTAGAATATAAAAAGTTAGAAGCTTCTTCCAAATCCGGTGTGGATTGCTCGAAACTTCCCACAGATAAGGCTTCTATTCTGAAACTGTATACCGATGTTGCCAATGCGACAAAGGCGGCAAAAGAGCAAACTGTCGATATTATCGCGGAAGGTGCAAAAATCCAAGTCGGCGCCATCATTGTTGATGAAACCGGTAAAGAGTTGGCACCGAGCTTAATGCCTACGGCAAATAAATTGATTGATTCGTTCTCTCCGAAGCCCGAAGAGTATACCTGTGATTTCTCCGGCGGTACAGATAAGAACGGCAACAAAACAACCACCACCGAAGATATCAGAACACCGAAAAACACATTACCTGCATGGGAGCAGGATTATATGTGCCAGCTGGAAGACGCTCAGGTTAAGAGCGCAGAGGCTGAGGAACTTTCCGACGGTTATTGGAAAGTGACCATCATCTTAGAGGATGCGCCTTGCGAAATGACCGACCCGAAGGTGACACCCGACACGCCGCATGCGCACTGCATGGGTGTGGTACAGGCAGGCGACCTGTTGACCGACTTCGGCGGCAACGGTACAATCTACTATGCAAACCTTAACTACAAGGATTCCGCTATCGTGGCAGTTATTGACCCTGTCAGCGGTTACCTTGTACAGCTTCACACCTCTTTGTTCATCTATGGTGAAGCAAAGATGGATGTAAAACTGATGAGCATCGGTAAGGTTACGGCAAGCCTTGAAAAGACTACCTTTATCAATACCTACAACTGGTCGAAGATCGGCTAAAATCAATAGAGAATAATGATATAACAAAAACAGAGTTTTCCGAGAGGGAAGCTCTGTTTTTTTATTTCACAAATTGTTCACTTTCTTTTCATACAGTTTTAACAACAGCGTTATAGTTTTGTCACATTCAGGCGCTATACTTTAGTCAGAAGGTAAGAGAAGAGAGCTCAAAAAAATAACCGACAGTTAGCGATGGATTGAGAACCGGAAAACTTAAATCCAAATGCGGTTACTCCTACCCAGCATCCAAAGCTTGCGCCGGTAACAAATCGGCGCAACGGGATGCGGCAAAGCGGTAATAAACTTTTAATAAGCATTGAACATTACAAAATGTTTTTCAGATAGATTGTTTTCAAATTTCTCCTTTTTAGTAGGGCGTAGCCATCACACAGGAATTCGCTTAAAATCCGTTCTTCAAGCGCCTTTTAGCGTTTTCAAATTTGATTGGCGACAGCCAACCGGCATTTTCAAACACCAAAATGCATCTTAAATAACAGGATTTTAAGTGCATGGCAGTTTGTATTCAGCCGATTTTTCCTAAGGCAAGGCAAAAGGCAAAGGGATACTTTCGTATCGCGCGCATTTTTAACGCAGCATTAGGGAAAAGCGGCGAATAAAAACCGGATTCTTGTGTAATGGCTATGCCCTTGGGCGGGAGCCCGCCCCCGAAAAGTCGATTGGTATAAGACGAAAGTCTTAAAGATAAATATTTCATTTTTAATTTTTCCTTTCATATTTTTACTCCTTTTTAACAGCCCGGGGAGTGGGACTCCCACTCCCCGAGGCGCAGCAGTGAAAACTTCACAAGCACGAAAGTGTTTTTCCTATAGTTTCTTTTCATTTTTTTACTCCTTTTTGACAGCTCGGGGCGGAAACCCCGCCCCGGAAATTTCTTTAGATTTCTTCACGGGTGTTGAGCACATATATTTCTCCCATTTTTCTCCTCAAATGTCCGGGGCGGGAGCCCCGCTCCGGGCAATCCCGTAAAAATAAATTGCTCATACCGCACACAGCGTGCGAAACATATTGTTCTCCTTAAATGGGCTATGCCCCGATGTCAGAGGCGGCAGTCCCGCCTCTGACGGGGGCGATACAATCACCCGGATATTTCGGGGAGAGAAGGCGAGAGCCTTTGACCCCGGGCAATATATTTTCATTTCATATTTTTACTCCTTTGGGCATAGCCATCACACAGGAATTCGCTTAAAATCCGTTCTTCAAGCGCCTTTTAGCGTTTTCAAATTTGATTGGCGACAGCCAACCGGCATTTTCAAACACCAAAATGCATCTTAAATAATCGGATTTTAAGTGCATGGCAGTTTTTATGCAGCCGATTTTTCCTAAGGCAAGGCAAAAAGCACATGAATACGTTCGTATTGCGAGTATTTTTAACGCCGCATGAGGGAAAAGTGGCGAATAAAAACCGGATTCTTGTGTCATGGCTATGTCCCGGGCATAGCCCTTGGGGGCGGGAAACCGCCCCCAAACCTTTTGTATTGATTTTTTTCCATAACCCTGCCAACTATTTGGCAAAAAGTTGCGAGAAGCCCGGGCATCTCGCAGCTTTTTTTGTTGTGTTGGGAAGCCCACGTGTTGATAAGGATAATAAGCCTCATTTTTATCTTTTTGCACAACAACTTCGTTAAAACCCCTTGGCAGGCGTCAGCCTTGCCAAGGGGTTTGTGCCTTGTTCTTGTACGAAAAATCTTAAAAATGAGGTGC